>JAZURW010000073.1:0-3132 GCA_045606405.1 Candidatus Ornithospirochaeta sp. | reverse complement strand
GACATGATTCTTGATTTAAGGCTCTTTCTCTCCTTGAGTGATCTCAGGGAATACAGACTTTTCACGCCTGATGGTATTGAATGGAGGCCAGCATCATGAAAAGTCACCAATTCTTAAATAAGAAAAATAAAATCGCTACTAGTCACATCAATTCTGGTAGCTTTTTTCCTTGGGTTTCTATTCGTCCTTCACATCCCACAGATAACCGCTGAATACAGGAACAGCAGTATAGTAGCGAGCCTTCTTCTCACCTCGGATTACTTTGAGTATCTCATAGCAAAGCTCTTCCTGCTCAACCTCTCCCTTGTACACTCTAATTGGCGCAATCCATGAGCAGTATTCTCTAATTCCCATCACAATATCATCGAATCTGACAAGACCTCCTGTTAGCAGAATTGCATCAACCCTTCCCTCAAGCACAACAGCCATGGCTCCTATTTCCTTGCAGATCTGGTAAATCATAGAATCCCATACAAGAGTAGCATGTACATCACCCTTTTCCTTGAGAGAATGGACATAATCAGAGTTGGATGTTCCGAAATGGCTTACAAACCCACCAGAGCGTGAGCACATTGCCTGCAATTCATCAGGGGAATGCTCTCTAGCATATTTTGCAACCTCCATAATTGGAATCGTACCAAGTCTTGTTGGTGTGAATGGACCTTCTCCTCCTGCACCCTCTGTGCCATCAACCATCTTTCCGTATTTATGAGCTGATATCGTGATACCACCATCTATATGGCAGACGATGAAGTTGCAGTCCTCATACTCCTTACCAAGAGATTTAGCATGGAGCCTCGCAATGCCCTTCTGATTGAGCACATGGGACTGCGCACGCCTATACACGCCCTTGATTCCTGTGATTCTTGCGAACTCACAAAGCTCATCAACGTTGGTTGGATTGAGTGTATACATAGGCTTTTTATACTTTGTTCCAAACTCATAGGCCATCATAACACCAAGCTTAGCAGGATGATCAGAGCCGCCAACATCGTTTTTCGTATCACGATAGAGAGCCTCATCGATTATCATCACACCTTCTTTTTGGCTTGCTGCGCAGCCACCACGGCCTACAAAAACATCAATGTCCTCGATTGATATGCCATGCTTTTCCAAGATATCCAAAACCACATCTGTTCTATATGGAAGCTGGTCATTTGTGGTGGGAAAGCTATTGAGAAGAGGAGCATCATGGAATACGCTTTCCTGGAACAGCTCCTTCTCTTCTTCAAACACACTTACCTTAGTTGAGGTTGAACCAGGATTTATGATCAGTAATTTCATTTTATCCTACACATTGCGCAAAGTTTTCTTGATTATACCATATATCACATTCTATATGCGAATATCTTTTGTCCTGGTCCTTGTGAGCTATTCTTCTTGATAAAACCAGGGAAGGTGCAAAAGGGGTTGAGCACAAACCTATGAGGTGTTAGAGTCAGACGAATAAATACCACGGGGAAATTCATCTGGACTCTAACAAAAGCACTGATAAGGCATATACCGTATAATTACTATTTGTGATGATAACAGGAATGATTCCAGTCCAAATTCCCAAAGTAATCGGTAAATCGCTTTGTGTTCAGGACTTGGGCTCCTCTTGTTTTTAAGAAGAATGAGTTTTCTCTCTTCATTATGCAAGAATAGAAATAGCTTTCATTTTTTGGTGATTCCTTTTGATAAGCATAGGCTAAATCTATCAGACATCAAACTCATCAATAGCCCCAAGAATTGAATCAGAAACAAAACTAAAAGGGAATTTCCTTCTTAATAAATTGCAAACTCCAGAAAAGCTTGGAAATCAAATTAGGATTTTCCTTTTTCATCTTTTTTTCACATACCCATCCTGGAAATCATAGATAGCATCTGCATAGTTTGCCAAGCGTTCATCATGAGTTGCAATGATAGTTGTCGTACTATTCTCTTTGGTAAGTTTTGAGAAAAGAGATATTACAGATATTGCAGACTCTGTATCCAGATTTGCAGTTGGTTCATCAGCAAGCAACACAGCTGGACTTTTCAAAAGCGCACGTGCAATTGCCACTCTTTGCAATTGTCCCCCAGAAAGGTCACTAGCTTTTCTGTTCTTCAACTCATATATGCCCAGACTTTTTAATAATTCCTCTGCCTTTTCGTAATAGTCAGATTCTTTTGCTTTATCTTTGTTGTCCCCTGCTCTGAAAGCAAGAAGCACATTGTCCCAGACCTTCAAGTGTTCAAGCACCATATAATTCTGAAACACGATCCCCACATCCTTATATCTATACTCACATAAGTCACTTTCGGTCATTTCATGGATTTTGCAATCCTTGACAAAAGCCTCTCCATTCGATGGCCTTATCAACCCACCTAGAATTTTGAGAGCCGTTGACTTGCCAGATCCAGATGGTCCCATAAAGAGAGTCACAGTGCCTTCCATGCATTCAATATCGGCGTTTCTGAGCGCATGAACCAATTCAGAGCCTGTTTGATAATCTTTGCATAACTTGTTAGTTTCAATCATTTGAACCTCCTTGCATTATTAGATCCCCAAGTTCAACGAGCCTGTCTGCGCTGTATGGGCCATAATCATCACCGATTTTGCCTTCTACCACTGTCTCTTTGAAAATGAAAGTATCCACATAGCCAAATTCAGAAAAATGAAATACTTCATTTGTTGGGATCCTATATCCATCCATTTTTCTGAAATGGGAAATCCAATGGCTAAAAAGCAGCGCCCCTTCTTTCTCAACTCGCTTTATCGCATATGTTCCAAAATCCTGAAATGTAATTGTTATAGTTCCATCTTTTGATGTAAATATGACTTGGTTTTCTAAATCTTCACGCACATAGTTTTGTGATATATTCCCACTTTCATCAAACAGATTGGGTATTCCAAGAATATTGCTCTTTCTATATGCTTGGCTACCAATTGCTGATAAAGTGAAAGCATCTCCATCAATCATATAGCCGATCATATTTGCTATATCGAAAGAATAAAGCTTTGCTCTATTCTCACCATAGAAGAAATACACATCACCAGAATACATATATTCGCTGCTGCCTTTTTTTCCGATTCGGCGAGGAAGTTCCAAGTAGTCATATGGTCCACTAAGGCGCTCAAAAGAGAACATGACAATTTCAGAGTAAGCA
>JAZURW010000072.1:0-7687 GCA_045606405.1 Candidatus Ornithospirochaeta sp. | reverse complement strand
CTCTGATTTGAGTGGCCCTCCCAATCTATTTGCCAGAGCTGTAAGCGAGGGGATACCGCCGAGGATCCTTTCCTCCTGACCTTTTATTGTGCCATAGACCGCTACTTTGTTCCCCAACTGTTTGATCTTCTTCTTGATGTCATGGTCATACAAGCTGCTCTCTTCCAGATAATAATTGATGTCTACACTGGGTTGGAGCAAAGTCAGAACCAGCCCTGGAATGTTGGTGGACACAGCAGAGTCACTGAGATAGGCCATCTGCATTTTCTGAATGGAAATGGCGAAAAAGCTGTACTCTTCAAACACATTTCCTTCTGAAGGAACCAGCTCCTTGACATTGAAGGTTTCAGGATTACATTCTCTCAAATACCGCTCGATTTTTGGGGTGCCATGGCTGACAATTCCGCACAACACATTGCCTTCGTAGTGCAACATGCTCACCATGAAAACTTCGGCACCATCTTCAATTTTTCGCTGGAAAGCCGAAAAATCTCCATTCTTTTTCGCCTCATCGTATTTGGCAACAATGGGATCAAAAATCTCTGTCTTGATCTTGTTGAGATCTTTTTCTGCTTCGTTGGAGAGCATACCTCGCACTTGCAGGGCAGAGAAGTAGACTTTCCTTTTTTTGTTTGCCATTTGTAATCCTCCATTGTCAGTTTGGCAGATGGGCAAAAGGGCAATCTCTGAAAAGTACCTCTTGCTCAGAAATTCCCCTCATTCAGTTACTTGCCGAAAACCTCTTCCAGCTTCGCTTCCAGAGTTTCGGTCTTGGCATACTCCAGAGAATCCAGCAGCCGCAGATTGTGCTTTTCAATCGCCACATCTTCAGCAAAGCCCAGAATGAAATTCTTCGCAATCTGGTAGATGATTTCAGTGGGAGCCAGACCATAGACCTGGTTTGCAAAAATGTGCCGCAGTCTCTCTGCCCCATCAGGGAACAGTTCCTTCATTTTCGCACTTTGGTACAGCCTCTTCACAATTTCAGTGATGTACAGACCAGACTTCATGTACATGTCGATGAAGGTCTTGCTGGGATCATCAAAGCAGCCAGGGTTCTCTTCCTCCAGATGATCCACCATTTTCTTCACCACCCACTTGGGAGTGAAAATCTGGTTGGTCTTCTGTGGCGGGATGTAGTCGAAAATGTCCTCAGTATTGGCTTCATCAAAATAGTTCGCCAGCACCCTGCGAAGTCTCATGAATTCTCTCACAGAATCATCAAACACAACAGGATCAAACAGCTTACCAGCAAAGAATTTCTGTTCGCCAGTCACATCATCAATGTAGGGGCCACCATCCCGCAGGAAGCGGAACTGATCCAAAGTGATGCTGGTCACATCTCTGAACACCTGGTCAGGAATCACCTGATCGAAAGTATCAAGAGTGACTTCATCAGTGCCATAGGCCATCAGGAAAGAGGGAATGGTGCGGGAGAAGCCTCTCAGATGATCTCTGACCTTGTCCTCGACGCCTTTCTTTGCTTCTTCCTTCTTCTGAGTCTCAACAGTGCGGACAACCTCGGTTCCAGCCTCCTGAACAAACTCTTCAACCGCAGTGGAAAGAGTCTGCTTCAGATCATCAACCGCTTGCTGCTTCTTTTCTTCAAATTCCTGGTTGACCTCAGCTCTCTCTTCGGCAGTCGAACAGATTTCCAGCAAGTCCTGCCGCTCCTGTTCCAGCTTCTTTTGAGTGATGGAGAAATCACCAAAAGCTCTGCCCACAATGCCATCAGCCTTGTCATTCAGCTTCCGCTCCAGCCTGTCGCGGTCGCCTTTCTTCATGTCGCCAGTGTAGGCTGTTTTGGCAGTATCCAGCAACGGTTTCACAGCCTGTTGATGGAAAGCATTCTTCAGCTTTTCCAGGGCTTCATCTTGCTTTTTCGGCTGCTGGGCATCAATTTTCTGGACAGTGTCACTCAGCATTGTGCCGATGTCATCATAGATTTTGGGGCCGAAAACTTCAGTGGTTCTGCCAATGACAAAATCATCAGTCAGACTCACTTCGCCATTGTCATCCAACGAAAGTTCTTCTGCGGTGTCATGAGTTACTTCCAACTTGTTCTTGGGTTCTTCAACAGGCTGGAAAGTTGTAATAATGTCAATGACAGCCTGGGGAGCATGGAACACATTGGAGATGTTCTGGAACAGATAGTCACTCATGAAGCCTCGCCGCACAACTTCCTGAGAGCGAATCTTGCGGGGAATGGACAGCACCTTCTCGGCATCCAGTTCCACCATTTCGCCTTCTTCATCTTCGCCGATGACAGGGAAGAAGTTCAAAAGCTCTCTGATGTGCTCTTTTCGCATGTCAGAGTCGCCTCGGCCATCAGAAGTTTCAGCAGAAAGATCATTGGCGAAAGCCTCATAGATGGTCAGGGTGCGGGCAGGGTCAAAATCGAACACATAGGCATTCTCTTTGCGGTAGTGCTGACCGCCGAATTTGAACAGGCAAGGATTCTGTGCTCTGAAAGCAGCCTGCATGTACAGAGCGGGACTCTTGATATTGGAGAGCATCAGCACCGCAGACCATTCAGGCACAGTGATACCAGTGGTCAGCTGACCAACAGACAGAGTGATGGTCTTTTCATGTTTTGCAATGGCTTCCACAACTTTGTCAAAGGACTTCTTGGTTTCCTCTTCTTCGTTCAGTTTGCCATCGCCAGCAGCCAGAATAATTTCGTAGTCCTTGAAAACAGGATGTTCCATCAACTTCTTGGCAAGAGCTTTCGCACTGTCCACTCGATTCAGCAGCCAGAAGGTGTGCTTCAACTCGGCCCGCAGTTCAGGAGTGGAGAAGGGGAACTTCGTCTGGGTGGTCATGGCATCCAGGAACTTGTCCACAGAGCTTTCATGAACAAAGCTGCCATTCTTGGTTTCAAAGAACACATTCAGATCAAAAGCATACTCTTCAGTTTCGCCATTGATCTCCACACCCTGCTCCAGCTCATCCCGAACAATTTCACTCATCTGGTAGGTGAACATGTTCAGCTTCGGCAAGGTGGCATAGGGGTTGGCAGTGCCTTCTTCACTTGTCCAGTCTCTCTTGGCCCGCTGCTCGTCGGCATAAGTCCAGTTGTAGATTGCATTTTCAGGGAATTTGTCATTCGCCAGAGCCTTGAAGGGAGTGCCAGACAGATGCAGGGTGAACTTTCTCTTGATGTGGTCAAAAGCCACATCTGTTTTGTAAGTATCAACACCCTCATGGGCCTCATCAATCACCAGCACATCCCAGGTCATTGCCTCAACTTCAGCCAGCTTGTCGTAGTCGCCGCCGAAATAGATGGCTCCCTTCAAATCCTGAAGGCTGACGAACTCAATGCACTTGTCGCCTTTGTGGGCCATGATTGCATCCAGATATTCCTGCCTGGACAGCACATACTTCTTGCCCTTCAGCGAATCGGTGTTGCTGACAAACAGATAGCCAGATTCCTGGCCGATGAACTTTTCGTAATCAGAGTACCAGGAGTTCGCAATGGCAGGGCGGTTGGTGACGACCAGGACATTCACCGCACCCATTCTTTTGCAGAAATCGTACACTGCAAGAGTCTTGCCAAAGCGAGGTTTCGCATTCCACAGGAATTCGCCCTTCTCATGTGTCCTGGCATACTCAACAGTCTTGCTGACTGCATCATCCTGCTCGGCTCTCAGGGTGTAAGGAACAACAGCATCAAGCTGTTCCAGAAGACCGCGATTGGAGCGGAAATCATAGAAATGGCCTCTGGAAACAGGGCCAGTGATGTGGAACCATTCGGTTCCCTTCTTGCCCTCAATGCCCAGTTTGCGGAGATAGGCATGGAAATCATGGTCAGTGAACTTTTCACCAGAGCCATCATCGAAAATGGCATTGCCTTTCCATTCCAGATTGTACTCCACATCCGCAGTGTGGGTTTGCTGCTCCAGCCGCTTCTCCACATCCTGTTCGGTGTAACCAATCTTCGTCCAGCCATTGTGTCGAATGATTTCAGGAGTTGTGTAGGCATAGATCATCGGCACAACATGATTCGCTGTTTTCAGGGTAATCTGTGCCATCATGCCATCTCCTTTACATTGGTTTCGATGAAGGAAATCTCCTCTTCGCTCAGATTGTACTTTTTGTAGAGCTGACGATCAATTTCTGCAACAGAAGAAGACCAGTCGATGTCAGAATCAGGAGTAAAGTCTTGAAGAGGAATGTTTTTCCATGTTTCTCGCAAATTATCCTGAGTGGCTTTCAAACTGCCCAGCATAGCACGAGCAAATTTCGTTGAAATGTATTTGACTGCTGCTTTGGCAGCAAACTGTGTTTCAAATCCACCAATGCTTAGGAATGTAAAAGTATGACCAACATAGGGTTCTCCTATCTCAGGAGTAGCAAGGCATTCGCCAAATGCACCAGTACCATTTGCTTTTGGAATGAAAACTTTGAAGAAGGAGAAGTTCTCGCTGGTTTTTACATAGGAACTTTTGATCCACTTGCAGCAACGGACATTCTTATCTCGACCAAAAATTCGCACATACTGTTCACCATCATTGGGCTTATCATCAAAAAATAGTTCAGGAAATACAGTGAACACATTCGATGTCACATCGTATTTATGACCTTTGCTGGGTCTTGAGATAGCCCAGGGATTTTCTTCGTACAGAGCATCCGTCAGACGATACACCCCAACAGGCGAAACAATATTTGAGAAAGAATTGAAATTAGTCTTCAGCACCTTGCGAACAATGCTGTTCAGTTCCTCGTAGGGGGTATAGAACTCTATTTCTCCAAATTCTTTTTCCTGATCCCAGTATGAGATTACAACACCGCCCTTGATGTCCACATTACTGGTGAATACACTTGCACTGGAAGGCCAATGCTTCAGGATTTTGAAATGTGTGTCATGAAGCATTTTATTATTCCAAGGTTTCGGTGTCTTTCCCACATTGTACAAAAAGCGGGCAGGATGAATGAGACTACCTTTGCTGCTGACTTTTCGTGCTTCATCAATAAAAATATGATAAATGGGATTCGCACCATTGGAATCGCCTTTGTATTCTTCCTGGTATGGCGGATTGCCAATTACAAAATCGAACTTCATTTCGATACCCTTTCTCGTCAATCGATCGCTGTATTTCAGCTTTCCTTGCCCTCGCCAGTCATAAATCTGACATTCGGGCCTCTTGTTCTCTGTTGCAGGAAGCATCTCTCCGAGCAAATCCCAAATGGATAGCTGTGTGTGGGCTTCCTGAAGTGATCCGAAAGGTACTGTTCCTTTCAAACCATCCATCTGCCAGATGTTCCAGGAAATGATGTCTGCCGCTCTCTTCAGTTCAAGAGCAGATGCTTCCCGCTGCCATCTTTCCTGCACCGCATCCATGAATGTCATCAACACATTCACTCTGGCAATCAGCAGATTGTCGCCCTGATACTCAAAGCCATAGACACTTTCAAGAGCACGAAATGCGAATTTCAGCCATTCTTCTTCATCCGCAGCATTCTCATTGACCACTCGCAGTTTCCTGTCCAGAATGCCAATGCGATGATTGAAGGGGATCAGTTCGCCAGTGGAAGCATCGTATCTGGAAACCAGGTAAGGGGCCTCGCCGCAAGTGATTTCCAGCCTTCTGGAATCCACATACCTTTGCCATCTTTTCTTCTTGGGAAAGGCAATGGGAGCTTCAGCGGGAGTCCAGGTCTTTTCTTCGCTTGTGTTGAATACATCCTTGCGGCCAAACCAAACTTCATCGCAGTGGTTCACCATCATGTTGCAAATCCATGCAGGAGTGAACACTTCGGCATGTTTCTTGGTGCGGTCTGCCTGGTCACTGACTGCTTTTGCAATGCGGGGTTGAATGATGCTGCTGTTTTCGCCAGTCACAAGAGCAGATATGATGGGTTCTTTTGCACTGTAGCCTTCGCCGCAAGCCTCATAGGTGTCAGTCGCCCAGATGATGTTCTGATCTGTTGTTCTATCTTGTAAAAGAATGGGCAGCACTGAGCGGACTTGGAGCAAGTCCAAGTCAATCAATCGTTCCATCGCTGCAATCACTCTCCATCCTGTCTTTGTTGGGGCAAAAGGCCTTATAAATCAACACTTTTCCAAGATTTATTATACTGCAACAGGCTATCTTCTGCAAGCACACCCTCCAGTAAACATTGAATTTCTTTGACAGATCGCCTTCAAATCCGTAAATGAAACAAAAATACCGCCATCGGCGGCAGAATCATCATTTTTGCAGAAGGTTGTACCATAGTCGTAGGCTTTTGCATGATAGTTGTAGATGAATGTACAAAAGTTTCTGACCTTTGTACAAAGTTGTAGATAGAAGCACTTGTCCCTCGGGCCGCAGTCTCCATCCTCCTCCCCCTGAACACAAAAAAGGAAGGAATGCAAAACAAAGCATTCCTTCGCAATCGCACAGACCTATTCACTTTTCTTCTCCTTTTGCCGATTAGGCAGCAGTCTCTTCAAACTGAGCCTTAGCTTCAGCCATTACTTCCTCAAAGCTCTGCTCCTGAGCCTCGGCAGCGGCCTTCTTTTCGGCTTCCATCTGGCTCTTGGTCTTCACAACCACGAAACCATCAGCATCGAATTCGGACTGTTCAGAGTAGTTGGCATAGTTGTTCAGGAACCAGGTCTTCACATACTTGTAGGGGCTGGCCTGAATCTTGGACAGGCTCTTGACCTTCTTGAAGGCTTCCAGACGATCCTTGCTGTCGCGGCACTGCTTGATGAACTCTTCCATCTTGGCGAAGGTGATGTTCAAAGGACGATTGGCGGGAGCCTTCGCCGCAGACTTTTCGATCTTCATGCCAGGGTTGTCATTGCGAAGCTGACGGACGATGTGGTACTCAGGGGTGTTGAGCTGGGAGGCCTTCTTCGCAAAAGCGGCGGTCATGGTCAGGGTATTGGAGATAGCATCGTAGGAATAGCCAGCAATCTTGTTCGTAGTCATAGTGAATTACCTCAACTTTCTTTTTGTTCTTCAAGGTTGTTTCTCTCAACCTTGTGATTGTATTATACATGAAGGGGTGTCCGATAATCAGGACTTTAGGCGACTTCTTCGTCGTAGTTCACAGGGGTGTTGACGATCTTCAGGTTGGCGTCTCGCTCAGGCTGCTTGCCGTAGTTGGGGAAGGTCTTCTTGAACCAGTTCAGCACATAGGCATAGGAGGCATCGTAGGCTTTGGATTCGTTCAGTACAGCAGCGAACTCAGCCTGATACTTTTCGGCTTCATCCAGCAGAGAGATGTACTTCTTCATCTTGTCGTAGGTCAGCTTGGTGTTCTTCTTCTTGGCAGGAGTCTTGGTGATGATGGTCATTCCCATTTCGCGAATCTTCATCATGGTGTCGAATTCGATGGTTCCGATCATCTGGGCTGCTTCCAGGAACTTCTTGGTGACGGTGACAGTATTCGTAGTAAAATCAATCGCATAGGGCTTATTCATGGTAGCTTCCTCACTTTCTTTTCTTCAAGGTTGCTTCTCTCAACCTTGTGACTTTATTATACTTGATGTGGTGTCCGTTATTTCGGTCTTTAGTTGTTGGAGATCAGCTTCAGGTCAGGCTTTGCGGTAGGAGCTTCTTCTTCGCTCTTGAAGACATCGCCGTACTTCTTCAGGAACCAGGTCTTCACATAGGCATAGGGGCCAGCCTGAACCTTGGAGAGCTTCAGAACATTGTTGAATTCCTTCAGGTTTTCGCTCTCTTCGCCTTCAAGA
>JAZURW010000071.1:0-6852 GCA_045606405.1 Candidatus Ornithospirochaeta sp. | reverse complement strand
TCCATAGAACATCTGGAACATGAGATTGTTCCCATCGATAATCAATAAGCGGCTTTTCTCTTCCATGGTACGGATTCTATCTTCTAAAAAAGGTGATAATCAACAGATAAAGTGGCCCCACACTCACAGTTTGGCGACAGATGCATAAAGCAGTGAATAAACAAATATAATGCAAAGTGTTTACTTATTTACAATTAGCTGTCTTTTTTCATATTGCAAGCATTTGAGCATTTGCAAGGATTTTGCTCTTTAGCTTATTTTGGCCCTGTTTTTGCCATCATTAATTGCCCTCTTGTGCTTTACTACGCAATTTGGTGGACTCTTACATATAGAAGTAACCTTGAAAAAGGTATAATATGAGATGCTGGTATTTCTATGGTTTTCGAAATTGATAAAGCTAGCATCCTCAAGAGGGTGTCAGCAGCATTGCTGGATTTCATTATAATCACCATCCTGGCCACAGGCTTTGGATGGGCATTGTCCTCTGCTTTTAGCCTTGAAAAGCACTCAGAGAGCCTTGAGGCCAGCTATGCCTATTATGAAGAGAAATATGGAGTCACCTTCGACATTTCATACGAAGAGTACGAGGCCTTAGGCGACAGAAGGGCCGTATATGATGAGGCTTATAATGAGCTCACCCTAGATGTCGATGCAATGAGGGAATATAACCTTGTGCTCAACTACTCCTTGCTAACCACGACCTTTGCAATTCTATTCGCTGTTATGATGGCGGAGTTTGTTGCACCTCTTATTTTCAAGAACGGCATGACCGTCGGCAAGAAGGTGTTCGGAATTGCGGTAATCAGAACCAATTGCGTAAAGGCGTCAAATATCACCCTTTTCATAAGAGCGCTATTTGGCAAGTTTACGATCGAAACAATGTTTCCGGCCTACATAATCCTGATGCTCTCATTCGATGTCATCGGATCTGTAGGTCTTTTAATTTTGGCACTATTGGCTATTCTTCAGCTTATTCTGGTGATAGCAACAGGAAATAACTCACTCATTCATGATCTTTTGTCCGATACAGTTTCAGTGGATTATGCCTCCCAGCATATCTTTGAAAGCCAAGAGGAGCTGCTTGAGGCAAAGCAGAAGGCTCATGAGGATAGGGTTAAGAGAGAAACATATTTTTAAGGAACGTACTATGGAAGTCGTATTGAAGGAACTTACGAAGATATTTCCTAGCAGGAACAAGAAGTCCTCTGAGGAAGTAGTCGCGGTCAACAAGGTTGACATCACAATTCCGGATGGCAAGCTCATCGGACTTTTAGGCCCATCAGGCTGTGGCAAGAGTACAACTCTTTACATGATCAGTGGACTGCAGAAGCCATCAGGCGGACAGATTTTCTTTGGAGAGGACGATGTTACAGAGCTTTCTCCTGAGAATAGAGGCGTTGGCCTGGTATTCCAGAACTATGCTCTCTATCCACATCTGACAGTAAAGCAGAACATCCTTTTCCCTCTCCAGAATCTTAAGGGCGAGGATAAGCTTTCAAAGGAAGAGATGCTCAAGAGAGCCTATGAGGTTGCGAAGCTTGTCCAGATTGATGACTTGATGAATAGAAAGCCATCAGAGCTTTCCGGCGGCCAGCAGCAGAGAGTTGCCATTGCCAGAGCGCTTGTGAAGATGCCAAGAGTCCTTCTCCTAGACGAGCCACTTTCAAACCTCGATGCTAGACTCAGATTGCAGACTAGAGAGGAGATCAGAAGAATCCAGAAGGCTACTAAGATCACAACTGTATTCGTTACACACGACCAGGAAGAGGCTCTTTCAATCTCTGACTACATCGTTGTAATGAAGCTTGGCGTTGTTCAGCAGATCGGTAAACCACAGGCTGTTTATGATAGCCCTGAGAATCTCTTTGTTGCGAAGTTCCTTGGAACTCCTCCAATCAATGTATTCAATGGCAGAGTTTCCAACGAGACACTCTACATTGGTCTTGAAGCTGTGATGAAGACCCCTGGTGTAAAGGATCAGGATGTTTACGTTGGTGTGCGTCCAGAGGGATTTGTGCTTGAGGATGATGGCGTGCTCACATGCTCGCTCAACTCTGTTGAGGTTATGGGTAGAGATGTTAGCGTTGTATGTGCAAACGAGGCATCAGCAAACCCTGTGATCAGAGCGATCATCAATGCAGAGAACACAATCGATGAAGATAAGGAAAGCGTAAGATTCAATCTTAAGCCTAACAAGACCTTCATCTTCAACAAGGAAACAGAGGAAAGAATCTTCTTCTAAGGCGGATATCAATGGGAAAGGCAAATCAAATTGTAAATAGCAAATCTCAATGGAAAGCCTGGCTTTACCTTGCCCCTGCTATTGTTCTCCTGCTTGTGTTCACAGTGTGGCCAATCATCAATACTGTGAGAATGGCGTTCTTGGAGAACTACAGCGGTCTTAAGGCTGTAGGCGGCATGACCTTTAAGTTTGGCATCGGCAACTTCAAGAAGGTTGTGCAGTACCAGAGGTTCCTTGACTGTCTCAAGAATACAGTTCTTCTCTGTGTTCTCACAGTTCCACTATCAACGATCTTGGCACTCTTGATCGCTGTATGTCTTAATTCAATCAAGTTCTTGGGCAAGACACTCCAAACCATCTTCTTCCTTCCATATGTAACTAACTCAATTGCCATCGGCATGGTTTTCGCGGCTATGTTCAACATCGTAGGTAGCTTCTATGGAACAGAGAATGAGATTGTCGTGACAGCGGGTATCATAAACAACGTGATTGAGTTCTTCGGTGGAGAGCATATCAACTGGATCAACTATGGCTCAACCTATGCTGCGAATATCGCAGTCATGACAATATATATTGTCTGGAATGCGCTTCCATTCAAGATCCTGATCCTTCTAGGCGGTCTTCAGAGCGTGAACAAGCAGTATTACGATGCAGCTAAGGTAGACGGAACATCCAGAAGAAGAATCTTCACAAGAATCACAGTGCCACTTCTTTCTCCAATGATTTCGTATGTTGTCATCACAGGCTTCATCGGAGGATTCAAGGAATACACAAGCATTGTCGGTATCTTCGGTGAGAAGATGGGTCCTGCAAACGATGCAGGAAGACTCAATACCATGGTCGGATTCATATATGACGCTCTTGCTGCCAACAACCAGGGCAGGGCAAGTGCTGCAGCATTGATCCTCTTCGGCATCATCTTGATCGTTACTCTTATTAACCTCCAGGTTAGCAAGAAGCGCGTTCACTATTAATTGGGGGGAAATATGGCTGACAATATCATTGCAACAATGCACGAAAAGAATATGAAGAACGAGACAACGAGACAGAAAGTCACTCATTTCCTTGTCCAGTTCTTTTTATATGCTTTCCTTTTGATCATGGCTCTCATTGTTCTATTCCCATTCTATTGGATGATCATCTCATCCTTGAAGACTCTCACAGAGTATAGAATGAGCGTACCAACATTCTGGCCAAAGAAGATGATGTTCTCCAACTATGTGGAGGCATTCAATACGGCTAACCTAGGAAGACTCTTTGTCAACACTCTCTATGTAGGTGTTGTCTCAACGGTTCTCTCTCTCTTCATCACAATCTTCTCCGCATTCGCTTTCGCACGCTTGGAGTTCAAGGGAAGGGATGCGATGTTTGCCGCTCTCTTGGCAACAATGATGATTCCTGGCGAGTTATTCACGATCACAAACTATAGTACAGTTACACAGCTTGGCTGGATAAACACCTATACGGTTCTTATCGTCCCATTCCTGGTAAGTGTGTTCTATATCTATCTTCTCAGACAGAACTTCATGCAGATTTCAGACGAGCTCTACCTTGCGGCTAAGGTCGATGGAACCAGCGATTTCAAGTATCTGTGGAAGGTAATGGTGCCAATGTCACTTCCTACACTCATCTCAATCACAATCCTGAAGATGATGGGTGCATGGAACTCATACATTTGGCCACGATTGGTAGCAAACGACGCTGCTCATAGGATGATCACCAACGGTCTCAGAAATGCCTTCACTGAGTCAACAGGCGATGTCAACTATCCTATTCAGATGGCGGCTGTAGCAATGGTTTCTGCTCCTCTCTTCTTGGTATTCATTTTCTTTAGAAAGTACATCATGAAGGGCGTCAGCAGAAGTGGAACAAAGGGTTAAAACAACTTTAAGGAGTTTGAAAATGAAAAAACTAATCAAGGCAATGTTCATCGCTGCAATGCTTCTTTTTGCAGTGCAGGGCGTTTTCGCTGGCGGTGACTCAGAGACTAAGGCAGCAACAACTGGAAACTTCCAGATTCCAGCTGGTGGCTATGATGGCAGCGAAGTAACTGTCAAGTTCTACCACACAATGGGTAGCAACCTCACAACAGTTCTCAACGATTACATCGCAGAGTTCAACAAGATCTATCCAAACATCCACATCCAGTCAGAGTCAATTGGCGGATACGATGATGTTAGAGATCAGATTTCAACAGAGATCACAGTAGGCAATCAGCCAAACATCGCATACTGCTATCCAGACCACGTTGCTCTCTACAACCTCGCAGGTGTAGTTGCAACACTTGATGATCTCATTGCTTCAGATATCGAAGTAACAAGAGCTGACGGCACAACAGAGATCCTCGGTCTTACAGACGCACAGAAGGCTGACTTCATCGAAGGCTATTACAATGAAGGCAGACAGTTCGGTGACGGACTCATGTATACAATGCCATTCTCAAAGTCAACAGAGGTTCTCTACTACAACAAGACTTTCTTTGAGGAAAACGGTATTGAGGTTCCTACAACTTGGGATGAGCTTGAGGCAGTTTGCGCTCAGATCAAGGCAATTGACCCAACATCAATCCCACTTGGCTATGACTCAGAAGGCAACTGGTTCATCACAATGGCAGAGCAGTACAAGAGCCCATATACAAGCGCATCAGGCGACCACTTCCTCTTTGACAATGACCAGAACAAGGCATTCGTAAAGGAATTCAGAGAATGGTACCAGAAGGGCTACCTCACAACACAGACTCTCTATGGCGCTTACACATCAGGTCTTTTCGTATCTGACAAGGCACCAAGAAGCTATATGTCAATTGGTTCCTCAGCTGGCGCAACACACCAGAGACCAACAGCTCTCGCAGACGGCTCATACCCATTTGAGGTTGGCATTGCAACAATCCCACAGGTAGACGAGAACAATAAGAAGGTTATCTCACAGGGTCCTTCAGTATGTATCTTCAGCAAGGCAAATCCTCAGGAAGTCATCGCATCATGGCTCTTTGTCAAGTACCTCACAACAACAGTAGAGTTCCAGGCAGAGTTCTCAATGGCTTCAGGCTACGTACCAGTTCTTAAGTCAGTTGGCGAGAATGCAGCATATGCAGACTTCCTTGCAAATGCAGATGGCGGCAACTATATCTCAGCTCTCTCAGCTAAGGTTTGTCTCGAGCAGGAAGAGGCTTACTACACATCTCCAGCATTCAACGGCTCATCAGCAGCTAGAGACCAGGTTGGCAGCCTTATCGTTAAGTGTCTCCCATACACAGGCTCAGATGTTGATGCATTTATTGACGATGCATTCCAGGATGCTATCGACGAGTGCGAATATAACTACTGATTATGAAAAGATTAGCTTCATTAGCATCAATATTCCTTATTCTGGCTATGCTCATCTCCTGTTCAACAACAGGAGAGGCAAAGCCTGCCTTATCTGTCTCTGATGCTCCAGAAGTTGTTGAGGAGATTGACTATGCTTCTTCTATCTCCCTTAATTGGTCATCAAATACCTTTAAGGAGATCGTGACTGTCAAATCCTTCATCGATGGAGATACTGTGCATTTCCATGTTCCAGAGCTTGTGAATGAGCAGGGTGTAATCAAGGCAAGATTCCTTGCTGTAAACACACCTGAATCCACTGGCAAGATTGAGGAGTATGGAAAGAAGGCTGCTCAGTTCACAAGAGAGAAGCTCGAAGGCGCAGCTGAGATTGTCATCGAGTCAGATACTGCAGAGCTGAACCTGGACTCAACCGGAGGCCGCTATCTTTTGTGGATTTGGTATAGGCCTGAGGGCAGCGAGGAATATCGCAATCTTAATATTGAGTTGTTGCAGAACGGACTTGCGATCGCATCTTCCTCCGCAAACAACAGCTATGGCTCTATTTGCATGTCTGCCATTGCACAGGCCAAGGCTTTTAAGAGGAATGTATATTCAGGGCAGAAAGATCCTGATTTCTACTATGGTGAGGCTGTAGAGCTCACTTTAAAGGAACTCAGGGCGAATACTGAACAGTACAATGGAATAAAGGTGGCTTTTGAAGGCGTAATCACAAAAAACAACAATAACAGCGTCTACATAGAGGAGTATGATCCAGAGACAGATATGTACTATGGCATCTCCATCTATTATGGATACGGCCTATCTGGCACAGGACTAGATATCCTTAGAGTAGGCAACCGCTCAAGAATCGTTGGAACTCTTCAATTCTATGAGACAGGTGGCACTTACCAAGTATCTGGACTTACATATCGTCAGATGAAGCCAAAGGATCCAGACAATATCCAGAAAATCTCAGACGGCCACAGTGGAGCATATGTTCTTGTCGATGCAGACACCTTCAACAATGCAACTGTTGAGCTTATGGATGAGGAAGGAAATTCGAAGATTCTTCCTTGGGCAGATGCTGCAATGAATACGACTGTAAGAATGGAGAACCTTGAGGTTGTTGATGTATATACAACTTCAGATGAGGCAAGCTCTTCTTATGGTGCGCTTACTCTCACTTGCAAGTCAGGTGATGAGAAAATCAATGTGAGGACTATTGTTCTCTACGATGAGAACAGAAATCTCATTACAGAGGACGTTTATAGGAAGTCGGATCGTAGCCATGTCGTTCTGTGA
>JAZURW010000070.1:0-1575 GCA_045606405.1 Candidatus Ornithospirochaeta sp. | reverse complement strand
AGCCTTTAACTAAAAAGAATTACTTTTTTGTGAGTAGTATATTCTGTTCTATATTATTCCGAAAAAAGTAACTGTTTTTAGTATTTCGTCTTGATCTTATCCAGGAGGGCCATGTATTTCTCTGCAATCGCTGGTGTTTCAATGACAACTTTTGTGCCGAAGCCAGAGATCCAGGAGAAGAACTGGTCACTGATTTCAATATCAACAGACACTCTGAAATGCCTGTCATCAGCGCGAGAATACACCACACCCTTTGTGCCAAAGCGATCAATCATAGTGTCCAGAAGGGGTGGAATGCAGCGCAGGGACACATTTACCTTTTCGCCAGAGAACATGCCAAAGTGGCTCTGAGTAAAGGTTTTCAGATTCAGCGCAGCAAAGACCTTTTCGCCTTCTCTTGGTTCATCCATCAGCACAACATTCTTGATCCTATCGACTCGAAAAGTCTTGATGCCTTGCTTTTCATTCACATAGGCCAGAAGGTAGTAGTTGCCATCATTGATCAGCAGCTTGTAAGGACTGACCTCATACTTGGTTTTTCGCTCAACAGGCTTTTCCACATTGCCAATATCATGGGTGAGGTAGGAGAATGAAACCTTCTGAGGGACTTTTTGCTTTGACTTATCGCTGCTCATAGCATAATAAAGGGTATGCGCATTGCCGACAGTCGCCTTGTTGAAGGTTTTGACTCTGCCCACAGTGTAAGTATCATGGAAGATTTTCTCCGCCTGATGCTCGCTGACCAAATCGCCAATAACCCCAATCAGGCGCTCTTCATCCCTGCCAGAAATGAATTTGGTGGCATACACACATTCAGCCAACAGGATAATATCAGCCAGTTCATATTTGAGTTGGCGCGCATAGAAGCCCTTTTTCTTAGGATCATAGACAATCAGTTTTTCTTCATCTTCTGTGTCTTCTTCCATTGCATCAATGGCTTCAGTGATTTCTACATCATTTTCCAGCATCCAATAGACGCTGTTGATTTCCTTGATGTCCTGATAGATGGAGCGCCTGTCAGAACTCATACCATGCTCTTCAAGGAAGCCAATTATGTCAAAAGCATTTGCAGGATTGTCTTCATCAGTGTATTTGAGAAGATACTGCAACACAACATAGGCTTTGTACTTCTGAAAAGGCTGTTTGCCTCGCTTGCACAGGCGCTCAGGCAAATCTTCATCTGCCTTGCGCTGCGGCTTTTTAATGTCTTGATTGCTTGCCATGATGTTCGCTCCTCTCTTGGAAAAATTGTATCACACTTCGCATGAAAATTCCATCCTGTCCAGGAGCGCAAGTATTGTTTTTCTTGGGTTTCTGGCTGTTGGAGTGTACAAAAAAGGCGAAGATGCAGAATCCTACATCTTCGCCTCGACTTCTGTTTTACCTCAACACAAAGCCAGAAGTTTTTGCATCATCTTATCGACTGCATCGCTATTGGAGAGGCACATTACATGTCGCTGCTCCAATTCTTCCTTTGTCAGATCAGCAGAGGAACGGCCATCTGGCAGTTCATAATAGATTTCATAGTACTTGTTATACTCTGCCGTCTGGCCGATATAGGTGATACTGGTATAG
>JAZURW010000069.1:0-21686 GCA_045606405.1 Candidatus Ornithospirochaeta sp. | reverse complement strand
AATATGCAACTTCTGGGGTTCTTGTTCCCAGCGGTGCAATCAGGAGGGCAAGAAAATGCCTAAGATGAAAACAAGAAAAGCTGCTGCAAAGCGCTACAAGGTTACCGGATCTGGCAAGGTTATGATCAAGAAGCAGGGCCTTCGCCATATTCTCACAAAGAAGAGCTCAAAGAGGAAGATGAATCTTCGCCATTCTGGAGTTCTTGCCGAATGTGAAGCAAAGAGAGCAAAGTCAATGCTCCCATACGCTTAATTGAAAAGGAGTGAGAAAAAATGCCAAGAGCAGTTGACGGAACCAAAAGAAAGGACAGAAGAAAGAAAATTCTCGACCAGGCTAAAGGCTTTTATGGTCGCAGAAGCACCAACAACCGCGTAGCTAAGGACGCAGTCGCAAAGGCTGGCCAGTACGCATACCGCGGCAGAAAAGAGAGAAAGAGAGATTTCAGAAAGCTTTGGATTGCTAGAATCTCCGCTGCTGTACAGGCTGAGGGTCTTAACTACTCACAGTTCATGCACGGCCTCAAGCTCGCTAACATCGAGCTTAACAGAAAAGCTCTCTCAAACATGGCTATCGAAGATAAGGCAGCATTCACTGCACTTTGTGACCAGGTAAAGAAGGTTCTCGCTTAATCAAAAAAGGAGGCTAAATGGACACAATTGAGAGCACAAAGCTTGTCAGCTTAAGGCTTAAGAAAGCTACTAGCTTGATTTCGTTTCTAAGAGACGAGATTGATGACCTGAAAAGACGCTTAAACCTCGTTGAGATCCATAACGAAGAGCTCCAGGAGTTGTTTGACAAGCTCTCAGCTGATCAGCAGGCTCTTGAAAGCGCTATCGAAGCCTCACTTGAGAATGTAGAGCTCGATATCCTTGATGGCAGCTTCAACGCAGATGAGAATGATGAGATTGCCTCTGCAGAGGATTTCATCATCACTGCCGGTGAGGATGAAGATGACTTCTCTTTTGATGAAGATGAAGATTTTTAATTAAAAGCTTTTGTCTACGAGGAGGCTATACGCCTCCTTTTTTTACAAAAACCACTATCCTTCAAACTATTTAGCTGATATCATTTCTATATCCTATAGTTCGGTGAATCTCAAGCCTCTTGGACCAAAGCACAGAATTGGGATCTAGAATAGCTGCGGCTGCATGCACCTGCCCTTTGGGTTAAACAGGGTACACTACGCGAGCCCAACAAGGATCCCCCCTTGAGAACTAATCTCAAGAGCAGTTGACAAGCCGTCTATAGGTCTTTTCTTTCTCTCAATAAACAGAAAATCCCTGCATTCAAGCAAGTGCGTCTTTGAAAGATGATATACTTCATTTTTGCTCATTAAAAGGTTATTATTCTTCTTGATATGAGAGAAGAAAAACTTAAGACAATCAAATACATCTCAGTTCAGAACACGCTGAACACTGATTTAGGCACATTCAAGCTAGACCCTAGCATCAAACTCCCTGTCCAGCTTCCACCTGGGAAGAAGGAAATTGAGGCAGATGATGTCACAGTTGAGAATATCGTATCTGGAATACTGACAATAATCGCCTACGATGAGGCGCACCCAAACTTCTATTACTTCAAGTCCTTCATTGACGCGCTTGAGCCAAATCTTGCTGTGGAGCTGAATAAGGCCGCAATAGCAAAGGAGCAGCAGAAGGACTACGACTTCGCTGAAGAGCTGTTTTTGGCTGTATACCACCTTCTTCCGCAATCAGCTTCCTGCATCAACCTCGCAACACTCTATTCATATATGGCAGTTGATGCAAGGGAGAGAAAGAACGATGAAGATGAGGACAAGTACCTTCTTCTGGCAAAGAGGACCCTTCAGGATGGACTGAGAAGATTCGGCGAGAATGAGAGCATCCTAGCTGAGATATCATCTTTCGAGGCTTACATGGGCAACCTTGAGGAAGCAAGGGAATACATCGAAAGATACCTTCTTGTTGCCTCCGAGGGAGAGAAGAAGCAGGAGATGAAGAGAATCAAGGAGCAAATTGATTTCCAGCTTGAGAACGATAACGAGATCAAGGAAGCCTATGATTTCATCATGCTTGGACTCCCTGACAAGGCGCTCCCTATCATAGACAAGTTCATAGAAGCGAATCCCGGCGTTTGGAATGGCTACTTCATCAAGGGCTGGGCTCTTAGGGTGAAGAAGGACTATGAGGGCGCTAAAAATGCCCTCATGGAGTGCATGAGGAAGGGAGAGGTCAACAGCGAGATCTATAACGAACTTTCAATATGCGAGCTTGAGCTCGGAAACAGAGAGCTTTCAAAAACATACCTTGAAGCAGCTGCAGACCTGGATGGAGAGGATTTGAACATCATGTCCAACCTTGCCTTCCTCTACATGACAGATGGAGAGTTCGATCAGGCAAGAGAAGCACTGGAGAAGGCAAGATACCTATCTGGAAATGATGAGATCGTAAAGGAGCTCATCAATCAATATGAGAGCCTTACTGGCGAGAAGCTTGGGGAGATCATCCACGAGGACATCGTGAAGGATGAGGACTCTGAGGAGCCTGAAGAAGATGATGCCTACCAAGAGGAACTTAAAGCGATTGCCGAAGATGGCATCCCAGAAGAGCATGAATGCAGGTGCAATGGCCATCACCACCATCATGGAAGCTGCGCTTGCGGGCACAATCACGAGCATGACTCATGCCATGATTCAGATGAGGAGGGATGTGGCTGCGGATGCCACTGATATATGAGATACTTATCAAATAGCGCAGAGGAAACAGAGGCATTAGGAAGAAGACTAGCAGCAACGTTCAAGGGTGGCGAGGTCATCTCTCTTCGTGGCTCGCTAGGAGCTGGCAAGACAGTCCTTGCGAAGGGAATCGCAAGAGAGCTTGGAATAACAGAGTCCATAGTCTCACCAACCTTCACGCTTGTGCAGGAATATGATGGCAGGCTGAAGCTTTACCACCTCGACCTATATAGGCTATCTGGAGAGGATGAGTTCGAATCGATGGGAGGAGAGGAATACCTCTATCATGATGGGATAACACTCCTGGAATGGTCAGAGAAGATAGAATCAATGCTCCCTGATGAGACCATCTTCATCTCAATCACCATAAATGATGATCAAAGCAGAACCATTGAGATTACAGGAGGATGTGATGAATATTCTTCTCTTTGATACTTCCACCCAGATTCTTTCAATCGCACTCAAAAGTGAGCGTGGCTATGAGGAAAGGCTTGTAGATGGAAGCTTCTCCCACTCAGAGGATCTCTTGAGGGAAGTAGAGTCGCTTCTCTCCAGATCCAGCCTCACGCTCAATGACATCGACCTTTTGATATGCACAAAGGGACCAGGCTCCTTCACAGGAATCAGAGTTGGAATGGTTACGATGAAGGGCTTTTCCGCAGCCCTTTCAATACCACTTGTCTCTGTAGGCACACTTGAGGTAATCGAGGATTCCGCAGGACTCTATAAAGGACCTATCCTTTCAGTCATAGACGCTAAGAAGAAGAGATTCTATCAAAGACTCTCAATAGATAAAGAGGTGCTGATCCCTGACTCAGATATGGCCCCTGAGGATATCCTCAGCTCCCTTAAAGACTACGATGAAGTGCTTGTCACAGGACCAGATGCTGCAGTATTCACGCAAAAGGCACTGGAGATCGATCCTTCATTGCCTCTCAAGGTCGATGAAGCTACGCCAAGAAACCTTTCAAGGTCCCTGCTGAAGCTTGGAATGAGAAGATTCGAGACACACGGAGCTGATGATATAGGCGAAGGCCCTGTTTACATCAGGCGCTCAGATGCGGAGGAGGCTCTTTTGAAGAGAAAGGAGGAGAACAGTGGCAAAGTGTGATGTTCTAATAGTGGGAGGAGGCCCTGCAGGGCTTGCTGCTGGACAATATGCATCGAGAGCTGGCTACGATGCTCTCATCATAGACCCAATGGGTCCAGGTGGGCAGCTGATGTTCATAGACGAGCTCGAGAACTACCCTTCTGTACCATCGATCTCAGGATATGCGCTTGCTGAGAGACTAGAGAAGCAAGCTGCGGACTTTGGTGTCAGAATAGAGTACAGCGAGGCTCAATCAATAGAGAAAACAGGAAACACATTCATCACCAAGACATCTGATGGTGATATAGAGTCAAAGGCCATAATCATCGCAACAGGCGCAAGACATAGACATCTTGAGGTTCCAGGTGAAGAGGAATACCAAGGCCGTGGGGTAAGCTACTGCGCAACATGCGACGGCCCTTTCTTCAAAGGCAAGAGGATCGTGGTCGTTGGCGGTGGTGATACCGCTCTCACAGATGCTCTCTATCTTTCAAAGCTCGCAGAGAGCGTCCAGGTGGTCCATCGAAGAGAGGAGTTCAGGGCACAGAAGGTGCTTCAGGATAGGATTGCTCTCAAAAGCAACATAACCACAGTGCTAGGCAAGAACATCGCAACAATAGATGGCGATGGAAGCAAGGTGTGCGGTGTCACCCTTACTGACGGGACTAAGCTTGAATGCGATGCTGTCTTCATCTTTGTTGGAACAGTCCCTAATTCAGAGCTTGTGAAGGACCTTGTAGAGCTCGATAGAGGCTTCATCATTACCGATGGAGCGATGAGAACATCCCTTGAGGGAGTGTTTGCAGCAGGAGATGTCAGAACCACTGCATTCAGGCAGGTTGTGACAGCATGCTCAGACGGTGCGATCGCCTCACATAGCGCTGACGAATATATTTCCAGACTTTGAGACAATGGGGGGGGGCTCTCCCCCATTCAAGCACTAAAACCACAAGCTTGAAAGCTCCTGCAGGTGACGCCTTTATTGTACTCTGCTGAAAATAAGACTTGCGATAAACCATATCTCAATCGATAATTTGAGTATGAATATTTTAATGGTAACAAGCGAAACTGTGCCATTTTCCAAATCAGGTGGATTGGCAGACGTAGTTGGCGCCCTATCTTCTGCGTTAGCTCATGAGGGCCACTATGTCAAGGTTTTCATGCCTATGTATTCCTTTATAGACGAAAAGGGGTTTAAGAAAAGCTCCTCTTTCTCCGTTCCAATGCTTTCAAGGAATGAAGTCGTTGAAACAGTCGAGAAGAAGCTTGGAAAGGTTGTCTATGTAGGTCTTAAGCACCCATTCTTCACAGATAGAAAGGGAATATACGGAGACACATCCTTCACTCCATACGCTGACAATTGCCCTCGCTTCATGCTATTTGCCAAGGCAGTTGGGCTTTATATGAAGGAGACAGGCTTCGAAGCAGATTGCGTCCATTGCCATGATTGGACCGCAGGCCTAGTTCCATTCTTCTTGAAGAAGCAGAGAATAAAGACAAAAACGATGTTCACAATACACAATCTGGCATACCAAGGAGACTTCTCTGTCTATGATGCGCTTCTCTCTGGTGACACGCTATCTGAGAAGCTCTTCACTGGGCCGATTGCTGCAAGGCGCCTCAATATGCTCAAAGCAGGCCTCGATACTGCAGATCTGATCACGACAGTCTCCCCAACTTACGCAAAGGAGATCCAAAGCGAGGAGTTTGGCTGTGGTCTTGATTGGCTCCTGAGAGCACGAAAGGACGACCTATTCGGAATCATCAACGGCATAGACTATAAAGAGTGGAACCCTGGAAGGGACGAGTTCTTTGAGGAGCATTTCAATTCAAGAAGCATGAAGGGAAAGGCAGAGCTCAAGGCTAAGGTCCAAAAGGAATTCGGCCTTGAGGTCAGGGATGATGTCCCCCTATTCTCAATGATCTCAAGGCTTGCGGAGCAGAAGGGCTTCGGAGAGCTATTGCTATCAGGAAGCGTCTCAGCACTTGAGAGAGTCCTTTCTGAGAATGATGTTCAGTTCATTGTCGTGGGCACAGGTGATCAAAGGTATGTCGATAAGCTCAATGAGCTTCAGGCAAAATACCCAAACCTAGCTGTGAGGATCGTATTCTCAAATAAGATCGCCCATATGGTGGAAGGCGCATCCGACTTCTTCCTCATGCCATCAAAATATGAGCCATGCGGGCTCAACCAGCTATATTCAGAACACTATGGAACCCTCCCAGTTGCCCATAAGACTGGAGGACTTGCAGACACTATTCAAGACATTGACGAGCCATCACTGACAGGCACAGGCTTCCTCTTCTCGATAATGCATCCAGATGAGATAGTGAAGGCTTGCTCAAGGGCGATATCTTTCTATAAGAACAAGGAAGCCTTGAACAAGGCCAGAAAGCTTGCAATGAGAGCAGACTTCACATGGACTGGCTCAGCTCTTGAATATGAGAAGCTTTATATTAAACTCGCACAAGGAAAGAATGGAGGAAATAAATGAAAAAAGACCCTAAGGTAGTAGCTATCGTACTAGGTGGTGGTAGAGGAACAAGACTTTACCCGCTCACAATGGACCGCTCCAAGCCAGCTGTTCCATTTGCAGGAAAGTATCGCTTGGTTGACATCCCAATCTCAAACTGCATCAACAGCGGACTCAGGAAAATCTATGTTCTGACTCAGTTTAACTCTGCATCACTGCACAACCACATCGCATCAACTTATAACTTCGACCAGTTCTCAGGTGGATTTGTTGAGATTCTCGCAGCAGAGCAGACCAACACCTCTGAGTCATGGTATCAAGGAACTGCAGATGCTGTAAGAAAGAATCTTAAGCACTTCCATGACCAGAACGCTGACTACTATGTTATTCTCTCTGGCGACCAGCTTTACAGAATGGATTTCGCAGATATGCTCAAGAGACACATTGATTCAGGCGCAGAGCTCACTATTGCCGCAAAGCCAATCTCAAGAAGCCAGGCAACTGGCCTTGGCATCATTGGCGCAGACGATAGCGGCATGATCAAGAAGTTCTATGAGAAGCCAGCAGCTGACATGGATCTCTCTGAGTATAAAGTTCCTGAGGCATGCATGAAGAATCAGCTTGGACTCTCTGTTAACCCATCCAACGAATATCTTGCCTCAATGGGCATCTACATCTTCACAGCAAGCTCAATGGAAGAGGCACTCAACAATGATAAGACCGACTTCGGCAAGGAGATTATCCCTGGCTTCATCAAGACACGTCCAGTTGCTGCATACCTCTTTGATGATTTCTGGGAAGATATCGGAACCATCAAGAACTTCTATGAGACTAACCTCAACCTTGCTTCAGAGAAGCCTCTCTTCAACTTCTATGATGAGTCAGCACCAATCTACACACACAGAAGACATCTTCCTGCAACAAAGGCAAACTTCTGCAATATCAGCTGCTCTCTCACATCTGAAGGCTCAATCATAACAAATGCTTACATCGTCAACTCAATCATCGGCGTCAGAACATTCATTGAGGCCGGAGCATCCTTAGATGGCGTATATTGCATGGGTGCATCACGCTATGAGTCAGATGAGGAAAAGGCAGAGAACGCAAAGAAAGGCATCCCAAACATCGGAATCGGCAAGGCTACAATCATCAAGAAGGCAATCATCGACCAGAATGCGAGAATCGGCGCAAACTGCAGAATCGGCATCGATAATATCGCACGCCCAGAGGGTGACTTCGATATGTATTCAATCCACGATGGCATCATCGTAATCAATAAGAATGCAATCATCCCAGATGGCACAGTAATGTAATTGAAAGCCAAAAAAACAGGTTCTTCACGGAAAGGTGTGGGATTTCAAAAAGGGGACTGTCGCAAAATAGCGATGGTCCCTTATATCTTTCTAATCTCAGAGTCTATTGACAAGCTCCTCGTAGAGCAATGTTCCAAGCCTTGCGGTATTATCCTCAAGCGACATCATCGCTATGGAGACACCTATATCAGGTAGGGCTATCGCAAACTGACCAAACATCCCATCAGAGCGGAAGCCATGCATAGGGTTCATTGCAAAATGGTATCCATAGCCATAGCCCCAAAACGCCTTCTTCTCTCCCCTCAGCATATCGCTATTGTCAAACTTGCAGGTGGTAGCCTCCTCCATATATCTTCTGCTCACAACTCTGTTTTTCCTGTATTGGCCATAGTTGAGGATGAGAGTTGAATATCTTGCCATCTCCTCTATTGTCAGATGCAAGCCAAAGCCTCCGAATGCATGACCTCTTAAACAAGTGTCCCACTCAGGATTCTTTATATCGATCTTGTCAAAGAGACGAGGATTCAGATATTCAAGAAAACCCATGGAGGCTTTTTTCTCAATAGCGCGGGCCAGCACATAGGTGCTTAATGAGCTATAGCGCCACCTTGTGCCTGGGGTTTCAAAATCAGCGCCGAAAAAGAGAGCAAGATGATCTATATCTGAGTGCCTCACATCCTCTCTTTCAAAGCCAGAATCGCTTTTCAAGCCAGAGGACATAGTCAGAAGATGGTAAAGCGTCACATCATCCAGGTTGTCGGATTTCCTATATGCGCATAGCTCCGGAAAGATATCAACAACCTTATCTTCTATGGATATAAGCCCCTCGTCCATTGCAATGCCTACAGCTATGGATGCAAAACCCTTGGAAATTGACCAGACTGGAAGACGTGCAAGGCGAATCCTATTATATTCAGCGCTTATATCGCCCTCTCTCATTATCCTCACATAGCATGTAGTGAGGCCTTCACTTTCAAAATGCCTTATCAAATTATCAAGAAGAAGCTGATCGTCACTCATTTTCTAATTATACCATGCGAAAAAAAATCGGCGCTATCTAGGATAACGCCATCATGAAGAAAGGAAGGATTAAAGAATCTTCCTAATCCAGCCCTCAGGAGCTTCAACATCACCCATCTGGATTCCTGTGAGTGTCTCTCTGAGCTTAGTAAGGACAGGACCCATTGAATCCATTCCTGATGCGAATGCGATCTCTGTGCCATCGCCCTTTGTAACTGAGCCTACAGGCGAGATGACAGCAGCTGTACCGCAAAGCCCGCACTCAACGAACTCTGATATCTCATCAAAGCGAACCTTTCTCTGCTCAACCTCCATTCCGAGGATCTTCTCTCCCACATACATCAATGATCTTCTTGTGATTGATGGGAGAATTGTATCTGAAAGTGGAGTTACCAGCTTACCTTCCTTAGTGACGAAAAGGAAGTTCGCACCACCTGTCTCCTCTACATATGTCCTTGTACCTGCATCGAGATACATATTCTCAGCAAAGCCCTTTGAATGAGCATATTCACCTGCATAAATGGACATTGCATAGTTAAGTCCCGCCTTGATATGGCCAGTGCCGTGAGGAGCTGCTCTATCATAATCGGAGAGAAGAAGCTTAATAGGCTTCACGCCACCCTTGAAATATGGACCAACAGGTGTGCAGAACATTCTGAACTCATACTCAGGAGCAGGCTTTACGCCAATTACTGGGCCAGAGCCAAACAAGAATGGTCTTACATAGAGCGTTGCCCCACTTCCATATGGAGGAACCCATGCTGCATTTGCCTTGACAAGCATATCAAGAGCTCTGAGGAACATCTCTTCTGGAACAACTGGCATTCTAAGCCTTTCAGCAGAATCCTTAAGCCTCTGTGCATTCAAGTCTGGTCTGAATGCCACAATATCACCATTCTTTGTTGTATATGCCTTCAAGCCTTCAAAGCATGTCTGGGCATACTGAAGAACACCAGCGGATTCGTTTATTGCAACGTTGCTGTCTGTTATGAGCTCACCCTCATCCCACTCACCATCTTTCCAATGTGCCACGAAGCGGTAGTCAGTTGGCATATAGCTAAAACTAAGACTGCCCCAGTCAATGTCTTTCTTTTCCATATGAAACCCCTGTTAGATTTATTACATTCAATGTTATTTCTTTCATTTGGTGATTACAAGAGCTTTAGTGCAATGAAGTCACGGATTTTCTGGTCTGAAAGTCCAAACTGCAAAGCAGAAAGCTCGCTTTTATCGACCCACCTAAGCTCTTGATGGAACAAAAGGGAGAAGGAATCTGAGAGAGGCTCCACCAGATGGCACATCAAGTGGTATCTTGTATCCTTGTTTGTGAAATCAACCTGAAGCAAAAAAGCACCAACAGCGATCTCGATTCCAAGCTCCTCTGCCCATTCACGCTTCAAGGTCTCCTCGATTGTCTCCCCATAGCGATTCTTGCCACCTGGGAATTCCCACATGTCAGACAAGGGGCCGCCCTTTGCTCTTCTTGCGACAAGGACCTTGCCCTCCCTTATCGCAACACCAGCTGTAGTATTTCGTTCTTCCATGGCTTATATTAGCACGAAAGAAGGCAGAATGAAATGAAGAATGGCGATAACCAAAGCCCCATAGCCCAGCCTTGGTCTGCCCTTTGATGCTCTTGGACTAGAATACTCCTCATCACTATCCATGGCCCTTGAGTATGAGACCTTCACATATATGGCAAGGATGATGGTAGCGAGGGAAGGAATCAGGTCTCCCAGTACCATAGGACCAGGAGGGACCGGAAGAAGGAGAGCTGCAATTGCTATGGCAATGCCAAATAGAAAGAATATCCTGAGAAGCCTGCCATTCTCTTGAAGCTGGGCTCTGAAACGCAAAAGAAAGCTCAGCCTCGACCTATGGTAATCCATTAAGAGAAGAAGCGCAGATAGGATCATGTATAATTCGCATAGCAAAAAGGTCTGAATCATCTAGAAATCTCCTTTATGAGCTCCTCTGCAGAGTAGTATCCATACCTCTCCCTTGCCCTTCTTCCTGCCTCTTGATGCAGAATGACACCATTTAAGGCAGCTTCCAAAGGAGAGACTCCTTGTCCAAGAAGTGAGAGTATGATGCCGGAAAGAACATCCCCTGAGCCTGCGACGCCAAGAGAAGGATTCACGCCATCAAACACATAGAGCTTGTCCTCATCAGCTATCCATAGCGTGGATGACTTCAGAACCACAATGCACTCCAATCTTCTTGACACCTCCATCAAGGAGGCTCTAAGACTCTCTGCGCTCTCTAGCCCATCATCGATCGAAAGCAGGGAGCAAAGCGCTCTATATTCCCCTATATGAGGTGTGATCACTCCATTATATCCCAGCTTCCTGCCCTTCAAGAGCTTTATGGCATCCGCATCTACGCAAAGCCTCTTTCCGCTATTGATCGCAAGATCGAGAATGCTCTCATCACCCAAGTCCCAACCGGGCCCCAGCAAGATAGCTGAGAAGGAATCAATATCGCTTAAATCGGAGCGCATTATGCTTGGATATGGTGAGAAAGCCGCATCAAGCACTCGCTTAGAGGAGTGAAGACTCACCAGGCCAGAGCCGGAATGGAATGAAGAGAGCGCTGATAGAATAGGAGCTCCGGGATATTTATCCGAGCCACCTATTATGGCAACATGTCCTCTTTTGTTCTTATAAGCCCCAATATCCATAGGCCTCAAGGAGCAATCCTTGATATCGAAAAGAAGAGAAGTGGCGCTTTCGCACTCAGATATCACAGGATATCCAAGCATTATCCTTCCCTTGCCAGACCTTTTCAAAGGGTGATAAAGCTCAAGTTTATGGCACATCAATGCAATAGTGATATCTGCATTGACAAGATCTGCTGATGGCATATCGATTGATATGATGAAAGCACCTGCGTCATTGACCTCATTGATTATCTGATGAAGATAACCATCATCCCGGCTTTCAAAGGATGTGCCGAAAAGAGCATCGACTATGACATCATAGCCATTGAAGCCAAAGGCTCTGGGTAAGTACGAAACTCGCTCTCGCCTCCTCAGATTCTCCTCATTGCCGCTATCTGAGAGATAGAAGAGAGAGACATTCTGGTTCTCTTTTGAAAGAAGCCTCGCAATCTCAAGCCCGTCAGAGCCATTGTTGCCTGGGCCAATTAAAAACAGCACCTTTTTTGAGATCAAGTGGTCCCTCAAGGCGATAAACGCCTCCCTTGAGGCACCATCAATGAGCATGGACGTCTTAAGTCCGGCGCTTTTTCCATAGCTTATATCTAGCTCTTTAGCTTTTGATGCAGGATACAAAGGTCTCACATGGAAATGATAACTATTTAATTTGATTTATTTAACCTGTTATTCACAAAAGAAGCCAATTATGGTAATAAAGAGGTGTCTAGGGGTGGCATATGCCTGAGATCATACCCTCGAACCTGATCTGGATAATACCAGCGTAGGAACGACAGTAATCAACACCATTCTCCCTTGGACAGAATTACATTTTTGGAGGTGCTTAATGAAAAAAGCATTCGCATTCATCGTAATTCTGCTCTCAATATCCTCTGCTTTCGCAAATGGAATCGTAGAAGACGCAGAAAAGGAAAAGCTGGTTGTATACGCTTATGACAGCTTCGCATCAGACTGGGGTCCAGGAGCCACTGTCATTCCGGAATTCATCGAGGAAACTGGGATTGATGTAGAGCTCGTATCGAGCGGGGATGCTGTTGAGATGCTCAACAAGATCATCCTTGAAGGGGAAAACTGCAGAGCAGATGTCGTTCTCGGCATCTCAGATGACATTGCACACAAGATCTATCCATATATGGAAAGCTACAGCTCACCTTATTTGCAATCAATCGATGATGAGCTTGAGTTCGATCCTGAGCATAGACTCATCCCTTTTGACTATGGCGCATTCGCATTCGTATATGACACTCAGAGTGGTCTTCCAAAACCAGAGAGCCTTTCATCCCTTGCAGATGAGATATACCAGGATAAGGTCATCCTCATAGACCCAAGAACAAGCTCTGTTGGCATGGGACTTCTGATGTGGAGCTACAACGAGTTCGGAGACGACTACCTTTCATGGTGGGAGAAGATGGAAGAGAGGGCACTCACAATCGCTTCAGGCTGGTCTAGCGCCTATGGTCTCTTCACTGAAGGAGAGGCACCCTTGGTGCTCTCCTACACAACAAGCCCTGTCTATCATGTTATGAATGAAGATACTACAAGATATGAAGCGCTTGTCTTTGATGATGGGCATCAGGCAACGATTGAGGGCATTGGGATCATGAAGTCCTCTAAGCATAAAGATGAGGCAAAAATCTTCATCGATTACATCCTCTCTTCCGCACAGAAGGATATCGCCGTTCTCAATTCAATGTATCCAACAAATGGCGACACATTGCTTCCAGATGCTTTTGACTATGCACCTAAACCTGCTAAAATATACAAAAGCGGGCTTTTGAGTGAAGAGAAAGCCAATGAGCTTCTTGAATCCTGGACAAAGGTGATGACCGACTGATGAGAAAGAGAGCTAATACATACGCACTAAGATCAATCCCTGCGGTTTTGATTCTATCAGCATTGTATCTGGTTCCTCTTTCATTCATCTTCCTTAGGGCCTTTGATAATGGTGCAGAGGCTCTAAAGGAGGTTTTCACTAGCCCTTATACCTACAAGCTACTATCCTTCTCAATCAAGCAGGCTTTACTATCTGCTGCCATATCTGTTCTGGCATCACTGCCCTTTGCAGCCTTTTTCTCGAAATACACCTTCCCAGGGCGTTCCCTGATTCTCGCCCTTTCCTCTCTTTCATTCACAATGCCTGCAATACTTGTGGTTTTGGGCTTTGTGATATTCTATGGCAACAATGGCTTTCTAAACAGAGCTCTCATGAGCCTTTTCGGCCTTGAAACAGCCCCGCTAAAGATTCTTTACTCATATACAGCGATCATCTTCGCCCATGTATATCTCAATTTCCCCGTCTCCCTTTCCCTTCTCACAGGAGCCTGGTCAGGAATGTCAGATAGGGAGGAATATGCCTCCTACTTGATGGGCAAGGGAAGAATAAGGACCTTCCTATCCATCACGCTGCCAAAGCTAAAAGGCACACTCATCTCTGCCTTTGGGCTTATCTTCCTCTTCTCCTTCTCCTCCTTCATGATCGTGCTTGTACTAGGCGGGAAGCCAAGCTACTACACGCTTGAAGCTGAGATATATAAGCGAACCTACACCGATCTCGCACCAAGCTCATCTGCATCTCTCTCAATCTTCGTCTTTGTCATCACGACAATCTTCCTGCTTCTCATAAGCGGCGGGGAAAGACTTAACAAGAGACCAAGAGGAGAGAGAATCCTCATCAAAGCAAGAAGAGGGAAGATTTTAAAGGCATTCCTTCTTTGCGCTCTTATTCTGCTCTTCATCCTTCCTCCGATGCTCTCAATAGTCTACAGGGCGTTCTTCGATAGAGACGGGATCTTCACTTTGGAAGCCTGGGAGAATATCATGCAATCCTCAATAGGCCTTGAATCAAGCTCGAAGAGCGCGATAATCAACAGCCTTCTGATTGCATTAACCTCAGCTCTTGCGAGCGTGAAGCTCGCTGAAAGCATAGTGCTTTATTCAGCTAGGAAAAACTCGAAGCTCCTTCCGGTTTTATCCTCACTTCCACTTGCAACAGGCTCTGTCACACTCGGTCTTGGCTTCTCCTTTGCAGCCTCCTATATCCCATCAAGCAGCATCCTCGCATCATACCTATTGGTATTTTTTTCGCATCTGGTCATCACGCTGCCATTTGCTGTCAGAACGCTTCTGCCTGGGGCTAGGAGGATCCCGACCTCCATGATCAATGCTTCTCTAACCTTAGGTGCAAGTGAGAGAAGGACAATTAGGAGAATCGAGATCCCAGAGCTCACATCATATAGGAGGAAGGCCTTTGCCTTCGCCTTCGCGCTGTCGCTTGGAGAGGTCAATGCAACCCTGACGCTTGCAGAGGGAAGAGTTGTCACTCTTCCAATCCTGCTTTATAGAATGATCAGCTCCTATAATTACCAGGGAGCGTCTGCCTTAGGCACAATATTGCTAATTGAGGCGCTCATCTTCTTCTTGATAGGTGAAAAAGGAAATAGAAATGCCACATCTTGAATTGATTGACGTTAAAAAGAAGTACAAGGAATTCGAGCTGAATCTATCGTTTTCAGCAAATAAAGGGGAGCTTTTGTCTATAATAGGCCCCTCTGGCAGCGGCAAATCAACAATCCTCTCAATCCTTGCTGGGATTGAGAAGCCAGATGAAGGAAGGATAATCCTCGATGGAGAGGATATAACAAACGCAGAGATACAAAGACGAAGCATTGGACTTGTATTCCAGGACTATGCGCTCTTCTCATCCATGAGTGTTGAGAAGAACATCCAATACGGAATGGCAGAAAAGAGCAAGAGCGCGAAAAGAGAGACAACAAAGCAGCTTCTGCACCTTGTTGGCCTTGATGGATATGAAAAAAGAAGCGTTAACAGGCTATCGGGAGGGGAAGCGCAGAGAGTCGCCCTTTTAAGAGCAATCGCCGCAAAGCCTAAGGTGCTGCTTCTTGATGAGCCGCTATCTGCCCTGGATGCCCCTCTGAGAAAGAAGCTGAGAAGCATCATCAGGCAAGTGCAGGAGATGATGGGAATCACAATGATCTATGTCACGCATGATAGAGAAGAGGCCTTCGCCATCTCAGATAGGATCCTCATCATAGACAAGGGGAAGTCCCTTGAAATAGGTACAGCTGAGGAGCTTTACTCAAAGCCACAATGCTTGAAGACCGCATTCTTCACAGGAGAGGGAACAGCCTTGCCTGCGTCGCTCATCTATGAAAACAAGTCAGGGCACATCTTCTTCCGGCCAGAGAATGTTGTGATATCCGAAGATGCAATCGACCCATCCTTCTACAGCTCGCACATCGTGCTGAACAATGTCTCTGTCATATCATGCGAGTTCAATGGGGCAATGTATACCTTGGGCTTGGAGTTCCAGAACAACGCGATCATTGCCTCTTCGATCTTAAAGCCAAGAAAGAAGATCATATCCCTCATGATCCTTGAGTCCAGCATAAGGTTCATCGATAGATAGCAAAAAACGCAAGGTAATCTGTTATAGAATATAGGAGGAAACATGAAACGTCTTCTATGTTCTATATTTCTTTTGTCAGCTCTCAATCTTCATGCAATCCATGTACCAGCCATATCGCTCTCAGCATCCAATGCAACAACATTCTTCAAAGGGAGAAGCTACTATCAATTCTCGCTTGAAATGAGCGCATCGATTCTCAGATATGAAATTGAGCGCCATACCTTAGGCTCTTCTCTTTCACTGGCCTACTTCTCGACATCAAGCGTCGCTGAAAGAAGACTGCTATCAGAGTCGCTCCTTGCTTCGATTTCAGCAGACTACTCATTCTCCTTTTCCAGAAAGTGCTTTGTCACACTTTCCCTTTTTGCCGGGTACATGCACTACCCTACGATTATGGCAGGGGAATTGAAAAAACAGCTTTCTGCATCCCTAGCTCTTGCCCTCTCTCCGTCTCTTCACTTGATTCTCCCCTTCAAAATACTCCACTCCAAGGACCAAATCACAGCCTTGCTTGGAATAAAGCTTGAGAAGGTGTTCCGATGAAAAGAGCCATGATACTGATTCTAACGATCTCTATTTTGATCTCTTGCACCCAAGAGAGCACACGAGGAAGAACCATCGTTATAAGCGTCGCATCTGATTATTCATCATTCCCTGCGGCATCGAACCTCTACAACACCTTGAATGACCAGGCAGCCTTTCTAATGCAAGTGATGGCCATGGATGAGAACGCTGAGATCCATATGTTCAGAACCGAAGGCCTAAGAAGCTACTATTCCACAGCCCCAGTGTTCGAAAGCTCCCTTGAAAGCATTTACTCGTCATTCTTGGCAGATAGTGGCAATGTCATAAGGAAAAAGGTCGATAGAATACCCTTTCTCCCTGAGCTTGGGCACACCTCTGAGATCGATTGGACAATATATGATGTCGCAAGGCTCCTTGCATCAATCGAGACAAGAAAGGAGGATTTGCTGATCTTCCACTATTCAGGCCATGGTGATGTAGATGGCTCCTTAGTCCACGGTGAGCATGATGGAGAGCTGATGAAGGTGAAGCCAGCTGAGATCATGCACTACTTGTCAGATGAATACAGGCAAGGGATCAAGCTTCTTATACTCGATTCTTGCTACTCAGGCACCTTTGTAGGTGAGACTGAGATTTCATCTGGAATCACGATTGATGAGGATGAGTACAAGCTCACATCCCCATTGACATCCTTTCTTTCATCCTTCTCACAAGAAGGCTCATCTTCCTCCTTCTATGCGCTCACAGCCTCAAGCGCAAGCCAGCTATCCTACGATTCCTATAACTTTGGAAAGGAAGAGGAAAAGCACTTTGGCGTATTCTCCTACCATCTTTTGTCAGCATTGGGCTTTGACTTCAAGTCAATGAGGGGAAGAAGGGCAAAAAGGATAACTCTATATGGCTTATACAAGGACATATTCGACTCCTTCAATAAGGAGATGCTTGTAAAGGAGACCCCAAGAGTTACGCTAAACAAGGAGGATATCGTGCTATTTGACTGATGGCGTTCCGCTTTTTATCGCCTCAATCTCATCCCTGACTGTCGCAGCCTTCTCAAACTCAAGGTTCTTCGCATACTCAAGCATCCTCTTCTCAAGCTCCTTGATGTACTTCTTCCTGTCTTTCTCAACAAGGAGGTTGTAATTTGAGCGGACGATTCTCATATCATCCTTGGCAATCTCATGGCTGTTCTCGATCTGTCTCTCCAGGATATTCTCAATGGCCTTCTTGATGGTCCTTGGCGTTATCCCGTGCTTCTTGTTATATGCCATTTGCACATTTCGCCTATGCTGTGTCTCATCAATCGCCTCTGCCATTGCAGCGCTGATTTGATCTGCATACATTATGACTCTGCCATCTGCGTTTCTCGCAGCTCTTCCAATGGTCTGAATGAGCGAGGTTGCGCTTCTAAGAAAGCCTATTTTATCCGCATCAAGAATGGCGACCAGGGAAACCTCCGGAAGATCCAAGCCCTCCCTTAGAAGGTTGATGCCTACTAGCACATCGTATTTGCCTGACCTGAGGTCCCTGAGAATCTCAACTCTCTCGATGGTATCGACCTCAGAGTGGAGGTACTGGACGCGAAGATCCATGTTCGCAAGATAGTCAGTGAGATCCTCTGCCATCTTCTTTGTAAGCGTTGTGACCAAAACGCGCTCGCCCTTTTCCATCGTCTTCCTGATCTCACCGTAAAGGTCCTCCATCTGTCCTTCTGTAGACCTAACCTCGACGATAGGATCCAGAAGGCCTGTGGGCCTGATGAGCTGCTCTACAATCTGCACAGACTCCTCCCTCTCACGAGGTCCCGGGGTTGCGGAGACATATATCCTCTGTCCAACCTTATTGTCGAACTCCTCATATTTAAGAGGTCTGTTATCGAGGGCAGAGGGCAATCTGAAGCCATAATTGACCAAATTCAGCTTTCTTGATCTATCCCCCTCATACATGGCTCCAATTTGGGGAAGAGTCACATGAGACTCGTCAATGAAGGTCACAAAGTCATCCGGGAAATAGTCCAACAGCACAGCAGGACGCTCTCCTGGCTTTCTTCCGGAGAGAGGTCTTGAATAGTTCTCGATGCCTGAGCAATAGCCGACCTCTTGAAGCATCTCCAAATCATACTCGACTCTGCTCTTTATCCTCTCTGCCTCAACGTATTGCCCATTTGAGATGAAGTATTGATACCTCTCCTCCTTCTCCTCGTTTATAAGATCTATGGCCTTGTCTATCTGGGCTTGTGGCATGACAAACTGCTTAGCGGGATATAGAGTCACTGAATCGACATGCTCACGCCTCTCTCCAGTTAATGGATCGAACCATACGATATCGACTATCTCATCCCAATCTATGTACATCCTAAAGGACATCTCAAGATAAGCTGGATAGATCTCAATGCTCTCACCGCGCGCTCTGAAGGTGCCTCGCTCAAGAACCATGTCATTTCTCTCATAGAGCATCCTTGTAAGCTGGGAAAACGCTTTCTTCTGATCGAACTCCTCACCAACTCTAAAGGACCACACCATATCCCTTAGGGAGACAGGATTGCCCAGACCATAGATGCATGAAACTGTTGCAACGACGATGACATCCCTTCTCTCCATCAAGGAGAAGGAGGCGTGAAGACGCAGTCTATCGATCTCATCATTGATATCTGTCTCCTTCTCTATATAAAGATCCTTGCCTGGCACATAGGCCTCAGGCTGGTAATAGTCATAGGTCGATACGAAGTATGTGACAGCGTTCTCCGGAAAGAAGGACTTGAACTCCTTATATAGCTGGGCTGAAAGCGTCTTGTTATGCGAAAGGATCAACGTTGGCTTCTGTATTTTCTCTATGAGCTTTGCCATCGTGAATGTCTTTCCAGAGCCTGTAACACCCTTTAGCGTCTGGCATTGATCTCCTTCAAGATAGCCTTGATACAGCCTCTCAACAGCATCCCCCTGATCTCCTGCAAGATCATATTCGGAATGGACCTTGAATGGTCTTGACTCCCCTGCTTGGTAATCAGGGAATGCTACCTTAGAATCCATCTTGTGTTCTCCTCTGTCTGCTCAACAAGCTCCACATCAGAAAGAACCACCAGCTGACCCTTCCTGCTAACAGTCACATCAACCTTGTCCCCTGCCTTTGTTGAGAACAAGGCAGAGAAATAATCTGTGTAGTTCCTGATTTCCTTATCATTGATCCTGACAATGACATCTCCGCCCAGGTATATGACCGACTGACCATATTGCGCCTTCTCAGAGCCACCTTTGAGGCCTCCTCTATCTGCCCTGCCCGCTGGCACGACTTGGGACACAAGGATGCCCTCAGACACATTAAGCTTGGAATGCGCGACTATCTGGGCATTGAGCTCGATAGAAAGAATATCCAGCCAGCCTCTGCTTATAGAGCCATTTTCTATGATCTCACCGACAACGTCCTTGACTGTCTCCGCAGGGAGGGCGAAGGAGATGCCCTGCGCGCTGCCAGAGGTTGAGTAGATTGATGAAATGAGACCAACCATATCGCCATTGCCGTCAAGAAGCGGTCCTCCGGAGTTGCCAGGATTGATAAGCGCATCTGTCTGGATCATGTTTGGAATCACATTGCCTGATGCGGTGGATACCATTCTTTCCAAGCCAGAAACGCTTCCGCTTGTGAAGGACCAGGTATATCCATATGGATTTCCTATGGCCATCACTGTCTGCCCGACGACCAATGAGGAGGATGAGCCGAACTCCATGTAGGGAAGATTCTTCCTCCCCTCGGTCTTTATTATCGCGATATCTGTAAGATCATCGTAGCCAACGAGCTTTGCAGTGGCAGTGGTGCCGTCATAGAAGTTGACGCTGAATGTCGTTCCTGAGCCTATGACATGCTTGTTTGTGACAATATATCCATCATGGGATACTATGACACCAGAGCCTTGTCCGGCATCAGAGAGCTCGGAGCTGGAAAGAATCTGCACCACCTTATCCTTTGAAGTGGAGTACACCGCGATCCTCCTGGCCTCCTCTTCTGTATATTTCCATGATCCTGATTCCTCATTTTGGTATAGGCTTAATCCCTCAGAGCCGAAATAGATATCATCAACATCAAGCCCCGCCATCTCAAATAGCCTCTTCTCGCCATCTCTTTCAATCACTTCCATCATGGCAGAGCGAAGCAATTCTCTCTCCTTTGCTCTGGATATATTACCCGTCCAAAAACCAAGGAGCAGCAAAATGCAAACAAAGAGGAAGGAAAGAGAGATTATGATGATCATCTTCTTCAGGGAGGCTTTATCTTTCACGGTCTAAATTTACCATTCATGCAAGACAGACACAAGATGAAACAAGGCATTTTGGGAACATCTAGCATCCAAAAGGGGATTACACTATTGATATGAATGAGAGTATGATCATGAAATTCATAAAAGGAGAATTCGGCGTTCTCCCTGACTATCCATGGAGAAGCTATCCTAGCTATTCAGTGTTCAGGCACAAGGATAATAGGAAATGGTTTTCTGTATTGATGAGGATTGACAAAGCAAAGCTTGATCGAAGCAAGAATGGCATGGTCTACGTGATCAATGTGAAGTGCGATCCATTCTTGATAAGGCATTACCACCAGAGTTTGGGAATCTACCCAGCCTACCATATGCACAAGGGGAGCTGGGTCTCCATCGTATTAAGCGAACGCGAGGATGATGAGCTGATCAAGAAAATGATAAAAGACAGTTTCAATTTGACAAGCAGTGGAATATAATCCTCCTAGGGAGAATAATATGAAGGAAATCCTACAAAAAACATTAGAAGTGATTAGAATAGTGCTTAATGTGCTCATGATCATCATGTTTGTTTGCTCGCTCATCACCATAATCGGCGGCTTTTTATCTCTTTTGCCAGACTTTGATTTCGTGCAGCGCTTCATCTCATATGATGGAGAAGCAAGAGAAAGCGTATTCGCAATAGCCTTCATCACATCTTTCGTTCTTCTTCAGGCAGGCATCTCACTGCTCTTGATCAAAAGGTACCTCGACCAGGAGATCAAGCTTGGCACGCCATTTGACATCTGCGGGGCGAAATCGCTCAGAAGAACTGCAATAAAGATCATCATCATCTCTTTCATAGCAGAGATAGTAGTGGCTGTATTTGGAGGCATCGTCCAAGCTGTTGACACCAGCATAAGCCTTGCCGGTTTAATCGAGTTCGATTGCACGACAATGCTGGATCTAGGTCTGATTCTCGTTCTGGTGTCACTTATTCTCGAGGTTGGAGCCAATGAAATAGCAGCTCTTAAGGATGGCAAAAGAGACTGATTCTCTTACCAAGAGAGAAAATCTCGCACCGCTATGTGGTATTCTCGCGCATTTATCCCTACAATCTGAATATGGAAAAAAAGACTATGGGCGAGCTGATCGCCATCCTAAGAAAGACAAAAGGACTAACGCAGAAGGATTTATCTGAGATGCTCAACGTCTCAGATAA
>JAZURW010000068.1:0-7163 GCA_045606405.1 Candidatus Ornithospirochaeta sp. | reverse complement strand
CATCCATGATCAAGGCTAAATGGACAAGTTCCCCACTCATTATCATATTTCCATGATTTCTTTTTCTTTAGCTTCAGCAACCTTGCCGATCTCTGCAATCGCAGCATCTGTCAGCTTCTGAATCTTGTTCTCGCCGTCCTTCTGCTGGTCTTCTGAGATTTCGGATGCCTTCTGGAGCTTCTTAAGCTCTTCCATTGCGTCTCTTCTGACGTTTCTGACTGCAACCTTAGCACCTTCAGCGCTTGCCTTAGCCTGCTTTGCGAGCTCCTTTCTTCTATCCTGGGTAAGTGGTGGGAAGTTCACTCTGATGAGCTTTCCATCATTGTTAGGATTGAGGCCGAGCTCTGACTTCTGAATTGCCTTTTCAATTGCAGAGAGAACAGTCTTGTCCCAAGGCTGGATGACTACAAGTCTTGCCTCAGGAACTGAGATTGATGCAACCTGGGAAAGAGGAGTCTCAGCGCCGTAGTAATCTACTTTGATCTTGTCAAAAAGCGCTGCTGATGCTCTTCCTGTGCGGAGATTAGCATAGTCAGATGAGAGTGCTGCAATGCACTTCTTCATCTTTTGATCGCAGTTGTCAATAACGCTCTGCATGCTTTTGCCCCCTATTAGTTAACACCTGCCTGGTATACGCCATAAGAAGTGAGCTCAAGGTTAGCACCTGCTGCCTTACCTGCATTCTTAAGAGCCTGTGCAACTGAGATTGAATCATCCTTTACATAAGCCTGCTCTGTGAAGCAGATTTCCTTGTAGAGCTTTGCGAGCTTGCCTCTTACGATGCCTTCCTTAACCTTCTCTGGCTTTGATGCCATCTTAGGATCTGTATCAACCTGCTTCTGGAAGATATCGAGCTGCTCGTTCTCATATGCCTTGTCTACGCTCTCTGTGTTGAGGTAAACAGGCTTGAAAGCTGCTGCATGGAGAGCGAGGTTGTGAGAAAGATCCTTAACCTCGTCATTTTCGAAAGCTGCCTTGTCATCTGCTGTGAGGACAACAGCTACTGCAACGTTGCCTTCGCCGTGAACATAGCCTGCTGCAGTCTGGTTGTCAGCAAGGTCGATAACAGTGAACTTAACAAGGTTCATGTTCTCCTTGATGATTGCGATGAGGCCTGCAACCATGCCCTTGAGCTCGTCATTAGGCTCTGTCCAGCCATTCTTGATGATAGCTTCACACATATCCTCGCCAAGCTTTGCGAAGTCTGCGTTCTTTGCTACGAAGTCTGTCTCGCATGAGAGGGAAAGGAGCACTACCTTGCCGTCTGCAATCTTAACGAATACTCTGCCGTTCTCAGTTGCTCTGTCCTGTCTCTTTGCTACTGCTGCAAGGCCCATTTCCTTGAGGATCTTCTCAGCCTTAGCGAAGTCGCCATCAGCCTCTGTGAGAGCCTTCTTGCAGTCCATCATGCCAGCGCCAGTTACATCTCTGAGCTTCTTTACATCTGCTGCGCTAATTGCTGCCATATTGTCACTCCTTGATTATTTGTTGAAGTAAGTCTCTTCTTCGTCTGCAACTTCGTCTGCCTTGTCTTCTGTAGGCTCGTAGTTGTCATAGTCGATTCCATCTGCCTTAGCAGCTACCATTTCCACATCCTCGTCATCAAGTGACTCGACAATCTGGATGCCAGCTTCTGAATCAGCATCGATTACTGCGTTTGCGATGATCTCTGTGAAGAGTGAGATTGCTCTGATTGCATCGTCATTGCCAGGGATTGGGTATGTGATGTCTGTTGGATCACAGTTTGTATCAACAACTGCGATTACAGGGATTCCAAGTCTCTTTGCTTCAGCAACAGCAAGAGCTTCCTTCTTTGTGTCGATGATGAAGAGTGCGCCTGGAAGCTCCTTCATGTCCTTGATGCCGCCAAGGTTCTTCTCGAGCTTTGTCTTCTCCTTTGTGAGAAGAGCGATTTCCTTCTTTGTGAGGGACTCGAATGTGCCATCAGCTTCCTGTCTCTCAATCTTCTTGAGCTTTGCAACTGACTTCTTGATTGTTGTGAAGTTTGTGAGCATGCCGCCAAGCCATCTGTTGGATACATAAGGCATGCCGCATCTCTTTGCTTCTGTCTCGATAGCCTGCTGTGCCTGCTTCTTTGTGCCAACGAAAAGAACTGACTTGCCGTTCTTTACCTGTGCTCTAACTGCTTCATAAGCCTCTACGATGCATGCTGAGGTCTTCTGAAGGTCGATGATATGAATGCCGTTTCTCTGTGTGAAGATGAAACGACCCATCTTTGGATTCCATCTCTTTGTCTGATGTCCAAAGTGAACGCCTGATTCGAGCAGGCTCTTCATTGTTACTACTGCCATAGTAGCGTCTCCTTACGCGCGGCACCTAAGTGCCCCATCTCTATATCTCACTCATACGAGCGGAAATTCACTGTGAAAACACAGCTTTTTTCAATATATCAGCAAAGAAGCATTAAAATCAATAAGACGACGATAAAATGGCAAGGATTCTTAGCTTGCAATGACACAGCAATTCTACTAGGTATTATAAAATCTCAACCAAAGAAAAGGGTCAAACTGATCAGAGGTTGCCCCCCTGGCTTTGCGTGGGAATTGAGGATATTTTCCCGATACAGCTAATGACACGAGCTTAAGGCCGAATTTTTTCGATAGTTAAACTAGAACAATTGCAGAAAGCTTTTTGTCCCCATCTTTTAAAGGTCAATTATCTTGATATCTGAATTTACTTTTGGCAGTGCATGATTCCCCAAAAAAGAAAAATGTAACTAATTTGTGATTCGTTTGTTTAAATTATGCTGAAAACAACAAATTTAATCTCTTTTGCCGATTTTCAGGTTATAATCAAAAGTGGATTAATTTGATTTGTTGTATTTATTTGCACTATTTTTGGAGGTGAAAATGAAAAAGACTATTATAGCTGTTTTTATCGTTTCATTATTCTTGTTTGCTTCCTGTGATGCAGGGCTGACAGAAATCATGGAAAAGATGGGGCAGAACATCAGACCTGCTGATGCTCCTGCTGTAGAGGCCGCTTTTGTGAATAAGACCCCTGAGGTTAAGAATGAAGGCATTTTGAATCAAGTAGGTGGTCTTTTGAATAATTCAAGCAATCCAGTTCCTATGGTCGGAGGATTGTCTGATGCTGACAAGGAGAACCTCATTGATCTTGCCAATAAGAATCCAGAAGCGCTTGAGGAGCTGAAGAACACTGCAGCAACAGAGGAGCAGAAGGTTGCCGCAGAGGCTATTAATGCAACCTGCGCTGTTATCAATGGCGTGCTTGATGCCTTGGATATTAATGAGGAATTAATCTCTGATTCTGAGTTTCCTGACCAGGTTAAGGCTGTTTTAGGTGGTGTAGTTGAAGCAGTTGGAAAAGCAGGGGAGAATGCGCAATCTGGCAATCTCACACAGGCTGATGTCATTGGAATGCAGATCATCTCAGGCCTTTTGACTGACTTGGTTGATACAGCAGTATCTGCAATCCCTAGCGAAGGAGTCGCTGTTGAAGGCCTTCCAGAGAATGTTACAGCTGACAATCTCATCCAGGTAATCGCTGAAACAGGAAAGCCAGAGATTCTTGGTGCTGTTCTCGAGAATGGTATTGAGGATGTTGTTGCTGAATCAGTTGATCTTTTAAGCAATAGCATCGATTTCTTGAATCTAATGGGTATGACTGGCGGTGTCGATTCCAACGCTCTCATCTCCGGCCTTCTTGGCTCACTATAATAATTAAGGTGGTAAATGTATGAAGAAGATAATCGCATTATTGGCAGCTCTCTTTGTAATGTTCAGCCTGAGCGCTGAAGTCACGCTTGCTCCTGTTGATGGTGGTGCTTTTGCAAAGGCTGCATCATCAACGAATGTCACAGACATCAGAGCTCTCGGAATGGGTGGGGCAGGTGTTGCTGTAGCAGACAATTACCAGTCAATCTGGATCAATCCAGCAGGACTTGCAAACAAGAAGGTGCAGTTCTCTCTTCCTTCCTTCGGTCTTTCACTCTATTCACCATTGGCAATCTCAAAGGACATCGAAGATTTGGAAGCTGTCGATGCTGATGTTCTTGTCAATGGTGTTTTGAACAGCCTTACAACAGGATATGGCAAGGTGCTTGATGCAGATGCACAGGTAAGCTTCTCAGCTGGCGGCTTTGGCATTGGTGTTAATGTGAAGGACACTATCTACTCATATGTCCCAAAGACATCCACAGGTGGTGTATCCTCAAAGTTCTTCAACTCAACCTCTGCTAATGTTGTTCTTGGCTTTGGCTTTAGCATCCCTATCGGCTCTGTCTCAATTGATCTTGGCGTATCAGGAGGCATTTCAAGCCTTATGTATACTGACTTAGTTGATGCACAGCTTGCAACTGGCATACTTGGATCTGCTGATCCTGAAGCAGCTGTTTCTGATCTTATCTCCGGGCTTCCTGTCGCTTATGGGTATGCAATCCCAATTAATGCAGGCGTTAATGTAAATCTTCCATTAGGCTTCAAGATTGGTGCTGTAGCTAGAAATATCAACGGCAGCTACAAGATGAGCCAGGCTGCTAATATTGAAGCTCTCGAGGAGTCAGATGAAGAGCTTGAAAGCTTCGAAATCAGTGTTCCAATGACAATTGATGCTGGCTTTGCTTGGGATATCAGCTTCTTGGGTGGTTTCCTGCATCCAGTTATCGCAGCTGATGTTGTTGATGTTGTTGGCCTCATCAAGTCAAACGACTTCTCTCAGTCCAATCTCGTTTCCCACCTAAAGGCAGGTCTTGAGGTCAAGGGCCTTTGGATCGCAGATGCAAGAATCGGTCTTGATCGTGGATATTGGACAGCAGGTGTCGGCCTTGATCTTGCTATCTTAAGACTTGAAGCTGCTTATTATTGGCAGGAAATGGGTGCATATCAGGGTGATAAGCCTCAGGATGCTCTCACAATCAAGATGAACCTTGGATGGTAAACGCATAGTTAGATAATTAAGTGAATTTCATGTGGCTTTGAGTGAATATTGAGAAGCTGCAGGAATGAGCGCAATTGGGACTGTTGCTGATGTTGAAGCATTAGGCACAGTCCCTTTTTCGTCTCTTATTGTTTTAAGCATTATGTGGTAATGGATAATCCGAGGTTTAGGAAGCTTAAGAGAAAGACGCCTAGTTCATCACTGCCTTAAAGAGTTTGAAAAGCAATAAGCAGTGCAAATGCCATTTAATCGCTCTGTTAAGATGCCAAGGTAGAGAAACAGCTTTCTGTTTTTTGCATCGAAATCCTAATTGTGATAGTATCTAACGTATGGCTGACGAAATGGAATTTACCAAAAATGAAGAGGAAGCAATCAAGGGTTGCGCATGGGATCCAGAGGATGGCATTGTCCTAGAGTGGTGGGGAAGGGCAGAAGGTCTTTCTGACGAGCAGTGATCCTTCATCCCCTTGAAATATTGAGGATTTGAAATCATCAGCAATCTATATCATTCCTTCAAAAAAAACGATACCTGTTTCCAAGTATCGTTTTATGAACTATCTTGTAGTGCAATCAGCAGTTACCATCTCTCATGCTTGATGCCATGAGTCTAATGGCGTTGATGTTGATGAAGCCCTTGCAGTCTATTGGGTGGTAGCCGCCTGCCTTATCCATTGAGCCAAGATCCTCATTGTAGAGGGAGTAGCTTGAGCTTATTCCAGCGTTGATGACATTACCCTTGTAGAGTGCAACCTTAGCTGTTCCTGTGACATTCTTCTGGCTGACATCAAAGAGGGCAGTGAGCATATTGAACTCTGGAGCTCCCCAATATCCGTTGTAAATCAATTCAGCATACTTTGGAGAGAGCATGTCTCTAAGGTGCATTGCTTCCTTATCCATGCAAAGTCCTTCGAGGTTGTGGTGTGCCTTCCAGAGAATCTCACATCCTGGTGTCTCGTATACGCCACGTGACTTGATTCCAATGAATCTGTTCTCAACAAGGTCGACTCTTCCGATGCCGTTGTCATGACCTACCTTATTCAAGTAAAGAATCATCTTCAATGGGTCTGTGACAACAGTTCCATCGTTCTCATTCTTGACTGAAACAGGAATGCCGTCCTTGAATTCAAATGTAAGAAGAGTCTCCTCATTTGGTGCATCCTTAGGGGATACTGTGAGGTTGAATACGTCCTCAGGGCATCTTAGGGATGGGTCTTCGAGGATTCCTGCCTCATGTGAGATATGGATCAAGTTCTCATCCTCTGAGTATGGCTTCTTGATTGATGCCTTTACTGGGATATTGTACTTCTCAGCATACTTGAACATATCTGTTCTGCCTTCAAATTGGCTGAGCCACTCCTCATCCTTCCATGGGCTAATGATCTTGACATCAGGCATATTCATATAGTATCCGAATTCGAATCTTACCTGGTCATTGCCCTTTCCTGTTGCACCATGGGCAACATATTTTGTTCCTTCTAGCTTTGCGATCTCTATATGTCTCTTAGCGATGATTGGGCGTGCGATTGATGTGCCAAGCATGTATGTGCCTTCATAGATTGCATTTGCCTTTAAGGTAGGGAAGATGTAATCTGTGACAAGCTCTTTTTTGAGGTCTTCAACATATACCTTGCTTGCTCCTGTTGCGTAGGCTTTTTCCTTGATAGCCTCGAAATCCTCATTCTGTCCAACGTCAGCGACATATGCGATTACGTCAAAACCCTTATTTGCGAGCCACTTTAGGATAACTGAAGTATCCAAACCACCTGAATATGCTAATACAACTTTTTCTTTTGCCATTTTGTGTTGTCTCCTTCGACACTATAGATTTTGCATAAAAATTTGATAATGACAATAGTATTTTGTATTTTTATTCAGAAAATAATAAAAAAATGAATACTTTTTGAATATTTGAAGTATAAAGGATTCATAAGAATGAAAAAACCCTGCCCAGGAGGTCCGGACAGGGGATTTGTCAAAGCCATAAACTCTAACTTGCGCACAAGACTTCTCTTCTGCGACTGAGACAGTCCCTCTTCTGTAGGCAACCTGAAAATGCTTCATTTAAGTCTCTAATTAATTATATATCACCTGATTTTCATTTTGTAAATATAAAAGTTATACAATTTTTTAGATTTTTCTTATAATCACTTTTCTATTAATTCCTTGTATAGCAATATATTGAGCGGTTTATTGTTATATTTTGAAGGTAATTCCTTGTAAATATGTATGAAATAATTTCTTTT
>JAZURW010000067.1:0-6550 GCA_045606405.1 Candidatus Ornithospirochaeta sp. | reverse complement strand
AGAGCAGTTGGCAGCTCGTCGGGCTCATAACCCGGAGGTCGTAGGTTCGAGTCCTACCCCTGCTATAAGGCCACTCAAAGTGAGTGGTTTTTTTTATCTGCAATGCTTTGAAGCTATAGCTTGAGAACATTGCATCACCTTAAAACCATTCAAGCCATCTTATTGTTCTATCATCAAATAGAGGGTGCTCCTCTCAGAGCAAAATGCCATATGCGTTTTATGGCTCTTATTCATTTGCCATTTACTGCATATATTCTGCTTGGAGGATCAAAAATGAAAGGATCATTATTGCTTTTAACAGTTGCATTGGCGCTCACAGGGTGCTCCTCTGTCACAGATGTCGCGATGCCTGTCAACGACTTTGAGCTGGATAGATATCTTGGCTCATGGTATGAGATTGCGAGGATAGACTTCAGATATGAGAAGGATATGGATGACACGACAGCCAATTACTCCAAGAATACCGATGGGACAGTGAAGGTTGTTAATAGAGGCTATGATTTCGTTAAGAATGAATGGAAGGAGTCAGTGGGCAAAGCCAGATTCCGCGGGGAAGACACGATTGGGGCTCTTGAGGTGTCGTTCTTTGGGCCATTTTATAGCGAGTACAACATCTTGGCTTTGGATGATGGATACAAATACGCCTTAGTGGGAGGCAGAACCTATGATAACCTATGGATTCTCTCTAGGGAGAAGACTATCCCAGAGGATGTGAAAGAGGCTTATCTGGAGCTAGCAAGAGCCATAGGCTATGACACAGATAGGCTTTATTGGGTCAATCATGAATGAGCTTTGCGTATCCAAAAGCCCCTGATGGGCTTTTGGTCATCTATTGGTCCAGAAGCTCTTTGTGAAAAGGGCATAGACAGTGAATAGCTCAAGTCTGCCCACAAGCATCAGGAATGAGAACACCCCCATAGTCCAATCCGGGTAGATTGAGAAGGTGAGGTCTGTCCCTATTCCTCCCAGTCCAATTCCTATGTTGCCTATGCAAAGCACAACAGAGCTGAAGCAAGTTAGCAGATTCTCCCCTGTTGCCGAGATGATGAAGGACCCAATCATTATAGTCATGATATAAAGGCCAACAAAGCCGCATATCGATAGCACAGTGTCCTCATTGTAGGTGTCATTGCCAACCTTGATCTTCGTGACTGCGTTTGGATGGATGCGCTTTATGATCGCATTGTTGCCGACCTTTGACATTACGGCAATCCTGATCACCTTGATGCCACCACCTGCTGAGCCCGCACAGCCTCCCACGAAGGAGAGCACCAGGAGGATCATCTGGGAGAAAATCGGCCAAGTGCTGTAGTTTGTGGAAGTGAAGCCAGTTGTTGTGACGAAGGACACGACCTGGAATGCGGAGTGCCTTATGCTATCGCTAAGGGTGAAAATGCCCTTCGCATAAAGATTGATTGCTGAAAAGAGCGTCGCAATGAGTATGATCTTAAAGTAGAGCCTAAGCTCCCCATCCTGAGAGACCTTCTTGAATTGCTTTCTAAGAAGCTTGAAATAGAGGGAGAAGTTAGCGCCTGCAAGGAACATGAAGATGATGCAGACCCATTCGACATAGTCTGAGCCGAATGCCCCGATGGATGCATTCTTTGGCGCAAATCCCGCAGCGCCCATTGTTCCGAAGGTGACAGTAGTCGCCTCAAATAGCGTTAACCCGCCGCACAGAAGAAGCACTACCTCGATGACAGAGAGACCAAGGTATATTGACCAAAGCGCAATTGCTGTATGGCGGATCTTAGGGGTCAGCTTATCCTTTGTAGGGCCTACGGATTCAGCTCCGAAGAGGTTGCTTCCCTTTACTCCGAAGGCCGGGAGAACCGCCACGAAGAGAACGACTATTCCCATGCCTCCAAGCCAGTTGGTCATGTTCCTCCAAAACAGGATGGAGTAGGAGACTGATTCGATGTCGTTCATGCACGTCGCTCCTGTTGTTGTGAAGCCTGACATGATTTCGAAGTAGCACTGGGGAAAGGTAGGGAGAGAGTCTGAAATGTATAGTGGCAATGCGCCGAAGAAAGATAGCAAAACCCATGTAAGGGAGACAAACAGGTAGCTGTCACGAACTGAGATCGTGATGGTTCTATGCTTTTTCTGCGTAAGCGCGATGATGAGGACCGAGATTGAGAGCATCAGCACGATTGTGAATATGAATGAGTTTGCTGAGCTCGATTCTTCATAGTGCAAGGCAATTGAAAAAGGGATGCACATGATCGCAGCGACAAAAAGTATTATGAAAGACAGTAGTCTGAATACCGAGATTATATTCATGCGCCAAAGAACTCCGTGACGAAATCATAGTCTTCATGTGTCGCAGCTACAAGCACAGTGTCCTTTGCTGTGAAGGTGTAGGAGCCATCAGGGATGAAGTTGTCGAGCTTGGACCTCTTTACGCCTGCGATGATGCATTTGCCCTTGAGATTGACATCCTTCAGTGTCTTTCCAAGCTCTTTGAAGTTCTCTGACAGAACATATTCATATACCTCAAGCTCCCCATCAAAGGTGGAGTGGAGAGCGGATACACCTTCACCTCTTATATATCTCATGAGAGTGTCTACTGTGGCATCGGTTGTTGAGATTGGTGCATCGATATCCATCTGGCGAGCAAAGCCAATGTAGTTTGGGTTTGTCTTGATAAGGGCAATCGATCTCTTGACTCCGATCTTCTTTGCATAGCTTGCTGTGATGATGTTAAGCTCATCATTCTCTGTGATGGAGATCATCAGATCGGCTCTTTCAATGGCTTCCTCTTCCCACATCTGCTCATCTGTGACAGATCCGTTTATGACGAGCATTGAAGGGAACTCCTGCACAAATTCATTGCATACAGCAACATCCTTCTCGATGAGAGTCATGCGATGCAGAAGCCTTTTTGGCATCTGGCGCAGAAGATATGCGGCGATTCTCGTTCCGCCAACCATTATTGTCCTCTTCAGCTTCGTTGGAACAATGCCTCCCAAGTCAGAGAAGATGCCAGTTGATTCATCATCATCCGCAACAATCGCAACCTCATCTCCAGCAGTGATGATTGTAGAGCCTGATGGTGTGAATGCTTTGCCATTTCTTTTGATTCCAGCAACGACATAGCGGCCCGGGAAGCTTTTCTTCATCTCAATCAAGCTCATGCCCGCAAAAGGTGAATCGCTTGAGATTCTCTTTGTGAAGAGGATGAATTCAGTGCCCTTGAAATAGATGATATCAGAGAAGAGGCCGGATTGTATTATTCCAGCTATTCTGCTTGCGGCTTCCTGCTCTGGGTTGACGATATGGGTGATGCCGAGGATTTTCTTGTTGTAGCTCTTGGAACCAAGATAGCTAATTGCCCTGATTGATGATATGGTCATCACCTTTGGCCATTGGGATGCCACGATCCCACAAGAGACAAGGTTTGTCTCATCGCTGTCTGTGACAGCAATGACAGCATCTGCGCTATCGCAGCCAGCTTCTATAAGGCTCTCCATATCTGTTGCAGAGCCGCAGACTGCCATGCAGTCCAGCTTTGCCAAGGCAGCTGCGCAGCGTTCTTGGCTCGAATCGAGGAATGTCACTTCCTTTCGCTCTTTGATAAGATGCTTGGCTAGGCGCAGACCTCTTCTTCCTGCTCCGAAAATCACTACCTTCATATCGTTCATTATATCATTTGGGGCTAGGGGGTAGCAACAGAGTGGAGTATCAATCAATACCAATATAGGGATGAAAAAAGGTTTATGAAGATTAAGTATTTTTAGATAAAAATCAATTAATTGGAGTTAAATTCATGTTACTAGCATTTTAAACCCTGTTGATATCGATATTGGGATTTTTATATAAAAGTCAGCATGATTGTAAAGGATGATTTCATAAACCTTTTCTCCGGCCTCTCTGTCCATGAGAGGCTTAGAAGCATGAAGAGCTTCTATGAGCGTATTGACGAGGAATTGAATGCATTTTGTGAGAGCAATGGGATAAGCTGCTTAGAGGGCTGTGGGAAGTGCTGCGAGCACTACAGGCCAATTCTGACGATTGCTGAGGCAGAGTATATTGCGTGCTATCTTATCCAGGAGAATAGGGTTGAGGAGTTCATGGGGAGAATCGCCTCTTCATCCGATGGGGCATCCTGCCCTATGTATAATGAGGAAGGTTCCTACCACTGTTCCATCTATCCTGCACGAAGCCTGATCTGCAGGCTTTTTGGATCTGCGCCTACATTGATGAAGACTGGAGCTTTGGCACTTCCCAGCTGCAAATGGAATGATAAGATATGCAAGAAGTCACCAGATAGTGGGATAGAGGCCAATGCATCCTCCCAATATGGCATGGAGCTTGAGATGATTAATGGCGCAAGCTATCAAGTGGAAAGCTTTGAGAAGGCAGTTTCCCAAGCTATTGAAAAGCTCTTGATGATGCTAGAATACAACCATGATCTCGCTCAGTAGGTGGTGAAGGATGGTGGAAAGAATCACGAGAGAGAAGGCTCTCTCAATCTCTTCAATGATATTCCCAATGAAGGCAAGGGTGCTCTCAGCTGTCGAGGGTGCTTCCTTCTATGTCCATGTCAAGGAAGGTCTTTTGAACTCATATTTTGTCTTGGCTATTCTGGATGCCGGCAATCTATGGGTTTCTGATGAGAGCTACCGGGAGATATTCGAGGAATATATAGCGGAAAATGGTGAAAAAGAGTCGAATTGACTCTTTTATCCCGTTCATTCCCGCAACAAGGGAAAAAACGACACTCATATCGGACAGTTTTTTCCAGCTGTGTCATTTTGTAACAATCACTCAAAGATCCAAAGAGTGGGATTAATTTGTTAACTCATTATAGCGTAAGTAAATAATAAAGTTGGCACGTCTTTTGCTATAGTGTTTTCGTAGCACAGCTACAAAGGAGAAAACAAAATGAGATATTACGTAAATAGAACAACACCATCACTTACAGCAATGGAATCACTTTTCAATGATGTTTTCGGAGACACACAGTTTTCGAAGAGAATCCCTCCTGTGGATATCTACGAAACAGGAGACAAGTATGTCATCGAATCCCAGGTCGCTGGGTACGAGGAGAAGGACATCTCCCTTTCAGTAGATAAGAGAGTCCTCACTCTCTCCACTCTTGAGAAGGCAGATTCAGAGGCTGATGAGGATAAGGTTGAGAGAAAGTACCTTATGAGAGAGATTTATAGACCTGCTTTCTCCAGATCCTTCACACTTCCTGAGGATGTCGATGATGAGCGCATCACTGCAGAGAACAAGAATGGAATTCTCATAATCGAGCTTCCAAAGCTTGAGAAGTCCCTGAAGGGCAAGATTGAGATCAAGATCAAATAAACGAAGAATAAAAAGCACACCTCCCTTTTTTGGACCGTCGAAAGGCGGTCCTTTTCTTGTTCATGTCTTACTTTTTCCTCTCTTTTGTATATACTCGGATTGGGAGGGAATATGTTCCGAATCGTAAAGAAAGAGCAATACTCTGCAGAAGTGTTCGCAATGACTATAGAAGCTCCAATGATTGCACGCGAGAGAAAGGCGGGGCAATTTGTCATCATCCAGAAGGGCGGGGATTTCAATGAAAGGATCCCATTGACGATCGCAGATGCTGATGAGGAGAAGGGAACGATAAAGATAGTATTCCAGGCAGTTGGAGAGGGAACCCACCTTCTTGCTGCCATGGAGGAGGGCGACTTTATTGAGAATGTATTAGGTCCTCTTGGCTCTCCTACCCATGTTGAGCGCTTTGGAAAGGTCATATGCGTTGGAGGTGGCATTGGCGTTGCACCTCTATATCCTATTGCGAAGGCGATGAAGGAAGAGGGCAATGAGGTTCGCATCATCATAGGCGCGAGGACTAAGGATCTCATCATCCAAGAGGATATGATGAGAAGCATAGATCCAGATCTCATCATTGTCACAGATGACGGAAGCTATGGCAGAAAGGCTCTTGTCACAGAGCCTCTTGGAGAGCTTTTGGAGAAGGGGGCTGATCAGGTGGTCGCAATAGGACCTGGTCCTATGATGAAGTTCTGCGTGAAAACCGCAGAGAAGACCAACACCCCATGCATTGTCTCACTCAATACAATCATGATTGATGGCACTGGCATGTGCGGCGGCTGCAGAGTCATAGTCGGAGGGGAGACGAAATTCGTTTGCGTTGATGGTCCCGAGTTTGATGGGCATCTTGTCGATTGGGACAATATGATGAAGAGGCAGCGCACTTATAAGGGATATGAGAAAGAGGCACATCACAGATGCCATGTAGAGCTCCAGATAGAGGAGGGAAAAGCATGAGAAGTCCAGAGGAACTCCAGAGAGAAGCTGTAGAGATCTTGAAATCGCTTCCTGCAAATCCCACAGCTAAGGATAGGGCGGCAATCCCTAATCAGGAGATGCCAAGTCAAAGCGCAGAGGCTAGAGTGCATAATATGATGGAAGTTGCCTTGGGATATACCGAGGAGGAAGCTCTTGTAGAGGCAAATAGATGTCTTAATTGCAAGAACGCACCTTGTATTCAAGGCTGTCCTGTCGGGATCAACATCCCTGCTTTCATCAAAAGAATACAGGATAA
>JAZURW010000066.1:0-6084 GCA_045606405.1 Candidatus Ornithospirochaeta sp. | reverse complement strand
TGAGCCATCAATTAAGAATTTCAGCAAGTGGTAATGGTAATGTAGGGTACATGCATGTGCAAACAACTAAACAAGGTCAGTTTGTCACGCTTAATTAATTCCTCACTCATTTGGTCCATCCAATAATTACATTTGGATTGCAATCACGGTTTTTAGATTATTTCTTTTGTACTCACGAATAGTGCCTCCTATCGATTAAATAGAATTATTTTTTTCTTTTACTATCAAAACGTGCTAAGTAAATTCTGATTAGTATTCCTTGACTTTAATCATATGAGGAAATACTATAGATTACAATACTAAATAACAAAATAAAAAAGGAGAGTTTAGTCTATGATTTTTGAGAACATTACAAACAATAATTCTATTAGCAAGACAATCAGATTCAAGGTTGAGCCAATAGAAGAAACAAAACCTTTCCTAGAAGATGGTTCTATTCTCAGTGAGGATAAAAAAAGATCAGAACGATATGTTGATGCTAAACGTCTCCTTGATAACTATTATAGGGTTGCAATAGATAAAGCCTTTGAGGAATTCACATCCAAAGAAAAAGAAGATATTTCTAGTCTACTGTCTCTATTGGCAGACGAGATCAGTAGGGTAAAGCGCAATCAGTCAAGTGACAAGAAGGATGTTATAGCTCTTCAGCAAAGTTGCAGGAAGAAGATTGTGGAATGCCTTAAGAATAATCAGGCGATTGCTTGTTTTTCTCAGGCAAAAGCGAAGGAGATATTCTTCTTGATGATCAAGGAGCTTCCAGTTGATTATCCATTTAAAGCAGAAATTGAATCAATTTTTGGAAGCTTCACGAGCTATTTCAAGGCATATTGCAACAACAGAGCCAATCTTTTCTCCGTCGGTGCTGAAGATACTGCAATCGCAAATAGAATCATCAATGAGAATTTTCCAAAATATCTTCGGAACTTGGAGAAGATAGAGAGAATCAGAGAGAAGCATCCATCTCTGTTTTCATTAATAAGAAACGAACTTAACATTGATAATCTAGAATCATGGTTCAGCGTTGATGTATATACAGAATACTTTGTTCAGAGGAATATTGATGTTTATAACTCGTTGATTGGAAAAAAGGATGATGATAAAAAAGGAATCAACCAGATTATCAATGAATATTGTTCCCAGAATAAAGAAGTCAGAAGAAAGGATTTATTACTGGAACCGCTATATAAGCAGATTTTGTCAGAAAGAAGCGTAAGTGATTCAATCCCTTATCAGTACAAAGATATGAATGAACTTGTTTTTGATTTCCAGAATGCATTCTCATATAAGGAAAAGATACAGGATGCATATCATGCTATCAAGAATATTTCTAGCTATGATCCAGAGGGGATATTCTTATCTGCTAATCTGGTAAAGGAAATCTCAAACCATTGCTACAAGAGCTGGAATGCCTTGCCTGATGGTCTGGAAAAGCTATATATCAGCAAGATTGTTGAAAGCGGCAAGAAGCAAACAAAGAAAGATGTTGATATGGCTGAAAGATACAAAAAGGAGAAATGTTTTAGCCTTAAGGAAATATTGGATGCATCCAAGTATTGCAACAATCGCGATGTCGACATACTTAAAGAATATTTTTCACTCCATGTGGATTCTCTATGGTCAAAGTTGAATGAAAGCGAGTCGAAGGTTGCCTCTTTGCTCTTGGATTCTGAGGCTGCATTAAAGAAGAGCGAGTCGAATACGGAAACCATGAAGGATTACCTTGACAGCCTCTTGTCTATCTCTAGCATTCTTTCTTCCTTCATCACAGAATGCGATAGGGATAAGGATGCTGAATTCTATATGTCATTTGATGAGATTCCGGCAAACCATAGAGAAATCATCGGATTATACAATAGAGTACGTAACTTCCTTACAAAGAAGAACGACAAGGAAAAACAGTTCAAGGTTAACTTTAATTGCCCAACCCTCGCTAATGGCTGGGATAGGAACAAGGAAAAAGACAACCTTTGCATGATTTTGAGAAAGGATGGACTATATTATCTTGCAATCATGAATAAGTCAAATAAGCAGGGGCTTGAACCAGATGAAGCTCTTGAAGGCTCTTGCTATTACGAGAAGATGGTTTATAAGTATGTTCCAGATCCTGCGAAAATGCTGCCAAAGGTCATGTTCCCCAAGTCCGGAAAGTACAAGGCTATAGCTCCTCCAGCTTCTATTGTATGTTCTATCAACAAGAAAAGAGAGGGGGAATCCGAATACTATAAGCCATATTTCACGACATTGAGGGACTATGAGATAGCGCTCATTGATTATTACCAGAGAGCAATACCTACTTATCAGGATTGGGGTGAGTATAATATGACTTTTAGAAAGCCTGAAGAGTATGAATCCCTGAATGAATTCCTCAAGGATGTCAATCGACAGGGGTATTTCATCAGATTTGACAGAGTATCTGAGGCACAGGTGGAACAAAAGGTCAAAGAGGGCAGCATATTCTTATTCAAGATTGCAAATAAGGATTTCTCAGAGTTCTCAAAGGGCAAGAAAAACCTGCATACGCTATATTGGGAAGCTCTGTTCTCAGAACAGAACATCAAGAATACTCGCATAAAGCTCAATGGCGAAGCTGAGCTATTCTATAGGCCTGCAGCTAAAAATGAGAACCCTGTAATACACAAAAAAGATTCATGGCTAGTCAACAGAACTCTTCCTGATGGAAAATTGATTCCGGATGAGATATACCACGAGATCTACAATTTCAAGAATGGAAAAACTGATAAGATATCTGAAGAAGCAAGAGGGTATCTAGATGTTAAGTGCAAGAAAGCGCTGTATGACATAAAGAAAGATAGAAGATTCTACGAAGACCAGTATTTCTTCCATGTATCATTGACTTTCAATCCATATATCGAAGATAAGCTATCGGTAAATGAGCAGATCAACAACGCACTGAGATCTTCAGACGACTTCAATGTAATTGGCATTGATAGGGGCGAAAGGAATCTGATCTATGTTTCTGTAATCGACAAAAACGGACAAATCCTCCATCAAGCTTCATTGAATGCACTAGAAAGCAATGAGAGAGGCAGGGAATTTGATTACCATGAAAAACTTGTTCAAGTTGAAAAAGAAAGAGATAAAGCCCGCAAGTCTTGGAAGACTGTTGGCCAGATCAAAGACATAAAAGAGGGTTATTTATCACTAGCTGTCCATAAAATTACGAGCCTCATGCTCAAATATAATGCAGTTGTTGTCATGGAGGATTTGAACTATGGGTTCAAGCGAGGGAGATTTAAATTTGAACGTCAGGTATATACCAAGTTTGAGGAAGCGCTTATAAAGAAGCTCAATCACCTCTGCTTCAAGGAAAGAGGTCTTGAAGAGGAAGGTGGCATGCTCAATGGATATCAGCTTGCAAATACAATCTCATCAATCAAGGATGTAGGACGACAGACAGGAGCTTTATTCTATATACCAGCTGCATATACATCCAAAATTGATCCAACTACAGGATTTGCCAACATCTTTGAGATGAATGATTTGACCACAAAAGAGGCTATTCAGAAATTCTTCTCGAAGTTTGATTCGATTTGCTATAACGCAGCCTGTGATGAATTCTTATTCAGTTTCGATTACAGAAATTTCAAGACTAGGGTAAATCTTATCAGCCATAATGAGTGGACTCTGTCATCGAGAGAAGAGCGAATCATCCATAAAAAGAACGGTGAAAGCATTTCTGTGCATCCAACAGAGGATATAAAGAAAGCTCTAGGTAAGATGGGGATTAATTTCGCCAATGGATGCAATATAGTTGATGCAATTGCTGATTCTGATGCTACATTCGATGAACTCAGTGCATTAAGGTTTGCGTTCTTGCATTTGCTGCAGATGAGAAACAGCGATAGAGAGCAAGATTACATAATATCTCCAGCCAAGAGCAGAGAAGGGGAATACTTTGACTCACGAAATTGTGGTGATAATATGCCAAAGAATGCAGATGCAAATGGTGCATACAACATTGCAAGAAAAGGCCTGATATACATAAACAGGATAAAGAATACAATGCCAGGCGATGCTGTCGAATTCAAGTTGTCGGATCAGGAATGGCTTGAGTATGCAATGACAAATTGATTGTTAGGTAGGGCAGGTATGGAAGCTTATCTGAAAATAGCTTATCTGAATGATTTCATATTCTGCCCGCTTTCCATTTATTATCATGAGCTTTTTGGCAAAACAGAAACTATGTTATATCACTCAAAGCCCCAGATTGATGGCAAAGCTGCGCATGAAAGCATAGATAGCGGAACATACTCAACACACACAAGAATTCTTCAAGGCTCAACAGTTTACTCTCAGAAGTATTCCTTATGTGGCAGAATCGATACCTTCGATATCGAGAAAGGCATTCTGACAGAAAGGAAGAAAAAAGTAACAACAGTATATGATGGATACATATTCCAGCTTTATGCCCAGTGCATCTGCCTAAGAGAAATGGGCTATAGAGTTTCCTCTTTGAGAATCTGGTCCAAGGATGACAACAAGATATATCAGATAAGACTTCCAGAGGAAGACACTGAACGTTTTTCTGCATTTGAGAAAACAATGCAGGATATTGTCAATTTCAATCCGGAAAGCTTTCAGCCTTCTAATCCACTGAAATGCAGAACATGCATATACAGTGTTTTCTGTGACAAGGCAATGGAGGATAATATATGATCAGCCGCAATGATTTCGAGGCCAGGCAACTAGCGTTCGCATTCCCATGCAGAGGTGATACTATTCACTTCAGGAATGATAATATCGTCATCAAGGATAAAGATGGTAATATAAAATACCAAACAACATGCTATCTGCTGAATATTCTATTCATCATTGGGAATACAAGCATTTCAACAACTGTTCTGGAAAAATCCTCTAAGTTTTGTTTCTCTCTGGTTTTCATGTCAGAGAACTTCAGACCATACAACACATTGCATTATAAGGCTGAAGGGAACATCCTATTAAGGAAAAGGCAATACACTCTCAACTCTAACGCTGTTGGGGCAAATATCATAGCTAATAAGATTATGAATCAGAGGAGGGTACTTTCTAAGATAAGAAATAAGGATCAGGATTTGAAGGTTGCAATAGAAAAGCTGGATGAATTGGAAAGAATAGTTGCAACTCCGGGATTAACATGTCAGGAGATAATGGGACTTGAAGGGACTGCGTCAAAAATCTACTTCAAGGAAATGTTCAAGAATCATGGCTGGACCATGAGGTGCCCCAGAGCAAAACACGATGAGATAAACTGCCTTCTCGATATTGGTTATACTATGCTTTTCAACATAGTGAACTCGTTATTGGAGATGTATGGATTCGATACCTACGTAGGTGTCCTGCATCGTCCTTTTTTCCATAGAAAATCCTTAACTTGTGACATAGTGGAACCATTTCGACCAATCATTGATAGATCAATCAGGAAAATGGCAAATCTTGGGATGATAAAGGAAAAGGACTTCTATTATAATCAGAATCAATACACTCTATTTGGTAAGACAGCAGTTCCATACCTAAGGTATATGACAGAAGCGATTCTTGAATGCAAGAACGATATATATCTATATATACAGAGATATTACAGAGCCTTTATTCAAGGTAAAGAGATTAGTGAATACCCTGAATTCTCGCTGGAGGTGTAATATGTTGATAGTTAGTTATGATATCTCAGATGATAAACTACGGACTCATTTTTCCCACTATCTTGAGAAGTTTGGGACAAGGCTTCAGTGTTCTTTATTCATGATTAAAAACAGCAAGACAGTGTTAAGCAATATTGTCAACGATATTGAAAACAGATTTGAAAAACGCTTTACTGAGGCAGACAGCATAATGATTTTCAATCTGAGTGAAACCTGCAAGATCACACGGTTTGGTCATTCAAAGCATGATGACTCCGATTGTCTTTTCTTCTTGTGATGCAAACCCTTAGTCTTTCTGATATTTTGCATTTGACTAAAGGAACACAATACATGCGAAGTTTGTGGATTCCTCAAATATTTGTTAATTAGAAAGCTAAAACATCAATAATACCCTTGATTATTTATGTTGCAGGGTTTATAAATTAGATAAATTTCTACTCAT
>JAZURW010000065.1:0-5066 GCA_045606405.1 Candidatus Ornithospirochaeta sp. | reverse complement strand
TGTTGTTCCAGCAAGTATTGGGACTATGTTGTCCTTGATCTTCTTTCTCTCCCTGTATATTGAGAGCGCAAGCAAGGATGTGACAGGCGTAAGGAACATTGTAATGACGCTTCCGCCCTTCATATATGTGCTGTAAGGTATGCCGAAGAGAATCAAGATGGAAACAATGGCTGTGACTGTGAAAAGAAAGGGATTGATCCAGCCTTTTCCTGTCTTTTCCTTCAGGATTGTGAAAAAGGCATAAGCTCCGATTGTCAAAGTGAGATAGAGAAGAGGATTATCAAGAAGCTCGGCCATTAAAGCCTCCCCTTGCTGAGCTTGGATACTAGTTTGACAGTGTATCCAGTTGCAGCGAATGTGACCAGAAATGATATTGATGCAATCAGCAATATCTGCAGCCAGCTTGTCTTCAAAAGCTCAAGATGATCAATTATTCCCACGCAAGCAGGGATGAAGAAGATTGTGATATTATCCACAAAGAAGCTCGATGTTTCTTTTATATGCTCCTCTTTGACTATGCCTGAGAAAAGAAGAATCAGCATCAAGAAGAGGGCGGTTATTGAGCCTGGGAGAGGGAAGGGCAATACCGAAGAGATTGCCTCCCCAGATAGGGATACCAGAAATATCAGAACAAGCTGTTTGACTATCTTCATGGGAATATGTTATTCAAACGAATCAAGTATTTCAATCTTGCCCAAACAAGATATATATGGATTTGGCAAAATGAAGTATGATTAAGCTCAAGGAGGATTTGCATGCGTATTCTTGTCACTGGCGGAGCTGGATATATTGGAAGCCATACTGTTTTGGAGCTGTTGGAAAAGGGCTTTGAAGTTGTTGTGATCGACAATTTCTCGAACTCCAACCCCGAATCCTTAAGAAGAGTCGAGGAATTGACTTCTAAAAGAATCGAATGCATAGAAGGCGATGTTCGCGACAAAGCGCTTCTTGATTCTATTTTCGAGCGATATGATATAGATGGGGTTATCCATTTCGCAGGTCTCAAGGCAGTTGGTGAATCCGTTGCAAAGCCTATTGAATATTACGACAACAACATAAAATCCACGCTTTCGCTGGTTGAGTCAATGAGAGAGCACGGCGTTAAGCGCATCATCTTCTCTTCCTCCGCGACTGTTTATTCCTCAGATAACGAGGTTCCTCTCAAGGAGACAGGTAAGACAGGTGGCTGCTCAAATCCTTATGGCTGGACAAAGTACATGTCTGAGGTGATCCTCTCTGATATGGCTCATGCAGATCCTGAGTGGTCCGTTGTGCTTCTAAGGTACTTCAATCCGATTGGTGCCCATTCAAGCGGCAGGATAGGCGAGGATCCTAATGGCATACCTGCCAATTTGATGCCATATATCTCAAAGGTTGCGATTGGAAAGCTTGAATGCCTCTCTGTCTATGGCGATGATTATGATACACCAGATGGAACAGGGGTAAGGGATTACATCCACGTTGTGGACCTTGCAAAAGGACATGTCGCAGCAATTGATTACATGATGGATCATAAGGGTGCGGAGACCTTCAATCTTGGCACTGGCATTGGCTACAGCGTTTTAGATATCGTGAAGGCATTTGAGAGGGTGAATGGCGTTCCTGTGAAATACAGGATTGTTGGAAGAAGACCAGGGGATCTTGCGACAGTCTACTCAAATCCAGAGAAGAGCAACAAGGTGCTCGGCTGGAGCGCAGAGCATGACCTAGATGCTATGTGCCGTGACACTTGGGCATGGCAGAAGAAGAATCCTAACGGATATAAGGAGTGATATGGATACATCGAAATTCATTGGTGCTGAGCATATCGGCATCCCATGCAAGGATCTTGATCAGACTATTGCATTCTATACTAAGCTTGGCTTTTCCTTAGATTGGAAGAGCAGATCAGAGGCTAAGGTTGCATTCCTTTCTTTGAATGATATGGTCATAGAGACATATCAGGAGGAAAGCATCTCTAATTCAAATGGCGCTGTGGATCATATCGCAATCAGGGTAAATGATGTTGTATCCTTATTTGAGGAAGCGGTCAAGGAAGGCTATGAGATAATCCCTCCGGGCTTAGAGGAGCTTCCATTTTTGGAAAATGGCGTGAGATTCTTCAAATTCCATGGTCCAAATAGAGAGATTGTAGAACTCCTGGAAAGACTTTAAGCAGATTGGTCTGTTAAGGGAAAAACAAGGGACTCGAGCTTTTATAACTGCTTCAGAGTCCCTTATTCCATCAAAGAGGCAATACTTGCCATATTCTCATCAGTTCTTATCACCGCCTATGTGCTTGATGAACTCCTTGTATTCATCCTGGATATCCTCCTCTGGCTCATAATCCTGAAGAGGATAGTGCTCCATGACAAAGTCAATGTCCTTGTCACCTCTTCCTGAGAGGCATATGAGGACCTTCTTTCCCTTGCCTAGCTTCTGTGCGAGCTTGACGCCATATGCGACAGCATGTGAGCTTTCAAGTGCTGGAATGATGCCTTCCATCCTAGATAGGACATAGAATGCTTCAACAGCCTCTCTATCTGTTATTGACTTATAATTGACTCTTCCGATTGAGTGAAGATATGAATGCTGTGGGCCTACACCAGGGTAATCAAGGCCAGAGGCGATGGAGTAGACAGGAAGAGTCTCACCATTCTCATCCTGCAGCACAAGAGACTTGGTGCCGTGCAGAATTCCCTCGCAGCCCTTTGTGATCGTAGCTGCATGCTTTCCTGAATCCAAGCCCTTTCCTGCTGGCTCAACGCCATAGAGATCTACATCCTTGTCGTCGATGAAGGCTGAGAAGATTCCCATCGCATTAGAGCCACCGCCAACACAAGCGACAACAGCATCAGGAAGCTGTGCCTCCATCTCCAGCATCTGCTCACGAGCCTCAGTGCCGATGACAGATTGGAAGTCGCGGACCATCATTGGAAATGGATGTGGCCCAACGACTGTTCCGATGCAGTATATCTGGTTGATAGGGTCCTCTAGGTAGGCCTCAAATGCTGCATCAACAGCATCTTTAAGGGTTTTAGTGCCTCGTGTGACTGGGATTACCTTAGCGCCTAGCACCTTCATTCTAGATACATTAGGAGCTTCCTTCTTCACATCGATCTCTCCCATGTAGATATCGCATTCAAGGCCTAGAAGCGCTGCAGCTGTTGCAAGAGCAACGCCATGCTGTCCTGCGCCGGTTTCAGCGATCACTTTTTTCTTTCCCATTCTCTTTGCAAGCAGTGCCTCTCCTAGGCAGTGGTTGACCTTATGAGCTCCTGTGTGGTTGAGATCCTCTCTCTTCAGATATATCTCCGCACCTCCTGCGGCCAGGGAGAGCCTCTTTGCGTGGTAGATAGGTGATGGCCTTCCTGTATAGGTGGCATTAAGCTCTCTTAGCTCCTCAAGAAATGAAGGGTCGTGGCTGAACTTGTCATATGCCTCTGCGACCTCCTTCATGACCTTCTCAAGAGCTTCAGGAAGGTAGACGCCTCCATAGGGGCCGAAGTAGCCATCCTCATTAGGCATGTTCTCAGTGTTTATATGTATGTTGACGAGATTTCTCATAGCATCCTCCGTGTTTCTATCAATAGTAACATTACCTTTAATCATGGCATCAGTCAATAGAAAAAGCAAAAAAATATAAAATAGGTATGCAAAGCATTGCGTTAAAAGAAGATATTCAAAAGAATCACCTTTTGAGGCTGAGAGTTTTGGTTTGCCTCTGCGACTCCTTTATCTTCTGAATTGCTTTCTTTCTTGTTGTTTCGCTCACAATATCTAGCTCTTTTGAGATATCCTTGCCATCAAAGAAGTAGAATGAGAGAGCCCAAGAGACAGCCATCATGACGTAGTAATCATCCTCTTTATCTGCATCAACAATGAGCTTGAGAGCAGCATCATAGTCTATGCTATGTCTATTTGTCATAAGCCATACAATGCCAAGTCGTCTTATAAAGGTCTCTTCACGCATCAGGAGAGATGAGAAATAAGAGAACATATCGTCTTTCTCAAGGGCATTGCTTTTAAAGGCAGACGCGATGGTGTCTGTATGGTCCCAGCTTGAAAGGTGGCATAGAAGGGAGTCTAGAAAGCATATCTTCTCTTTGAAGGGGCCTTTTCCTAAAGCTAGGGAAAGACCCTTCAGGATCACATCCTCATGGTACTTGATCTCTATTTCATCAAACTTGGTTGTCTTTGCCAACGCTCTAAGATTTGGCATGGAGATGCCATAATATGGAAGCTTTGATGATGGGGATAGTTTTTTCTGGAATCTTGCAAGAGCCTCATTCCTATAAGGCTCGTATAGAGCGTCAGTAACCACAGCTCTCTCCTACGAGGATGACGGTGATTCTATCCTTCTCCCTTTGCTTGGCCATGATGAGCGTGTTGCAGCATATTCTATCTTCGCTGTCACAGCCTAATGCGGATAGATGCAACTCGCTTGGTGAGGCTGCTACGCATACTCCAGTGTGCGTGCAAGGAGTATCCTTGCATAATCGTATTGCATTAGGTGGCGCAGCTTCTGTCTTCACCCTTGCCATAGCATCTCTCAAGGTAGGCACAAGCTTGTTGATTCCAGCCACTATTATGACCTTCTCTGGTCCATATAGGATAGCTGAGATTCTATTTGATCTTCCATCCACTTGATATATCTCGCCGTGCTCTGTGATAGCGTTCGCACTAGAGAGGTAGTAGTCTGCCATATATGCGTCCTTGCAATCCACTCTATAGTCTGTGCACGCTTTGAGGTATTCCATTATCCTGCAATCCTGCAGCGTCATTGAGCCTCCGGAAGCAGTGACCTTTCCTTCCGGAACCAGCGCTTTTATCAAGGCCAGTGCCTCTTCTTTGGTGTTGACAAAGGTCGCTCTGAAGTTGTTTTTTTCCAGATTCTCTACAGTTCTCTTTATTCTTGCCTTATATGCTTTTCTCTGATTTGCGTCCATAGCTTAAGTTTAGCAAAGCTGGCAGTGGAATTAAAATGGATTTTGAAGTATTGACAGATTTTTCCTTATGTTTTATATTTTTCTATGCAATCGACGTAGGGTAGAGCAGTTGGCAGCTCGTCGGGCTCATAACCCGGA
>JAZURW010000064.1:0-2024 GCA_045606405.1 Candidatus Ornithospirochaeta sp. | reverse complement strand
CCTGAGATCAAGAACTTCCATGAGTCTCGCGCTGATCGCATCAAGGCCATCAAGGAAAAGCAGAAGAAGGCTGCTGAAGCGAAGGCCAAGGCTAAGAAGGTTGCTTGATTCCCTGAAAAAAAGAAAGGTGGAAATGATTATGAAGAATTATCTGAAGGTTGATGTTGCTAACTCTCGCCTGGTGATGGACAGAACTTTTGCGAAGAACTGCGCGATTGCTGGTTCTGCTGAATACAATCTCCTCCAGTCTGCTCGCAAGGACTACCCCAACTTCACTGTGGAACAGCGCACCATCAAGCGCAACGCAAACAAGGAATGCTATCGAGGCCTGACCTATGAGTACATGAAGAAGTACATTGCCAGCCATGAGTCTGAAGAGACTGTCGATTCTGTGATGGCTGAACTGGAAGAAATGATCCTGATTTCCAAGTGTCACAGCATGGGCTATCGCTACCCCACCATCAAGGCATGGTTCCTGGCGAAGTACCCTGAAATCGCTGCCTTTGGTATGGATGATGAACAGGAAGCTGCTTGATTGAGAAAGAGAGGATTTGGATTATGATTACTGTTGAAATGCATCAGGCAAACATGAAGGCTGCGCTGGAAGAGTGCATGAAGGAATGTGGCGTCTCTCGCTATGAAGCTGCATACATGATGGCTTTTGATTTCTATGAGTGCGCTGGCTTTGATACTGAAGTGATGGAAAAAGAACTGAAGTCCATGAGCGAAGAAGCTCTGATCCACCATGTCCTGACTGAAATGTAAAAGGGTGATACTCATGATGACTTTCTTTCGAGAATGGCTCCCTCTGGCGAAGAGCGATTTTAGAATCCTCGCTCTGTTGGCCGACAAGGGAGATTTTGAAGGAAATCTGTCTGATCTCTGTCGATGCTTCTCCCTTGATACCCAGACCAAAAATCGCAACAAGCTCAGAGAAGCCATCCTTCGCTTGGCTGCTGCTGGATTGATTATCCATAAGGAAAAAGGCCAAACTCATCAGCTTGCACTTGTCCCTCAGGCTCAGAGCATTGAGTTTCCTCGCGCATGGTATGAAATCCTTAGGCAGCATGATTACACCTCAGAAAGTGTGTCATGGGAAGCTGTTGTGAAGGTTGCACTGTGGATTCAGGACAATCAGCTTCCAGTAGTGACAAATAACATGATTTCTCTGGATTTGGGGATTTCTGTTGGAACAATAGGCGCAGCGAAAAATGTGCTTGAAAGAGAATATAATGCGATAACTCGCAAAAAGGTTTCTGAGAAGATTGGTGAAGACAAGCAGGGTCAGGCATGGTATAGAACCATTGGCCAAAAGCTGAATAGCTGCGCATGGTGGGAAAATACATAAACAGTTACTTTTTTGAGAGTAATAATAAAACAGAATACTATTATTCTCAAAAAAGTAACTGTTTTTGCTGGCATCCCCTTACACTGGGGAAAGACTCGCTTCCCATGCTTCGCATGGGAGCGATTTCCCCAGTGTAGAAATGATTGTCATTGTCGCAAAGCTCGTCATCCTTCGTCATGAGCGAGCTATCATTATGACGCTGGCGAGCGCCACATTCGTCTTCTGAAATAAAAAATCGCTCTGCATCAGAGCGCAGAGCACACACCTTATCTGATTTTTGTGATTTTTCAGGGCAAAACTTGACAAATCATTAGTTTGATTTTGCAAGTATAGTGAAGGGCAAAGCCCTGAATCACAGATGAAAGAAGGTAATTTTCTATGGATAATGTTGAACTGCGCGAAGCAGTGCGCATGACAAAAGCGCGATACAAAATCACCTATAAGGAACTGGCTCTCAGAGTCAAGTGTAACCCCTCATCATTCTACAATTGGCTGAGAGGCGAGTTTGATTTCTCAGACAAAACATGCTCCATTCTTGAATATGAAATGCGCGAAGCAATCAAGGAGGTGAGAAGCTAATGATGATGATGAATCGCTATGCTGCAAAGCGCGCCCTTGACCTCCAGCGAAGCGCAGGAATCCATGACCATCCTCTGCATGATAAGTCGGATCGTAG
>JAZURW010000063.1:0-1607 GCA_045606405.1 Candidatus Ornithospirochaeta sp. | reverse complement strand
CAGCCTGGTACTTCTCAGCATCCTCCAGCAGAGAGATGTATGTTTCCATCTTGGCATAGGTCAGGCTGGTATTCTTCTTCTTGGCAGGGGTCTTGGTGATGATGGTCATGCCAAGCTGGCGCAGTTCCATCATGGTCTTGAAGGCTTCAGTGCCAATCTGGCTGGCTTCCTGGGCAAACTTCTTGGTGATAGTAATGGTATTGGCAGCGAAATTAATCTCATAGTTCTTCATAGTAAATTTCCTCTCTTTCATTTCTCTTGGTGTTTTCAAGGTTGTTCCTCTCTCAACCTTGTGACTACATTATACTGGATGTGGTGTCCCTTAATTAGGACTTACTCATTAGAGATGAGCTTCAGTTCAGGCTTCGTAGCAGGAGTTTCAGAGTTCTTATTGTCCTCTTCTTCCTTCTTGAAGGCATCTTCATACTTCTTCAGGAACCAGGACTTCACATAGGCATAGGGGCCAGTCTGAACCTGAGAGAGCATCTTTACCTTCTCAAACTCCTTCAGGGCATCGCTATCCTTGCCTTCGCGAGCGATGATGTATTCTTCCATGCGCTCATAGGTCAGATTGCGATAGGACTTCTTGCCTTCCTTCTTCCTGATTTCGCGAAGCTCAAAGGTGTAATCAGGATGGTTGCGACGCAGTTCCAACAGAGTCATGTACTCAGGAGTATTCAGGGTGCTGGCAGCCTTGGCAAACTGCTTGGTCAGGATGACCTTGGCCTGGAAGTGGTTAATTTCATAGCGAGAGTTCTTAGTCATAGTAGTATACTTCCTTTCTATTGTTCAAAGTTGTAGGTGCTTCCCTCAACCTTGTATCTATATTATAGTTGATGTGGTGTCCCATAAATGGGCTTTTTCTATATTGGGTCAGCCAACCACAATCAGGGTGGCAGTGGGGAAAGTATTGGAGAGGTTCATCAGCAAGCTACACTCTTCACTGGAGAAGCGCTTGGCCTTTTCCATAAAGTCGCGATTGGTGTAGAGGGTGTTGGTCATCTTATCACCAAACACAGGATTGATGTGGAAGTCAGGGTCATCAGCGAACTCAGAAAAGTCCACAAAAGGCAGGGTGTTGGTCTGGCACTCAATGTAGGCAATGCGAGCTTCAAGGCTGTTGTTGTACTGAATCTTCATGGGGAGTTCCTCACTTTCATTTCTGTTGGTGTTTTCAAGGTTTCTGAGGTTTGCTTCCCTCAACCTTGTGACTACATTATAGCAAGTGGGGTGTAGCATTAAATCATCTATTCCAAGAGAGAAAACACTTGACAAAAACAGAAAAACATGCATCCTCCGCCAGGGAGAATGCATGTTGGACTATCAGAGTTTATCAATGTTTTTTTGTAAGGCACTGATACCTCCTTGGGAGATAGCAATGTAGTACTGTTGAGTGACTTTGATGCTGGCATGCCCCATCTGATTGCAAAGCATGTGGGTGGGAGTGTTCAGTTCTGCAAGTTTTGTTCCATAAGTATGGCGCAGATGATGATACTTGAAGTTGATTCCATACTTATCCTTCAATACTTTTGAATGGTACTTCATACTGTTGACAGTCTGAATCTTCCCATCAGGCAGAGTGTTGACCAGTTCCAGGCAAGATAGAG
>JAZURW010000062.1:0-17960 GCA_045606405.1 Candidatus Ornithospirochaeta sp. | reverse complement strand
GTCTTAGCAAGACAATACACCAGTTCAACTCCTTGGCTCACAGAACGACATGGCTACGATCCGACTTGGGTTATCCTCCTTCGCTTCGCAGTGCAGTATCTAATCGGATACATTGGGGCTCTCGCCTTGAATCTTCCAATCTAGAGGAGCAGGAATGGCTAGCAAGATCACAGATGCACCTGGTATCGGAAAGGCTCTTGAAAAGGAGTTTGCGAAGCTATCTGTGTTCACCCTGGAGGATATGGCATGCCTCTCCCCTCGTGCGTATGACGATAGAAGAGAGGAGAGAACTCTCAGAGACACATCCATAGAGAACCCCACAATAGCATGCAGGATAAGCGTGATCAGACACTCCTCATTCTCTTCAAAGAAGGGGAAGGTCATAAAGATCACCGCACTTGATGATGATTCCACTACGCTAGATATCCTTTGCTTCAATCGTCCCTATCTTGAGAAGATGCTCAAAATCGGCACTTCATGGTATATCATCGCGACAGTGCAGCGCGTAAACTACCAATACCAGACTGCATCATTTGAGATCAAAAGAACGAAAGAAGAAGCAGGTATTGGGACTATTCTCCCAGTTTATCCTCTAACTGGAAGCCTTACTCAGAAGATTATGCGCAACGCAACCCGATATGCGCTCAGGTTTGGAGAATATGAGGATTTTCTACCTCAATCCATAATGGAGAAGGAGGACCTCCTTGACCGAAGGACTGCCTTAAGGGAGCTCCACTTCCCCTCTGATGAAAAGATGCTCGAAAGAGCAAGAAGGACCCTTGCATTCTCAGAGCTCTTCCTAATGGAAATGAAGGAGCTTAGATGCCGGGAGATATCTAAGAAGCGAGCTTCAGGCATTGCCTCCAAGCTAGAGAGAAGACTTTTGGATTCTCTCCCCTTCTCCCTCACAGAAGACCAAGAAAAGGCCATTGAGGAGATCAGGGAGGATCTTGACTCAAGCTCTCCTATGAATAGGCTGCTACAGGGAGATGTAGGGGCTGGAAAAACCCTGGTTGCATGGCTCTCCTCTCTTCATGAGATAGCAAAGGGAGGCCAGGTTGCCTTCATGGCACCAACGGAGCTTCTTGCAAAGCAGCATGCAGAGAAGGCAGCTGAGCTCTTGTCAGGGCTTGGCGTTAGGCTTGCATACATCACCGGAGATGTGAAGGGAAAGGAGAGAAGGCTTCTTCTGGAGGCTCTAAAGAGAGGAGAAGTGGATCTTGCCATCGGAACCCATGCTCTCTTCTCTGGAGATATCGAGTTCAAGAACCTGCGCTACCTGATAATCGATGAGCAGCATAGATTTGGTGTTGCTCAAAGAGAGGCCTTGAGAAGCAAAGGCATAGAGCCTCATGTGCTCTCAATGACCGCAACACCAATCCCTAGAACCCTTGCGCTGACTCTCTTTGCAGACCTCGATGTGACTACTATACATACAATGCCATCAGGAAGGATCCCAATAAAGACCTACTTGGTGTCTGAGCAAAGCAGAGAGAGAATGTACAAAGCCATAGGGGTCGAGTTTGAGCGAGGCCACCAAGCGTACTTCGTCTATCCAAGAATCGACGATGAAGGAGAGAGCAACCTAAGGGATGTGACGACAATGCATGAGTTTCTGCAAAAAGAGTATCCCTTTGTTCCTTCTTGCTTGATCCACTCAAAGCTCGATGAAAGCAAAAAGTCACAGATCCTCAAGGATTTCAGAGACAAGAAGCTCAAATATCTGGTATCGACCTCTGTTGTTGAGGTTGGCATAGACATACCAGAGGCGACATGCATGGTAATAGAGCATGCAGACAGGTTCGGTCTTGCTGCGCTTCATCAGCTACGAGGAAGAGTCGGAAGATCAACTCTCCCATCTTACTGCTTTCTAGTATTCAACCCCGATTCTATATCGGAGGAAGGAAAACAGAGGCTCAAGGTGATGAGGGATTCAAATGACGGCTTCCTGATCGCAGAGAAGGACCTTGAGATCAGGGGCCCTGGTGAGATTGCAGGCAATAAGCAATCTGGCTTCTTGAGGTTGAAGTTCGCTTCTTTGACTGGGGATTTGGATTTGATTGAGAGCGCAAGGTGCGAGGCAGAGAGGATCCTGCGCCTCGATAGAGGACTGATTCTCTCAGAGCATGCAGCATTAAGAAGAGCAATCTCATAAATCATCGTTTTACTATCGTTTTTCGAAAACCTGCGACATTTGGCACAGGTTTTTTCGTTTATATAGTATAGGAGGAATGAAAAATGAGAAATGAAACACCTATTGAGACATTCACAAACACGGAAATGTCAATAAATGTCGCTATGGATTTATTAAAGCCAGATATCCCAATCAAAAGAGAGGACATCACCGTGCTCCCACTGGAGTGCTCGCACCTATTCTCTTCCAAAAGCAAGTGCGGAAAGCCTGTGACTGACACAGGATATCTTCATATCAGGTACTACAAGAATGGGCTTAGAAGATATGCGCTCTTCAATCTCATGGATGTGACAAGGAGATTCTGATGCCTTTTGAAAAAATTGGGAAATCGACTCTGTTTTTGTAACGTCACCACCCTTACCGCCTTTATTAATCAGAGACCACTATCAGGAGCTGAGATTGAAAGTCCTAATAACAACTGACGATTACTATATAAAGGCGAACAGCATCGTTCTATCAATAAGCAACCTCTATGAGGAATTGACAATAAGAGGGCATGAGGTGAGGATCCTCTCCTTCTCAAAAGAAGGACATAGCCATGAAAAAAGGGATATTTATTACCTGAGGGCCTTGCCTCTCGAACATGTGAGCATAAGAGGAAAGAGGCCCTGCAAAAGGTGCAGGGAACTCTCAGATATTTTGTCGTGGAAACCAGATGTCATACATAGCCTCTGCGAGTTCCTCTCTTATTCCTTTGCGCTGAAAATCGCAAGAAACCTAAATTGCCCCATTGTGCACTCCTGTTACAGACAATATGAGGCTTATTCTGAATATCTGAGCGAAAAAAGCATGCTCAAGAAGATAGGCCTTGCCTTACTTGCAAAGCATCGACTCAGATACGCAAAAACATTGATCTGCTCCTCTAGAAAGACAAAGGAGATGCTCATTAGCCACGGCTTCAAGCAGAAAATCGAGATTCTGCCAAGCTCCCTGCGCTTCTCTTCTGGGGAGATGGCTCCTGATAAGGCTCAAAGAGCAGAGATAAGAGAGAAGCTCTCCATAAACGAGGAAGACATCGTATTAGCATGCTTCGATAGACTCGATGGCAATGGAAGCCTTGAGGAAATGCTTCTTCTCTTTCAGGAGCTAGTGCCAAGCTATAGGAACGTCAAGCTGCTGGTAGCCGGAAGAGGACAGGCAGAGGTTGAAGCACTAGCTTCAAAGCTAGGGATAATGGACAAGATAAGATTCATATCGATCAAGGATAAATCTGGGCTTTCGCAATGCTACCGGGCAAGTGATATCCTCGTAAGCGCTTCAACATCAGAATCAAGAGCCTCGCTTTTTGTGGGTGCGCTTTCAAACGGACTACCTCTACTATGCAAGAGAGCTCCTATCTTCGAGGACATCATAGAGGCAGGTGTGAATGGATATGCTTATGAGAGCGCTGAGGAGTACAAGACGAACCTCGGACTTATGATAGAGGATTCAAAGTGGAGAGAGGCTGCATCCAAGGAGAGCATGAAGAAGGCAAAGGACTATGATAAGAGCTGCTTTGGAGAGAGAATCGAGAGAATATACCTAGCTGCGAAAGGAGATTGAGAAAGGGGGTCAGTTTCCCCCCCTTCAAAAATCATTTAGATGTATTTGATTTCTTGGCCTCTTCAAGTTTTGTCTGGCGCCTATTCTTGACGTCCTCTGGAATGGACTGGATGTCGCCTGCCTTAGTAAGGGCCCATTTAGTCATGAGCGGACCAACAACCTCATAAATCAAAACAGCAAAGAGCGTAATATTCCTTATCAAATTGCCCTCTGCTCCTAGCTGCATGGCAGTTGCGCACATGCCAAGCGCAACTCCTGCCTGTGGGAACAATGTGATTCCCAGATACTTGCATGTCATAGGAGTGCAGCCTGTTGCCTTTGCGCTGAAATATGCTCCATAGTACTTTCCGATGCATCTGAAGACGATATAGACTAGTCCGATTCCCACAATCGCAATGTCAGAGAAGACCTCAAGCTCAAGCTCTGCTCCACTTATAACAAAGAAGAGAGCAAAAAGAGGTGATGTCCACTTATCTGCGGCCTTCATCAAATCCTCTGATAGTGGGCAGATGTTGCAGAACACTGTGCCAAGCATCATGCATGTCAAAAGAGGAGAGAAGCCCACATGCACGCTGCCAATCTCAAAATGCAGGGATGAGAGCGCTGTTGTGAATGTCACAAAGGCAATTGTCATATTCAATCTATTTGTATTTGAATTGAATGACTTCTCTATCTGAGTGAGAACCCAGCCCATAGCAGCACCGAGAGCTAGTGAGCAGATAATCTCAACAAGTGGGTTGACCAAGATGGAGATCATGTCAATAGAACCACTGACTAGGGACTTGGCAATGCCAAAGGACACAGCAAACACAATAAGGCCAACAGCGTCATCAAGCGCAACAATAGGAAGAAGCAGCTTTGTCAATGGACCCTTTGCCTTGAACTGCCTTACAACCATCAGCGTTGCAGCAGGAGCTGTAGCAGTCGCAATCGCACCAAGTGTGAGGACCTGTGCAAGAGAGAGCTTATCTGGCATAGCGAAATGGATCATGAGAAGAACGATATCGACTATGATAGCCGCTGCCATGGCCTGCACAATGCCAATCACAAGAGCCTGCTTTCCAGTTTTCTTCAAATCATCAAGCCTGAATTCACTGCCTATTGAGAAAGCAATGAAGCCAAGAGCGAGCTCTGCGATGATTCCAAGCCTTGCAGCATCATCCATTGAATTGAAGCCAATTCCATTTATGCCAAGGGCGCCTATGCAATAAGGTCCAATAAGAACACCTGCGATAAGATAAGCTGTAACTGAAGGAAGCTTAATTGGCTTGAAAATCCTTGTCATCAGAAGCCCAACCAATAAAGCCACTGAAACAGATAACAGAATATTCATCAGAGATAACCTCCGCCTTTTTTTAATAATAATCCAGTCAATAACAAGCGTGGTTTGAAATCGAGAATTCAAACCCTCACTAGCATACGAATACTGCAACTAACTTTCAATATCTTTTGGACACTTTTTTAGCTTTGACACACTTAGGAGAAAAGAATCAACTTCCGCTGCTTTTTTCCTTCTCCTCCCTTTTCGCAACCTGCTCCTTGAGAAGGCAATAAAGGCTTGCTGTCAAAGGCACACCAACAAGCATGCCCAGCACTCCCATCAAGCCTCCACCTATGGTAATGGCAGCGAGAACCCAGATAGCAGGGAGATTCAGGGAGCCTCCGACGACCCTAGGGTAGATCAAGTTGCCCTCCAGCTGCTGAAGGATGATGATGAAGAGAAGAAAGAGAAGCGCCTTCGGAAATGAGACTGTTGCGATCATGATAACGCCTGCGCCCGCACCTATATATGCGCCTGCGATAGGGATCAGAGCCGTGAAACCTACTAATGTGCCTATCATGACAGCATAAGGGAAGCGGAATATCCACATTCCCAAAGCGCAAAGAGCTCCTAGGATCAAAGCCTCCGTGCACTGTCCTACAATGAAATTGGAGAAGTTTTTATCAAGAACGGTGAGCACATGGGCAGTCTTCCTTTCCGCATCATCATTCAAATATGCGCAAATAAGCCTTTTCGCTTGGCTTGTGAGCTTCTCCTTCCCCAGGAGAAAGTAGATTGTGAATATGAATGAGAGAAAGAAGGAGACAATCTTCGAGAACACTGTGGAAACTGCTCCGATAATTGCGCCTGCAGCTGTTCCAAGTCCGCTCTTCAATGCTCTGTAAGCGTTATCTGCCAGGGCATTCCAGTCATAGGAGATGATCCATGCATAGACACTCTCAGGCAAATGCTCCTTCAAGAACTCCGAATCAGCAACCTTTTTCATCATAAGGGAGAAGCTCTTGAAAAGCGTCTGGATGCAGGAAAGAAGCTCTGGAAGCACCATGTTGACAACAAAGATGACAATCACTACCAAGGTGAAGATAGCCAGAACCAGGCAAGCTGGCCTCCTTGTCTTCGAGCAAAGGCCATTAGCTCTCTTAGGAAAGTAGTGCCTCTCATAGAATCTCATCAGGATATTCAGAATATATGCCATGACAAGGCCAAGGATGATAGGATAAGCAGAAGATAGGAATAATGCCAAAAGACCAGCCACCTTCGGCCAATATAGGATGGCTAAATACAACAGGAACACTGTGATAGCGATCTTGATATAGACATTGCGTTTAAAATTCATATGTTTAGCTCCATGGTTGCATCAATGATACCTCATTCATTTAAGATAAGAAAATCACAATATGGTTTGTTTTTGATAATTGCTACAGAAGGACTGAAATTGTTTAACACAAGTGATAGACTGTTCATGGAGGGACTATGGCTATCGAAAGAAACAAAGCAATAGAGCTATGGAAGAAGTACAATAGCTCAGAAAGCCTTTTCCATCATGCCTTATCAGTTGAGGCTGTGATGAGAAGATTCGCACTTGAATACGGAGAGGATCAGGACTACTGGGGCATTGTAGGCCTGCTTCATGACATAGACTGGGAGATGTTCCCAACTGAGCATTGCATGGTAGCTCCAAGGCTGCTAAAGGAGATCGATGCCCCTGATGACGTCATAAGAGCCGTCCAAAGCCATGGATGGGGCGTCTGCACTGACATAAAGCCTGAAAGGAAGATGGAGATTGTGCTCTATACAATCGACGAGCTCACAGGGCTGATCACTGCAACTGCCTTGATGAGACCAGAGAAGATGCAGGGAATCACAGTCAAGTCAGTCAAGAAGAAGTGGTCATCAAAGGGCTTTGCCGCAGGGGTCAATAGAGAGATCATAGCAAACGGCGCTGAGATGCTTGGGGAGGAGATTCCAAGAATCATCCAGCTTTCAATCGATGCGATGACAGAAATCTCAAAGGAAATCGGACTTTGGCCGGAGGCATGAGAATGTTGGATTTGAAAGCACAGGCATATCCACTTCCAGAAGCTATAGAGAGCGCAGTGCTGTCAGGCAGCTTCTCCCTTGCAACCTCGCTTATGGAGCACTACCTTTCCGATCAAGGGTGCCCTGATGAGCTCAAAGAGAGACTCCTGTGGGAGATGCATAGTATCTCATCCCTTAAGAACCAATATCCATACACACTGGAGGAGGCAGAAAGCCTTTTGGCAAAAGCCTATCCAGACACCTACAAGAAAGGAAGAATCAGCAGCTACATTCTATCGGGGGCCTTGGATTGGAGATTCATAGAAGGGAAACTGATGATTGAAAGGCGTGTTGTCGAGAATGCAGCAAAGAGAGTGGAGGAGCTTGTCCAATGCCTCTCTGATGACAATCAGGATGCTGACCTTACCCTCAGAGATGACAACATCGCGTTCATGAAGGCCAAAAGGAGAAGAAAGGCAAGAATAAGACTCAAAGCAGAGGTCAAGCCTTTATCTGGCTTTGGTAGTGATGTATTCATCAACATCCCTGTTGTCAGGAAAGCCGACTCTGTTGAGGATATAAGATTCATTTCAGCCTCAGCAGGATATATTGGGGTCGATGATGAGTCGTCTCTCTTCAGAAGCGCGCGCTTTGAGAAGAAGCTTGAGAAGGATGACAGCTTCTTCATTGAGTTCGAATATACGATAAATAGCACCTTGAATGAGGATATCGAGTGCGATGATGTGGCAGAGGATGATAAAGACTCTGAATACCTTAAAGAGGAATGGCCTCATATTCAATTCTCTCCATACCTTAAGGCACTTGCGCATAGAATAACAAAGAACTCCCACACCTTAGCTGAGAAGGCTCGTGCAATCTATGATTGGATAACAAAAAATGTGAAGTACTCATATGTGAGAGAATATGCGACAATAAGCAATCTCTCTGAATACGCTGCATCGAACCTCAAGGGAGACTGCGGCATACAGGCATTGCTGTTCATCACTCTTTGCAGGATCTCAGGCGTGAAGGCAAGGTGGGAATCTGGCTGGTACACCACACCAGAGGGCGTTTTCTGCCACGATTGGGCAGAGTTCCACATCCCAGGCAGGGGCTGGCTCTTCGCTGACTGCTCCTTCGGCGGCGGTGGCTATAGACAGGGCAAACTCGATAGGTGGAACTACTATTTTGGCTCAAGGGATATCTTCAGGACACCAATTAATGGAATGGCCATGGGAAAGCTAAGCGGCAAGAGACATCTTCCTGCAGATCCAATAGACAACCAAAGAGGAGAGGGAGAGCTTGAGGAAAGAGCTTTGGAAAGAGATGAGCTGGAATGGAAGGCAGAGGTCCTTGATTTCCAGATTCTGGAGGAGTAAATGAGAATAACAGGCGGAAAATACTGCAGAAGGAATGTTGTCTGCCCACCAGGGGTAATACGTCCTGCGATGGATAGGATGAGGGAATCATTGTTCGCCATCTTGGGCGATCTGACTGGATGCGCGTTTCTAGACCTATTCTCTGGCTCAGGATGCGTTGCCATCGAGGCAGCCTCAAGAGGTGCATCCCCTATCCACCTTGTGGAGATGGACAGAGGAAAGAAGGCAACAATAGAGAGAAATCTCTCCTTTGTGGAGGAGCAGAAGAAGCTATTCATGATGGATGTCAACAGATTCATCTCATCAAACCCTGGATACACCTATGACATTGTATATGCAGACCCTCCCTTTGACATGGAAGGAAAGGTCGCGCTCTTTGAGAAGGTGGCAAAGGCTAATATGATCAAGAAGGATGGTCTTTTCATCTGTCATTATCCAGAAGAAGAGAAAAAGCTTTGGCCTGATAGCATAGAGGGCTTCAAGCTAGTCGATGAAAGAAAATACGGACGCTCAATGGTGCGTTTCTATAAGGCGATATAACATGTTTTATGTAGATGAAGACAATATCGGACACGAAGAGGTTTTTGTGAAAAGCATCGATACAGATTCATTTTACGATGCTAAGCCATCATTCTACTTTGGCCTCAATCAGGAAATGGGAGGACTCCATGCCAATGCCAAAGGGTGCGGGCTGAAGACGATCAGGGATGAGGAAAAGAAGACCTGGATGATCATCAGGACCAGAATGGAAATCGGGAAGCTCGCAAAATGGATGGACACCCTCTCCCTCGACACTTGGTACCAAGAGGGCTATAAGCTATACAGCCCAAGAATGATTGAATGCAAGGACAAGAGCACAGGAGAGACTGTGTTCAACTCCACCTCCTGGTGGATTGTCATGGATCTTGAGAGGATGAGGCCATGCAGGCCAGATGTATTTTCAAAAAAGCTCCCCTTCGCTGAGAAGTCCCTGAGATGGAAGGACCCAGCTTTGCCACCTTACCCATCGATGGATATATTCATCCAGGATGTTTTCTCTGAAAAGGATTTATCCATAAGCTACTATGACACCGACTACAATAAGCATGTGAACAACATCAGCTATGTCACCTGGGCTATGGAATCCTTCCCAAAGGAATTTCTAGATTCAAACCGCCCTACTTCCATAGATGTGAAATGGGAGAAGCAGAGCTTTTTAGGCGATACTCTCAAGGCTAGGACCTTCAAAGGCAAGGAGAATGATCTCTATATGACGAAGATTTATAGAATAGAGCCTACCGGAGAAGAGCTTGAGGTGTTCACCGCGGTCAGTGAGTGGACAAGTAAATAAAAACATCATACGCCTCTGGAAAGTCATGCTCATACATGAAAAGATCATCCTGAGGCGATTTGGAGAGAAAAGGAGAAGAAAGATGGGAAACATCTCAAAAGAGACGATGAATACGCTCTTAATGCTTCAGCAGAATGAGACTAATGAGGCTGAAATCTATACAGCAATAGCACGATATGTCAAGAACGAGGAAGACAAGAACGTTCTCCTGAAGATAGCAAAAGAAGAAGCCAAGCATGCTGAGATCTGGTCAAAATACACAAACAAGAAGCTCAAGGCCAAGAAAAGCGTGGTGAGAAAGTGGACTCTGATAGCCAAGGTGCTCGGCTATACCTTCGCCCTCAAGAAGATGGAGAAGGGAGAGAACATGGCCTCTCAGAAGTACCAGATGCTCATCAAGGAAGTCCCAGAGGCAGAGAGCATAAAGGAAGATGAGGATAGACATGAGCAAGAGCTCATTGCCATCCTCAACGAAGAGAGGCTTCAATATGTAGGCTCAATGGTGCTAGGACTCTCTGATGCTCTAGTTGAGCTCTCCGGAACCCTGGCAGGTCTAACATTCGCCCTTCAGAACACAAGGCTCATCGCATTATCAGGCCTGATCACTGGAATATCCGCAACGCTCTCCATGGCCTCAAGCGAGTATCTGTCCGCAAAGAGCGATGGAAACCAGAATGCGAAGAAGAGCGCGCTATACACAGGAATTGCATATCTTATTTCCGTAGCTGCGATGGTAATGCCATATCTCCTGCTTCCATCTTCATCCTTCCTTCTAGCGCTTCTGATGATGCTTGCAGCTGTTGTCATCATAATAGCTCTTTTCAGCTATTACATATCCGTTGCAAAGGATGAATCATTCAGAAAGAGGTTTTTTGAGATGGCAGGAATCAGCTTATCTGTCGCTGCAATCAGCTTCTTGATCGGCATCCTCGCAAAGCAGCTCTTGGGAGTTGACATCTAATAGTTTTAGATTCCCTTTTCCACTGCGCATGATTATCTTCAATTCATGTGTACAGCAATATCAACAAAGAGCTTTTTTGGAAGGAATCTTGATTTAGAGAGATCATATGGAGAAAGCGTCGTGATCACACCACGACGTTTTCCTTTGCATTTCAGACATAAGGGAATATGCAACAATCATTATGCTGTCATAGGCATCGCTACTCTAGAAGATGGCTATCCCTTATATTTCGATGCCATAAATGAAGAAGGACTGGGCTGCGCTGGCTTGAACTTCCCCGTCTTCTCGCACTACAGCGAAAAGGGAGACCTTCCATCCTTTGAGCTCCCTTTATATGTGCTTAGCAAAGCAAAAACCACTAGTCAAGCAAGGGATATGCTATCTAGCTGCACTATATCAGATGAGGCCTTCTCGTCTTCCTTAAATCCAACCCCTCTGCATTTCCTTATTGGCGATAGGTATTCATCAATCGTCGTTGAGCAGACAGCAAAGGGGCTTCATATCCACGACAACCCCATAGGCGTGCTTACCAACAGCCCTCCCTTCCCCTTCCAATTGCAAGCATTGGATAACTATATGGGTCTTTCCGCAAAGAAGGCGGAAAACAGACTCTCAAAAGAAACAGAGCTCTCTATCTATTCAACAGGAATGGGAGCCATTGGGCTTCCGGGAGACCTTTCCTCCCAATCGCGGTTTATCAAAGCTGCCTTCACAAAGCTCAATTATGCATTCGAAAAGGAGGATGATGTCTCTGATTTCTTCCACATCCTCTCCTCTGTTGAGATGCAGAAAGGCTGCAACGAGCTTAGCGACGGCGTCTACGAGATCACGCAATACAGCTCTGCAGGGGACAGAGATAGCAAGGCATACTACTATAGAACCTACTCAGATAGCGCAATAAAGGGAGTTAAGCTCACAAAGGAAAACATGGAAGGCACCAAAATCAGCGTGTTCCCTCTATCCCGCAATCAGGAAATCAAATATGCAAATTAATAATGAGGAGGCCTTCTGTTAGGGCGGGCCTCTCCGGATTCCTCAATAAGATCGTCGATTTTCCTCTCAAGCTTCTCAACCCACAAAGTCAGATGCCTCATCTCCTTGGCTTGGGAGACAACCACTTCATTAAGCTCTGCTATCGCGCTCTCTAGGTAGCTTATCTTGATCTCCAACCTTTCAATTTCCTCATTCATATCGTTAGTTTAGATTCTAGAGGAAATCTTCTCAATAGCTGATTAACCATACTCAGAATATATTTGTTGCAAGAAGTTGCAAAAAATATCACCTGCTCAAATTTTCCATGCTATAATGCAACAAAGGTAGGTGCATTATGAAGGGAGAGAGAGTAGCCCAATTAGAGCTTCTTCTTCGCTCACATCCAGAGGGCATGAGGAGAGCAGAGATCGCAAGAAGACTTGGTGTGCACAGATCCACCATCTCCAGGTACGTTGAGGACCTATCCTCTGTCATTGACATCTATGAGGAGAATAGCCTCATAAAGATCAGGGAAAAGACCAACGACTCGTCCCTTGAACTCTCCATCTACGAGAGCTTGGCCTTCAACCTTTCCGCAGAAGCCCTCATCTCCTCCTCGGAAATGCAGAATCCGCATCTTGCATCAGGGCTTAGGAAAATGGCCATGAACATGCGCTCCTACGCACCTAAGATCTCCGACAACATCCTATCGCTTGCAGAGTCAATCGACGAGAAGCTGCAGCAGAACAGGAAAGACAGCGGAAGGTACAACTCCATAATGGAGGTTCTTATAGATTGTTGGGTATCGGGAAGGATAGCCAGAATATCAACAAGGATCCCAGACAATGAGGAGATTGAGATCGCACCTTACTTCATTGGCTTCAAAGATGACAATGAAGGCAGAAAGCCAATGACAGTCACTGGTAGATTGAGACATACAAAAGACATAGTGACCTTGGATATATCAGATATCACAGAGGCTGTAATGCTTGATGAGACATACACGATTCCAGACAATCTCAAGCCTTTCAAAAAGCAGGAGAAGGAAGATTCATACGATGCCATTGATATGATTCCCCTCTCTCTAGAACTGACAGAGAGAAGCGCTATAAACTCTTTCTCCTCCCTCATACATAAAAAACCGGAATTCGAGAGAAGCGACAAAGGCTCCATCATCTGCAACATAGAGGTTGAGAACTCCATTGAGCTTATGCTAAGAATAATCCAGGGAGGCACAAGCATCACAGTCCTTGGGCCAGAATCCTACAAGAAGAAGCTCATAACATATATAGAGAACATCCTAAAGAAGTACAAGTAATATACTGCAAGCCCCTACCCTTTTGTGGTCTCCTAAAGGGGCTTCAGTCATAGCTTGCTGCCATCCTTTTTGAATAGATATGCCAAGTAGAAGAGAACTATGACCAGTTGCATTCCTGTTGATATTGGTATGCATAAACCTATTCCAAACAGTGAGATCCCTTCGATTTGCGAAAAAAGCCAAGCCAAAGGCGTCCTAACCAAAAAGGAGCCAACAAGCCCAACTATCATGACAAATAAGGTTTTGCCTCTTCCTACCAAATACCCTGTGAAGCAGAAATACAAGCTTACGAACAGAAGGTCAATCGCATAAGCTTTCAAATAGCTAAAGCTAGCTGCCACAATCGCTTCATCGCTGCTGAATATGCTGGATATCAGGTTTCCATGAAAGAAAGTACCATAGAATATGAAAAGCCCTGTAAAGAGACTCATAACACAGGAAAGCGCAAGCGCCCTTCGTGCTCTCTTGATCTTTCCAGCTCCCTCATTTTGCGCAACAAATGTAGCTATGGACTGGTTGTAGGAAGAAGGAATCAACATCACGAACCCACAGATCTTCTCTGCTATGCCAACGCCTGCAGAGGCTATGACTCCTAATGAGTTCGCTATGGAGATCAAGAACAGGAAGGAGACAGTGACAAGCACATCCTGTATTGCTGTTGGAAGCCCTAGGTTCAATATGCTCTTATTCACACTCCACGACCAACGGAAATCCTCTTTTGAGATTCTGAAAGGAAGCGTTCTCCTTCTTGAAATCATCAAGCTCAGAATAACGCTCACACTTTGAGCGAAAATAGTCGCTATGGCAGCACCTGCAGGACCTAAGGAGAATAAACCAACAAGAATCAAATCACCGAGAATATTGACCAGAGAAGCGATTGATACAGCAATAAGTGGCATTCTAGAGTCTCCAATGCCTCTGAATATCGCACCTATCAGATTAAATGAGACTATCATAAGCATGCCCAAAGAGCATATTCGAACATAGCTCAAAGTGCCTTCAAATGCCTCCTCTGGTGTCTTCATGATAGTCACAGCTGGTCGAGACAAAAGGAGCAAGACAATTGTAAGCGCTAATGCAAGAAGGAGGAAAAAGACAATAGCTTTCGCAATGATACTTCCCGCTTCATGCTCCTTTCTCTCCCCTATCTTATGCCCTGCGATAATAGTCAGACCAATAGAAAGCCCTGTGATGAAAAACGTGATTGTCTGCATCAGCAAAGTACCTGTTGATACTGCTGACACATCACTAGGGGAGCCAAAATGACCTACTATCAGCAAATCAACAGCACCATAGAGATTCTGAAGGAACAATGAGAATAAGATTGGTATTGCGAATTTCAAAAGAGGTTTAGCTATTGCGCCCTCAGTAAAGTCCTGATACATACTATGGATTCTCTATAATATCAGCCTATCTTTCAATATAGGCAGTGATTAAAACGCCTTGCCTATTCATACCCACTCCATTACTCCCCGATAAGAGGCTATCGGGGGAGATATGCACGAGGCACAGTATTCTAGCCTCAGAGCTCTAGCTGATATTCTAGGTGTGAAAGCAGACGATGAATAGAAAGGCCTTTTATAGAATTGGATTGGTTGTATTAGGAATCACCATCGGATTTATAGTAGGTAAGTTTTTTTAATCGGAAAATGTTCAACCTGTCTCTATTTGTGTGACGGGTAGCCATATTCAGTTCTAGCAGATACTTCAATAATATAGCATCGAATCTCATACTCGCCCAATCTATCTGTTTCTTGCCATTTCCAGTCGAAAGTCATTGTCATTGCAAGCTGGTTTGCCTGAGAGGCTTTGCATTTGCAAGGACAATCTCCACATCTGATGAGATAGCACCCGCGCGAGAATCAATCTATTCTGCAAGCCTGCTAGGCTCTCGTGCATTGATATTATCTACTGAATAGACTCACTTAAAAGATTGTAATTCCCTTCCTCGCTTTTGATGTCAAATCCTATGAACATGAAAAAAGCTGAACCCTTTCGAGTTCAGCTTGATCCTTTGAGTTAACCTTGATTAGAGGATTTCACCCATGACTGCACCACACTTCTCATAGAATGCGAGGCGTTCCTTAGCATCTGCAGCTGCCTTAGCGAAGAGCTCGTCTGCATGCTCTGGGTTTGTCTTGTAGAGTGATGAGTATCTAACCTCACCCTTGATGAATTCTTCGTAATCACCTGTTGCTGGCTTTGTCTCCCATGTGAACTTCTTGCCCTGCTCTGCAGCTGGGTTGAATCTATAGAGTGGCCAGTAACCAGCTTCAACTGCCTTCTTTGCCTCAACCTGTGAGTATCTCATGTTGATACCGTGGTTGATACATGGAGCGTAACAGAAGACGATTGAAGGACCGTTGTAAGCAACTGCTTCCTGGAGGCACTTCTGAGCCTGCTGTCTGTTGTAGCCAAGAGCACAAGATGCTACGTATGCGTGGCCATAGCTCATGCACATGAAGCCCATGTTCTTCTTGCCAATCTGCTTACCTGCGTTAGCGAACTTAGCAACAGCTGCAATTGGAGTTGCCTTTGAAGCCTGTCCACCTGTGTTTGAATAAACCTCTGTATCGAGAACGAGGATTGTGACATTCTTGCCAGAAGCAACAACGTGGTCAACACCACCGTAACCGATATCATATGCCCATCCATCACCACCGATGATGAGAACACTCTTCTCTGTGAAGTAGTCCTGAAGCTCGATAACCTTAGCAAGGAGTTCCTTGTTAGCATCTGTTGCTGCTTCAGCTGCAAGAACTGCCTGGACTTCCTTCTCTGCTGTGATTGAAGCTTCTGTCATATCGTCCCAGAGGCCATAGCACTTCTCGATTGCTGCCTTAAGAGCATCTGAGCATCCAGCTGCCATAAGAGCGTCTGCCTTCATTCTGAGGAGGCTTCTGTTTGAATCGATAGCAAGTCTCATACCAAGACCATACTCAGCGTTGTCCTCGAAGAGTGAGTTACCCCAAGCTGGACCACGTCCGTCAGCTCTCTTTGTGTATGGGATTGTTGGGAATGTTCCTGAGTAGATTGATGAACAGCCTGTTGCGTTAGCAATGACAGCTCTCTCGCCGCAGATCTGTGAAAGCATCTTGACATATGGAGTCTCACCACAACCTGCACATGCGCCTGAGAACTCAAACAGTGGCTGCTTGAACATGAGGCCCTTGACTGTGTTCATGTTAAGACCGTCGAGGTTATCCCATGTGAGTGACTCAAAGTACTCAGCCTTAGCTGTTTCGCCGTTAGCTCTCTCAGCATCAGCAGATACCATCTCAAGAGCCTTTTCCTTAGCAGGACAAGCTTCAACACAAACACCACAACCCTGGCAGTCTTCTACATATACCTGGATTCTGAACTGGAGGTTTCTGTCGTTCTTTGCGTTTGACTTGATGACTGTGAAGCCTTCTGGAGCTGCTGCAACATCCTCTGGTGTGATCTGCTTTGCTCTGATAGCTGCATGAGGACATGACTGTACACACTGGTTGCACTGGATACACTTTGAGCTATCCCAATGAGGAACGAATGCTGCAACGCCTCTCTTCTCAAGCTTAGCTGTGCCAGTTGGAAGCTTGCCGTCATAAGACATGTGTGATACTGGGATTGTGTCACCCTTGAGGTGCATTACCTTCTCGATGATGTTCTTTGCAAAGTCATCAGCATCCTCTGGAACAAGTCTCTTTGGCTCATAGCTCTTTGTGATCTCTGCTGGAACTGATACTTCAACAAGTGCTGCTGCAGCTGCGTCTACTGCTGCCCAGTTCTTATTGACGATATCCTCACCCTTCTTGATGAATGTCTTGTGGATGTACTTCTTGATCAGAGCAATAGCCTCTTCCTGTGGGAGGATGTTAGCGATTGCGAAGAATGCAGCCTGCATAACTGTGTTGATTCTTGAACCAAGGCCTACTGATCTTGCGATCTTCAAAGCGTCGATGTTGTAGAACTTGATCTTCTTGTTGATGATAGTCTCCTGCATATCTCTTGTGAGATGCTCGAATACTTCTGAAGAAGGAATCTGTGAGTTAAGAAGGAATACGCCACCTTCCTTGAGTGCAGCAAGCATGTCGTATCTGCCAATGTATGCTGGGTTGTGGCATGCTACGAAGTCTGCATGGTCAATGAGCCATGGCATATCGAGGTTGCCTTCGCCGAATCTGAGGTGTGAGATTGTGATACCGCCAGACTTCTTTGAGTCATATGCAAAGTATGCCTGAGCTCTCTGGTTTGTATTATCGCCAATGATCTTGATTGAGTTCTTGTTTGCGCCAACTGTACCGTCAGAGCCAAGACCGTAGAACATGCATGATACTACGCCAGCTGGTGTTACGTTGATTGGATCTGATGTTGGGATAGATCTATTTGTAACGTCATCTACGATGCCAACTGTGAAGTTATGCCATGCATCGTCTCTCTTGACGAAATCGAATACTGACTTTGCGTGTGTAGGTGTGAAGTCCTTTGATGAAAGGCCATATCTACCGCCAATTACCTTGATGCCACACTTGCCTTCCTGAGCAAGAGCTGCAACAACGTCAAGGTAAAGAGGCTCGCCTGTTGCGCCAACTTCCTTAGTTCTGTCGAGAACTGCGATCTTCTTAACTGTTTCAGGAAGAGCAGCAACCATATCCTTAGCTGAGAATGGTCTGTAGAGTCTAACCTTCAAAAGACCAACCTTCTCGCCCCTGTCGTTGAGGTACTTGACTGCCCACTCGAATGTGTCAGCTGCAGAACCCATTACGATGACTACGTTCTCTGCATCTGGTGCGCCAACGTAATCAAAGAGGTGGTACTGTCTGCCTGTGATTGAAGCAACCTTGTCCATGTACTTCTGAACGATTGCTGGGAGAGCATCGAAATACTTGTTGACTGTCTCTCTGCCCTGGAAGTAAACGTCTTCGTTCTGAGCTGCTACCTTTGTCATTGGATGCTCTGGGCGCTGTGCTCTAGCTCTGAAGCG
>JAZURW010000061.1:0-35492 GCA_045606405.1 Candidatus Ornithospirochaeta sp. | reverse complement strand
TCTTCCTAAGACCGCTTGGCCTCCGACTTAAATAATTTTTAAGGTTGGTCAGAAAAACAAAATTCAAATAAAACAAAAGGGTGCATCTATGGAATATTATGGAATTCCTTATCTTAACGCAAAATTAATACAAAAAGAGCTGGGAGTTGGCAAGAGATATCGTTTTTACGAAATGAAAAACCAGGTGCTTGATTTTGGAATATCAACTCCTCCAGAGCTAAAAGGATTCAAGGCTGTTCTTGGATGGTGTGCAAAGGGTGTTGATTCCTTGGCGGACAGGCTGGATCTTTATGGATTCAAAGACGATGTTTTTGACCTGGATCAGATCTACTCCATGAATAACAAAGACATCCTTTTCAGCTCTGCCATGCTTGGAGCTCTGATTGCATCCTGCTCATTTATTTACATCTCGCAGGATGAGACAGGATTCCCAAAGATGCAAGTCATTGACGGATATAATGCAACCGGAGTGATTGACGATACAACAGGAATGCTCAACGAAGGTTATGCGATTCTTGAGCGTGATCAGTTCGGTGCAATTGTAAGAAGCGCATATTTTACAAGAGAATATACAGCTTACTATGAGGGCGGAATGCTGGTTGAAACGAGAGAGAATCCAGCGCCTTATCCGCTACTTGTGCCGATTGTATTCAGACCGGATGCAAGAAGGCCATTCGGTCATAGTAGGATCTCACGAGCTTGTATGTCGATTGTGTGCGGAGCGCTCAGAACAATTAAGAGATCAGAAATCTCAGCAGAGTTTTATTCATTCCCTCAGAGATACATCCAAGGTCTTGACCAGGACGCTGAGACGTTTGAAAAATGGTCCGCTGCTATGTCAGCAATGATGCAGTTCACACTTAACGAAGATGGAACGGATCACGTCAAAGTTGGCCAGTTCACGCAGCAGAGCATGACTCCTCACACAGATCAGCTCAGGATGTTTGCTTCTCTGTTCGCCGGAGAAGTTGGACTCACGCTTGATGATCTTGGATTCCCACAAAGTAATCCTTCAAGCAACGAAGCAATTCAGGCAAGCCATGAGAATTTGAGGCTGACTGCGACAGCAGCACAGAAGTCTTTCAGCGTTGGATTCATGAACGCTGGATATCTCGCAGCGTGCCTTCGAGATGATTATGCTTACACAAGAAGTCAGCTATCAGTGACAAAGCCGATCTGGCTTCCTCCGTTTAGAGCTGACGTTGGAATGCTGTCCGGAATAGGAGACGCAATTCAGAAGATCGGACAGAGCTTCCCTGAATATTTGACTGAAGAGAAAATTCTGGAAATAACCGGAATCTAAGGAGGATATATGATCACAAAATATAACACAGGACAGGCAGTTCTTATTCCTGCAACAATCAGAAGCGCTGAGGAGCAGAACGGACAGATCATCTACAGAGTAGATGCTGAAATCTGGGAAGGAATTCCAGAGAATTCTATCATAGTCGATGAGAATGCAGAAGCTCAGAAGGCAATGCAGACTTTCATGGATTCCCTGATGGGAAGAAATACTGAAGATTGGAGATAAGCCGTTAAGGCATATCTTGGCATGACGCAAGTTGCAAATTGCGAGAGAGTTGTCCGCCAGCTCTCTTTTTTCATGCCTTAAATATGGTGGGGAAGGGCGGTGCTCAATTATGGCTACGGACGTTGTTCCGGCATTAAATGAAGCGATTCAAGCCTCTTTCAAAGGTTACGTTTTGAAAGACCGAAGAATTGCAACAATCTCGAAGAGAATTCGAGATGGCACAGCAACTTTTGTCGATGCTCATGATTATGCTGAAAGGCTTGGCGAGAATCTTTCAAGAGCTCTTGTCAATAATCTGACAGCGGACAGGCTTCCGGATGGGAGGCTCTACTACAACATTGCACAGCGGACAGTTGTTCCTGGCTTGCAAGAAAATTATGATCTCGTAAATGTTGCTGCTTCAGATATCCAGGACATTCTTTTAACAAGTGAAGGAATCGGCATCAAAGCAGCAAAAGCTGACTTTCCAGAGGAGCGCATTCAGGGACTCATCGACAAGATGACAGCCGAAGGAATCACTCTTGAGAGAGCAATAATTTGGCTGCAAGAGCCAATTATCAACAACAGTGAGGCTTTTGTTGATGACTTCATAAAAGAGAATGCAAAGCAGGCTGAGAACGTTGGCCTAAAGGCTACGCTCACAAGAATTGCTGAGCCTGGATGCTGTGAATGGTGCTCTAAGCTTGCCGGCGTATATGAATATGGCAAAGCGCCTCGTGACATATACAGAAGGCATGAATTTTGTAGATGTACTGTTACATATCAAGCAAAAAAGACTTCTCAAAATGTTTGGAGTAAAAGGCAATGGCAAAGCTCTCCTGAAGAACTGGCTCGAAGAGAGCAAATTGGCCAGACTGTCCAAAAGACTCCGACTGAGATGATCCAGCAAGCAGATCAGCTATATCAGGATGCATTGCTTCAAGGTGCATCCAACAGAAGAAAAGCAGCACAGAAGATCAGGAAGATGACTCCTGAAGAAAGACTTCAAAAGCTCAAAGAGCTTGAAGAATCGAGGGAAAAGCGAGGGTAAAAGATGAGGATTGACAATCAAAATCCCTCTTTTACCAGCGTGAAAAAATTTGGCCCTAAAAATACTCATGGGACCAGAGCCATAAAACTATATAGGACCACAGGGCAGGAGCTTTTTGTTTGGCAGCAAAGACAGATAAGAGCAATTGAAGCCTTCGACAAAAACAAGCAATGGCTGCATATGAATTATTGCATATGCGTGAGCCGAAGAAATGGAAAAGGCGAAATCCTTGCAGCCAGAGAGCTTGATGGTCTTATAAACCTAAAAGAAAAAATCTGCCATACAGCCCACAGGACCACAACTTCTCACGATGCTTTTGTGAGGCTCTACACATTGCTAAAAAAAGCAGGCTACAAAGAGCATTCACGCAAAAAGAAGGCCATGCCGGAAAAGTCATTCTTTGCTTCAAAGCAATACGGCCTAGAGCATATTGAAGTCAGTGGCGGTGGAATTATTGACTTTAGGACTAGGACAGACAACGGAGGCCTTGGAGAAGGCTTTGACCTTCTTATAATTGACGAAGCGCAGGAGTACACGTCCAAACAGGAATCTGCACTTCAATATACAGTGTCAGCTTCCAAAAATCCACAGATCATCATGGTCGGCACTCCTCCAACAGTCTCATCCGGTGGAGATGTGTTCGTCAGGATCCGTGGGATGGTCCTGGAAGGAAAAGCATATGAAACAGGGTGGGCTGAGTGGTCAACTCCGGAATTTGTTCCCGCTGAGAAAATCAATGATCCTGCAATATGGAAAAGATACAATCCGAGTTATGGCCAGAATCTGAATGCAAGAAAGATCAGGAATGAGCTTTCCGGAGATCTTCTCGATTTTAACATTCAGAGACTTGGCTTTTGGGTGTCCTACAATCAAAAATCCTGCATCAGTGAGGAAGAGTGGAAGGCAGTCAAGGTCGATAAGACTCCGAAGCTTAAAGAAGGTCGATACATTGGAATCAAATACGGACGAAACGGAGTCAATGCAGCAATGTCGATTGCAGCAAAAACTGAGGACGGAAAAATATTTGTTGAAGCGATTGACTGTGTCTCAGTAAGAGCCGGAAATGGATGGATGTTTGACTATTTGAACATGGCCAAACTACAAAAAGTTGCAATTGATGGAGCAAGCGGACAGCAGATCTTGGCTGATGACATGAAAGAGCGAAAATGTAAGATCAAGCCAATTCTTCCATCAGTAGGCGAGATCATAGCAGCCAATTCCATGTTTGAACAGGCACTCTTTTCTGAGAAGATCTGTCACACTGGACAGGAATCCCTGGCTAATGTTGTGACAAACTGCGAAAAGAGACTGATCGGCTCGAAGGGCGGATTTGGCTACAGTTCACTTGTAGACACACAGGACATTGCTTTGATGGATTCAATGATTCTTGCATATTGGCTGGCAGCGACCACAAAAGAAGTAAGAACTAAACAAAAGATAAGCATTTAAAAGCATTCAGAAGTGAATGCTTTTTTATGTATAAAAAATTGACGTTACTCAACGGTAAAAGAGGAGGAATCAACACAATGAGCGAATTTAAAGCAATCGAGACACAGGAAGAATTTGACAAGGCAATTAAGGCGAGACTTGCCCAAAAGGACAGAGAACTTGCTGAGCAGTACAAAGATTATTTAAGTCCGGATGATGTGAAGGCCATGAAGGCCGACTATGATAAGCAGCTTCAGGATGCAAATAAGCTTGTAGAAGATGCAAAAAAGAGCCTTGCAGATCACGAAAAGATTGTCTCTGAGCTCACAACCAGAGCAACTACAGCAGAGACTTCTCTGCTTAAGACAAAAGTTGCTCATGCTAATAAGCTTCCGCTTGAGCTTGCGGACAGGCTTATCGGATCAAATGAAGAAGAACTTAAGAAGGACGCTGAAAGTCTTGCATCACTTCTTAAGCCTGGAAGTCCAGCGCCTCTTAGAACTACAGAGACAGGTGCAGGAGCTCCAGGAGGTAACGGAAACAATAACGCTGCATTCTTGGGATTGCTCAACAATCTTACAGAGCAGCTAAATTCATGAAAAGGAGAACGTTATGGGTAACGTATTATCAAAAGGCACATTATTCCCAACAGAGCTGACAAATCAGCTTTTCTCAAAGGTAAGAGGAAAATCTTCTCTTGCAAGACTTGCTGCATCTGAGCCAATTCCTTTTAATGGCCAGACAGCTTTCGTTTTTGACTTCGACAACGAAGTCAATCTTGTAGGCGAAAACGCTGCAAAGGCAAACGGAGGCGCAACAATCGCTCCTGTTTCAATGAATCCTGTCAAAGTCGAGTACGGCATGAGAATTTCTGACGAATTCAGATATGCAGCTGAGGAAGTACAGCTTCAGTATTTGACAGCTTTCGCTGATGGCTTCGCAAAGAAGGTTGCAAGAGGTCTTGATATCATGGCTATGCATGGACAGAACCCAAGAACAGGCCTCAAGGCTGACGTTCTTACAAACAAGAACTTTGACGATCTTGTATCTCAGACTGTTGCTTATGATGCAACTGAAGCAGCTGACAACGTATCATCTGCAATCAACCTGATCACAAGTCAGGAGCATGAAGTTACTGGAATGGCAATGAGCCCAACATTTAAGTCAGCTCTTGCTAATCTCAAGAAGGGACAGACATCATATGAGCCTCTGTTCCCAGAGCTCGGATGGGGTAATGAGGTAGAAGTTCTCAACGGCCTTCCAGTCAGCTCAAATTCAACAGTAAGCTTTGGCGGAAACGCTGACAGAGCTATCGTTGGTAATTTTGCAGATTTCTTCAAATGGGGCTTTGCAAGAGAGCTTCCTATCGAGATCATCGAATACGGCGATCCTGACAATACAGGAGTTGACCTTAAAGGCCACAACCAGGTTTATGTTCGTGGCGAGGCTTATATCGGATGGGGCATCATCCTTCCTGAGACATTTGCAAGAATCGTTGCAAACGCTTCAGCATGATCATTTTAAAGTGGAGGCTCTATGAAATATAGAAATATAGTCACAGGGCTTGAATTTGAGTCTAAGAGCGAGATTCATTGCAAAGATCTGATCATTGTCGATGAATCTCCGAAGGCTCAGCCGGTGGAAGATCTTCCTGAAGAGAAGCCTCTCCAGGAAGAAAAGCCAAAGGCAAAAAAGCCCACAAAAAAGCCGTTAAAGAAGGGAACGAAGAAATGAGCAATCAAGCTTTTGCAACAGTTGAAGATATACAGACTCTATGGAGAGCACTGACAGCTGCTGAGCAGTCAAGAGCAGAAGCTCTGCTCCCACTTGTCTCAGATGAGCTCAGGGTTCTAGCAAAGAGAGTCGGCAAAGACATCGACCAGATGATTGCTGACGATACTGCATATGAAAGCGTGGTCAAGGTTGTCACTGTTGACGTAGTTGCAAGAATCTTAAGACAGTCAACAGAGGGAGACGCAATGACACAGGAATCGCAGTCGGCTCTGGGATATTCCTGGAGCGGAACTTATGCTGTTGCAGGCGGTGGCATTGCCAATTCCATCCTGAAGAACGACCTTAAGAAGCTTGGGCTTTTGAGTCAGCAGATAGGAGCTGCATATCTATGGCAAAAATCAGCGGAATCACAATAACTTTATACGAGGAGCAGGAGACAGGCAAGGATCCCTTCGGAAATCCGATTCTGGCCAAAGTTCCTGTTGAAGTCGAAAATGTTCTCGTAGGAGAGCCTTCGACTGACGAAGTCACGTCATCGACAAGCCTTTACGGCAAGCATATCTCATATATGCTGGGGATTCCTAAAGGCGATACTCATGACTGGATGAACAAGGATGTTGAATGGACTGACGATTATGGGCTTACTCATAAATGTGTCACATTTGGATATCCGATCACAGGAATTGAGGCAAATATTCCTTCTCAGCTTCCCTGGCATATGAAAGTAAGGTGTGAAGAATATGGCTAAAGTCAAATTTCAATTAAACAGATCAGGAGTCAGAGAGCTCCTGAAGTCTAACGAAATGATGAACGTTTGCCAGAGTTATGCAAACAGCGCCTTGAGCAGGCTTGGCTCAGGTTACGAAGTGACAACTTACTCCGGAAAGAATCGTGTTAATGCAGAAGTTGCAGCTGTGACATACGCAGCACGCAAAGAAAATGCAGAAAACAATTCAATATTAAAGGCGGTGCAAGGATGATTGAAGTTATTTTGCAGGGATTCCTGTCGAGCAAACTGAGCGCTCCTGTGCTCACGGAGAAGCCCAAAAATCCGACTGTTCCATATTATCTTATCGAAAAAACAGGAGGCTCAGTCAAGAATCACATCGAGAGATCCACAGTTACTATACAGAGCTATGGAGATAGCTTATACAATGCAGCTTTGCTGAATGAGTTATTGAAAGAGCAGATGATAGGACCTGAAGGAATCATTCTTCTCGATGAGATCGTAAGCGTTGATCTGAATAGTGATTACAACTATACAGATGGCAAGGAAAAATCTTACAGATATCAGGCTGTGTTTGATATCTGCCACTATTAAGGAGGCAAAAGATGAATAATGCTAGTAATGTAAGCGCTGGCAAGCCTAAGCCAACCGGAGCGATGCACGTTGCTCCTGTAGGCACTCCTCTTCCAACAAGCACAGTTGAAGAGCTAAATGCAGCGTTCAAAGATCTTGGCTATTGCTCAGACGATGGACTTACCAATTCAACTAATTTGGAAGTCCAGAAGATAAAAGCCTGGGGAGGAGACACAGTTCTCATCATTCAGACATCCAAAGAAGATACATACAAGTTCAAGCTCATTGAAGTCAAGAACGTTGATGTTCTGAAGTTTGTGTATGGTTCTGATAATGTCACAGGCGATCTTGCGACAGGCATCGTGATCAAAGCCAACAACAATGAAGTTCCACAGGTTTCAATGGTCATTGATATGATCATGAGTGATTCTACAGCAAAAAGAATCGTTCTGCCTACAGTCTCAATCTCTGAGGTAGGCGATATCGAATATGGAGACGAGGATGCAGTCGGCTATGAGACAACAGTTGATTGTATTCCAGATTCTGAAGGCAATACTCACTATGAGTATATGCTGAAGGCAAGCACTCCATCAGCTTAAGGAGGATTCTATGAAAATACATACAAAGAGCGGATTTGTATGTGAGGTTGATGAGGATAGAGCAAACGACTGGAGATTTGTCAAGGCTCTGGCGGACTGCGACTCCGGGGATGAATCAAGAGTATTAAAAGGCATGGCTTTCGCCGTGCCTTTTATTCTTGGAGAGGACGGAGAATGCAAGCTCATGGATCACGTCACAGATGAAAAGGGATTAATCGGATCAGACAAGATCATGAAAGAATTCAGAGAAGTCTTGTCTCTGATCGGAGAAAAGCAAAAAAAATCATCATCCTCTCAAGCATGATAGCACTTGATGAGGATGCTCTAATATGTGATTTTGCTGAGACTTATCACATTTATGACCTTTATCGACTGCCTGCGGATTATGCAGCAATTCTTGCCTGCGGACTTCGAGAGGGTTCTCGAATCAGAATGAAACAAGCTGGTCTGAGAGTAGACTTAAAAGAGCTACTTTTGGCCAGAATTGTTGACAACACTGCTATCAATGTCTACGCAAAGACAAAAGACGCTAAAAAAGGAAAAAATTATCCGAAGTCCATCACAAAGACGCTGACGGAGCAATATGATCCATCAAAGCACGCTATGCAATTTGAGACAGGAGCGGATTTTGACAAAAAATGGAGGGAACTCAATGGCCACTGAATTAGGAAAAGCTTTCGTCCAGATAGTTCCATCTGCCCAGGGAATTAGCGGATCTATATCCAGTGCTCTTGGAGGAGAAGCCACAAGCGCAGGAAGATCAGCAGGCCTTAACATTGCAAGTGCAATCAAGGGAGTCATTGCAGCTGCCGGAATCGGAACGGCCATCAAGTCATCTCTTGAAGCCGGTGGAGATCTTCAGCAGTCTTTTGGCGGTCTTGATACGCTCTACGGAGAAGCAGCGGAAGCTGCCAAGAATTATGCAGCCGAAGCTTATAAGGCAGGCATAAATGCCAATTCTTATGCTGAACAGGCTGTATCATTTGGAGCTTCACTGAAGCAGGCCTTCGGAGGAGATACAGTTGCAGCAGCCGAAGCTGCCAACACAGCAATCATGGATATGGCTGACAATAGCGCTAAGATGGGAACAGATATCACGTCAATTCAAACTGCTTACCAGGGCTTTGCGAAGCAAAACTACACCATGCTGGACAACTTGAAGCTTGGCTATGGTGGTACAAAAACGGAGATGGAGAGGCTTTTGGCAGATGCGCAGGAACTCTCCGGAGTAGAATACAACATTGACAACCTTGGAGACGTATATGCAGCCATCCATGTCATTCAGGAAGATCTTGGACTGACAGGAGTTGCAGCAGAAGAAGCTTCCGGAACATTCACAGGATCGCTTGCAGCCATGAAAGCAGCAGGAACTAATCTTCTTGCAGATCTCTCATTAGGAGAGGATATTGGACCGTCTCTTGATGCTTTGAGCGAAACTATTAATTCGTTTGTATTTAACAACCTCTTTCCAATGATAGGAAACATTTTGACACAGCTTCCTGAGCTTTTGAGCGGAGTCAGCTCTATCATAATAGGCTCGCTCAACATGGTCACAAATAATGCAGATCAAATTGCCCAGATGGGAATTGATATTGTGGTCGGACTTGTGGAATCAATAGTCGAAGCTTTGCCATATTTGGCAGAAGCAGCGGTCAATCTAGCCATGGCTCTCGGAAATGCTCTGATCAATACAGATTGGATCTCAATCGGAACAAGTCTGATTGAGTCACTAAGATCATCAATTGACGTTGCAGCAGGAGAAATCCTTGGAACAGACACAGGGGCTATTGATGGATTCTTGTCCGGAATCACAGCAGCTCTTCCTGGCATCCTATCAAAAGGAATAGAGATCATCACGAATCTTGCAAACGGAATTTTGTCTAATCTGCCTCAGCTGATTACAACAGCAGGCTCGCTTATTAGTCAATTTGCTTCTTTTGTGCTTTCAAATATGCCTACGATCTTGCAGGCCGGAGCAACTTTGCTGCTCAATCTGGTCAATGGAATTGTGAGCAACCTGCCTCAGATCGTGTCAAGCGTGGTGCAGGTAATTGGAAAAATCGTGTCAACAGTGGCTTCTAACTTGCCTCAGATTCTTCAGCAAGGAATTTTGATCATCGGAAAATTGGCTGCTGGTCTCATCCAGGCAATTCCGCAAGTAGTGGCTGCCATTCCTCAGATCATCAATTCCATTAAGAATGCATTTACTAGCGTTGACTGGGGATCAGTTGGCCGAAATCTCATCCAGGGAATTGCAAACGGACTTGCCGGAGCAGCTTCTCTGATCGTGGATGCAGCCAAAAACGCAGCACAATCAGCTTTTAATGCTGCGAAATCATTCCTTGGAATAAATTCTCCGGCCACTAAAGGAATATGGCTCGGCGATATGTATGATGAGGGTGTTGCTTTAGGTATCAAGGATAATGCCGGAGAGATTACTAAAGCCACAAATAGCATGATGGATGATGCTTTTGGAGCGCTCACAGCTCCACAGGCTCAGTTTGATTTTGGCTCAGATCAGAGCTCATCCGGTCAGCTGGTCCTTAACATGACCATAAACGGAGCAGAAGGACAGGACATCAATGCTCTGGCTGAAATCATTCAGAATAAGATCAATAACGCAGTAAGATCAAAGGAGCTTGCTTATGCTTAGAAATGATTATTTTACATTCGGAGACGTGGATTCAAGATCATACGCTGTCGGAATCTATGGAGATAAGCTTGCAGAAGCTCCTGAGAGAGACGAAACTTTTGTTTCAGTCCCAGGCAGGAACGGAGATCTTATCCTGGATAATGGGCGCTATAAGAATCAGACTGTTCCTTATAAAGCTTATATCATTGATAAGTACAACTCTAACGTCAAAGGCCTCAGAAATGCTCTTTTGAGCCAAAAAGGATATCAGAGATTGCAAGATTCAATTAATCCTGAAGAATTCAGATTAGGAAAAGCGCTGCCTTTTGACGTAGATGAGTATGGAATTTTAAGAGCCGGAGAATTCACACTTCAGTTCAATTGCAAGCCTCAGAAATTCCTGACCATAGGAGAAGAAGTGATCACTTTGACTTCAAATTCTTCAATCTACAGCGATTTTGCTGAAGAAGCAAAGCCACTGATCAGAGCCTATGGAACAGGAAGCTTCTCAATCGGTGGAGTGACCATTCAGATCACTTCAGCCAGTGGCTACACAGATATTGATTGTGATCTTGAAGAGGCCTACAAGGACAGTCTTGCGACAGATTGCAATGCAAACATAGTGCTCACAGATGATGTCTTTCCAAGTCTTTCATTTGGAGAGAATCAGGTCACTATGATAGGAATCACTAAGCTTGAGATCACTCCTAGATGGTGGATCTTGTAGGAGGAAATATGAAGCCAGTTCTATTTGACGAAGATTCAACTTCATTCAGCTCCAACGGACTAGGAAGGCTCGATCCGATATCCTGCGAGGTCACGGAGGAAAGAAATGGAGTTTTTGAGCTTGAGATGGAAATAGCTCAGACTTCGCTCCATGCTGATCAGATAGGGATGAATTCAATAATTATTGCAAAGCCTAACCAAACAGCGGATTTGCAAGCATTCAGAGTCTACAATATCACTAAGCCTATAAATGGACGCTTCACAGTCACAGCGAATCATATCTCTTATCAGCTGTCATATATTCCGGCAATGCCTTTCACGATTGCAGCAGATACTACAGCCTGCAAGAGTGCACTTCTGGCATTGAAGAGCAATGCTGCTGAAGAGTGTCCATTCAGCTTTGACACGGACGTTCAGACAGTGGCAAGCTTCATTGTCAAAGTTCCTGCTTCGATCAGGTCAAAACTTGGAGGCTCAGATGGCTCGATTCTTGATCAGTTTGGAGGAGAGTTTGAATTCAATAATTACTCTGTATATTTGCATAAAAACAGAGGCCTCACAATTCCAAAAGTAAGCCTTCGATATGGCAAGAACATCACTGATCTGACACAGGAGGAATATATCACAAACACTGTGACCGGAGTTGTGCCATTCTGGACAGATACAGATGGAATCAATGTTGTGACGCTTCCGGAGAAGAGCGTTGACAGCCAATATGCTGACAACTATCCATTCAAGCGCACAGTTCCGCTTGATTGCTCACAGGCTTTTGAGAATGCTCCATCTGCTTCTGATCTCAGGACCTATGCGCAGGCCTATGTGAATCAGAGCGGAATTGGAGTGCCAACAGTCTCAATCAAAGTCTCATTTGTTAATATTAGCGATTATGAAGGATTTGAAAGCCTTCAGACTGTGAGCCTCTGTGATAACGTCAATGTCTACTTTGAAAAGCTGGACATTAAGACAACGTCAAAAGTTGTCAAAACTGTGTTCAATGTGCTCACGGAACGCTATGAAAGCATCGAGATCGGCACGATTAAGTCATCTCTTGCTCAGACGATTACAGACACAAACGGAGCAATCACTACAGCTCTTGAGAAGGCAAATTATAACGTAAGAAATGCAACAGCCTGGCTGACCGGCTCAAATGGTTATGTTATGGCTGTAAAAAATAGTGATGGAACATGGAAAGAGCTCCTGTTCCTCGATACAAACGATGCAGCCACAGCTCAGAACGTCCTTAGAGTCAATGAGAACGGAATCGGCTTCTCATCGACCGGTGTTGACGGACCTTATACACAGGCCTGGACGCTTGACGGAAAGCTTGTGATTGGCGGCACAAGCGTTCCAAGTTTCACAGTTTACGATGCAGACGACAATATCATCTTTCAGACATCAAGAGCCGGAACTATTTGGAATAGCTCAAACAGCTCAATGAATGCCAGCGGAACACTAAAAGCAACAGGAGCACAGCTGACCAATGCTGCAATAACAGGCGGAAATCTTTACCAGGAAAACAGCGGAAGGCATATCAATATTGTTAATGGCAATATTCACGGCGGATTCTCCAATGAGACAGAGAATGTTGTTTATTTGGCCTACAGAATAGACGGAAATGCCTGTGTGACGCTTGAAGGCCAGGGCGGTGTCTGCTTTGCATCTCCGAGAATATATGTCCGAGACGGAACAAGCGGAAATATATACACAGGCTACAATGGCAGCGTGATCACTTCTGTTAATACGACTGATATGAGCATTGTTGATTATTACGGAGAGACGCAAAGTTTTAAAGTAGTTACCGGAATAGAAAGAAAGAGCGTGCTTCATGGCATCGTTCATGGATAAAGGAAAGGAGAAGAGATGATTGAACAAACATTGAAGCTCAATCTTATTCCAGGCGGAGTCCTGCCCAGAGTCAATGTGAGCCAATATGATGCAGGATCTAGGACGATCAATGCAACTCTGTACAATGGGCCGAGTCTGTTCACGATTCCGACAGGTGCACAAATATCTGTCCGAGGAACGAAAAAGGACAACACAGGATTCGCTTATGACTGCACATGGTCCGGATCGGTTGTGACATTTGTGGTAACAGAACAAATGGCTGTATTTCCTGGCGAAGTAGTGGCAGAGCTTGTTATATCTCAAAGCGGTCAGATTCTTGGAACGTCTAATTTTATCATATGGGTTGAAGATTCAGCTCTGAAGAGTGACATTGATATCTCGGAGACAGAAATTCCGGCAATCATTGAGCTGGCAAGAGAGCAGGAAGCAAATGCAGCAGCATCAGCTGAAGCAGCAGCTCAGTCTGAAGAGAATGCTGCGACTTCGGAGACAAACGCAGCACAGTCGGCTTCAGATGCAGCGGATTCTGCAACAGCAGCAGCACAGTCGGCTTCGGATGCAGCCGATTCTGCAAGCGCAGCAGCTGAGTCAGAAGAGAATGCTTCAGATTCAGAGCAGGCTGCAAAGCTCTCTGAACAGAATGCAAAGGCCTCTGAGGATATTCTTCAATATTATGTTGATTTTGTAATTCCTAGATTCACGATAGCCAACAACAGGCTATATATAAGCGATGCTGCAACAGGCGAGTTCATTGTTGCAAACAACAGGCTCTACATTAAGAATGCGAGCTGAAAGGAGATTGAAAAATGGTAAATCCAACAGGATATACAGCGCTTGATCTGATAGGCTTCACAGATCAGGGAACTTACTCATCAAGTGATAACTATGTTAAGAATGATCTTGTGCATTACAGTGGCAATATATGGAGATGCCTGATTGATGATACAACAGGAATTGCTCCAGCTGAAGGAGTGAATTGGACTCTGTTCATTGGAGAGCCTACAAATTTGGTCGAGAGGATCATTGCTCCTGTTGAGACTGATCCGGCAACAAATGCCTGGGCTGTTGGAAGGCAGATTATATATAATGATAATCTCTATGAAGTCATTGCTGCAATTACAGCAGGAGATGCACTTGTAGCTTACGAGGATGATCCGACCAATGCGAATATAAAGCTAGCTGATCCGGTTGAGACTCAGCTGCTGAATTTGAAGGGCAATGTATCAAATAGGAATCTGCTTGATAATGCCTGGTTTACTGTGAATCAGAGAGGTATTGCCAAGAATGAATCAGTTACATTAGCAGGTGCTACTTTAGCATGGGACAGATGGCATTGCACAGGAACATTTACTTATAACACAGATAATTCAATTACTTCCGCTAATTTGTCAATTTTTGAAATAATTGAAGATGGCATAAGCAAATTTGCAAACAAGATGGTTGTTGTATCTGCAATTATTGATGGGGAAATTGTGGTTGGTACACCTCATCTGGTTATATCGTCAACACCTGCATCCAATGTGTTTACGACAGTTTATAATAATGATGGTGTTCAAATCATTTTAGTAGAACTTACTACCGGACGCTTTCAAGTTGCTGTTATATTTAGTTCATCACATACAATCAAAGCCGTCAAACTTGAAGTTGGCTCAATCTCAACTCTTGCAATGGACACAGCTCCAAACTATGCAGAAGAATTGCTGAAGTGTCAGAGATATTTTGTAAGGTTTAAAAGTAATAAAATCATCAGTTTTACAGCTTATGCGCAAAGCACTAATGTAAGAGCTAATGTTTTTTTACCGACAGCTATGCGGACGTTGCCAACAGTGACTCAGGCTGGAACTTGGGAATGGATATTAGCTAACGATAGCAGCGCATATGCTAACACTCCGGTTCCAACGTCAACTGATAATCAAGTAATTACTTTGGCGGAAGATGGTATTTTCTCAAGTATAACTAACTTTGAAATAGGACTATTAAGATTGTGGAATGGAGCTTCCATCGACTTTTCAGCCGACCTATAACAGAAAGGAGTTGACACTTTATGGAAGAAATCTTACAAGAGATAGAAGAACCCAAGTCAAGAGTATTTATACTTGTAGACGATAACAACAGAGTGACAAGGATAGAGGGAGAATATACACTACCACAAGACTTTACAGATTGGATTCAGATAGACGAGGGTTATGGCGATAAGTACAACCTTGCACAGACTCACTACCTTGAAAAAGGCCTAAAAACAGAAGATGGTATTTATCAGTACAAGTACGAAAACGAGGAAGTTGTTGAGCGAGCAGAGGAAGAAATAGAAGCCGATAGAGAAGCTATTCCAGCAGTACCTACACCAATGGAGCAGCTAGAGTCTCAAGTCATGTATACAGCACTAATGACTGACACACTTCTGGAGGAATAAGCCATGAGTAAATTATTTGATAAAGTAAAAAAATACTATAACCTTGGCCTTTACACAAAAGCGCACGATGCAAATTTTGTCAAGAAGGGAGCAATCACAGCTGAGGAATATGAGCTGATCACAGGCGAGGCATACCAGGCATAAAAGCAAAAAGAGCCATAGACCTAGATATCTATGGCTCTTTCCATATTAAGTAATATTGTCGTTCCGTAAATATATCATTAATCGATTCATTAATCAAGAGGATCTCACAATGGATTATTTAAGCCTTATTTTGAAGCTATTTCAGCTCATTTTGACCATCTTCAATGTGATCATCATCATATATGGCTTCTATCTGTTCATGACTAAGCCGAGGAATACGATCGAAAAGCGCATCCAGGCCCTTGAGGTCAAGATGGCCGAAGTCGAGAAGTCATTGCTCAAAGGCAACGATCACTTTCGTTCCCAGGATGATGCTCTTGAGGTCCTGATTAGGTCAACGCTGGCACTCATAGAGTTTGAAGTTCAGTACTGTATCACGGAAGGCAAGCAGATTTCTGACGATCTGAAGCACGTCAAGGATGATCTGCATCATTATTTGGCTCACAAAAATTGAGAGGAGAATCTTATGCAGCAGATTAAGTTAAACACAAAAAGATGGCTCAAAGCAGCCGGAATCAGAGCTCTTAAGACATTGGCACAGACTGCCATTGCAACCATTGGCACAACAGCAGTCATTGAGGCAGTAGATTGGAAGCTGGTCATTTCAGCATCTCTTTTGGCAGCTTTTCTTTCAATCTTAACTTCCATCGCTGGCCTTCCTGAAGTAGAGGAGTAATCTTATGGCATCATCTGAGCAAGTTAAAAAATTCATAACGGAGATAGCTCCTCTTGCTCAAAAGGCATTCCTGGAGCTTGGCAAGATTCATCCGTCCATATGCATCGGAATGGCTTGTGTTGAGTCGGCTTATGGCACAGCAGGCTCTTGTAAATATCATTCATATCTTGGCCAGAAGGTCGGAACAGGCAAGACTGCCACTAAATATTGGCACGGCTCTTATTTTACTTCAAAAACTAAAGAAGAGTACACAATCGGAACTCATACAGTCATCAAGGCTGCATTTAGAGCTTATCCAAATATGGAGCTCTGTGTGTTCAATTATTATGAGCTCTTGAATACAAATCTATATAAACGAGTCACGAAAACGCAATACAGAGCCCAAATGCAGCAGATCAAGGATTGCGGTTACATGACCAGCAGCACAGAAGTGAATTCTGTTCTGAACATTATTGCAAAGTACAACCTGACTCAGTATGATCTGGAAGATTCCGGAGCAGCTGCTGTCAATCCGTACACAGTTCCGACTGCAACTCTCAAAAAAGGCTCAAAAGGCTCATCCGTTAAATGGCTTCAATATGAGATCAACAGGATTCTTGGACTTACTCTTGTCATTGATGGCAGCTTTGGCAATAATACGCTTGCAGCTGTCCTGAAGCTACAAAAGAAATTCAACCTGGAGCAGGATGGAAAAGTTGGTCCTGCAACTAGAAGAGCAATAATTGAATTCAAAACATGATATAATTTAGGGGGAAACCCACCTACTCATTTATAATCGAAGTTGCAGAAATCTCCAAAATGAAAAAGCCTAGTGGAACGTAAAAATTCCACTAGGCTTTTTTGTGCTGTCCGAAAATATGTCACAAAGTACGTCACAGAGAAAATTTTAAATTCTTTCAAATCAGCTTTAATCCTAAATAAACTGAATTAATCTGCATAAATCTTAAACGGGTTCGACTCCCGTCTGATCCACTTTTTTGAGAGTCAGCATGTTTGCTGGCTCTTTTCATTTTTGCCTGATTTTTCAAGGCTTTGAGCGTATAATTTACTGTATTTAGAATTTAATATTTTAAACTCAAAATACATAAAAAGAACTAAAAATATGTCATGAAATATGTCATGACATATATGAAAATATCCAAAAATTATAATTGTTATATTGATATAATAAAATTAATCCAAACGACTTCCCCTTATAGGTCGAATGCAATGCATTTTTTCTCCCGAAAAAACCATACGAAACAGAAGAGCAGGTCATCAGGCCTGCTCTTTTGTTTTATCGTTTCTGATCAGCTCTTTTATATATCCCTGGATATTGCCGGATGATTCCAGCTTGGCAAGGATATCTGCATCAGCTTCCTTGTTCAGCTTCAGATGGATCATTCTGAACTTGTCTTTGCTGGCCTGATCATACCGTTTTTGAGCTTCTTTTTGTGCTTTAGTGCTCATATGTGCTCCTCATTCTTTAAACAACTGCATACTCATGTGTCATTATTCCGTCATTGGCCTTTAATTCGTATTCGTTTGCAAAATCAACGAAATCCTGCTCTGTAACGCAATCAGCTATTGACAATGTGCATTTTTCTTCGATTTCTGGAATTATTGATAAATAATTCCTTAATTCATCAATAGAATTAAAATAATCTCCATTTTTTCTGTCTTTAATCATATTTTTTCTCCTTTGCTATTTGATGATTGCACTCTTAGGAATCCACTTAGTCCAATTACTAATATGTTTCTTAGTTGAGAAGATCTGAATGCAGATTGCTTTGTCAGTCTCTTTTATTACTTCATAGACATAATCAGCATTGCAAGCAGCAGCTGCAAAGTATCTGTCTTTATTGATTACCCAAAGTTCTAAGTTTGAAGCAAAATCAAATAATTTATTCATATCTTTCTCCTTTCAGAGTGCTGTGTTCTTTGTTTATGATATAAGTATATACCTATATATATCATAAGTCAACACCTATATTATAAAGAAATTATAAATAAATTGAAATAGCAGAAGAGCAAGCTTTTAGGCCTGCTCTTTTGTTTTATCGTATCTGATCAGCTCTTTTATATATCCCTGGATATTGCCGGATGCTTCCAGCCTGGCAATGATATCTGCATCAGCATCTTTGTTCAGCTTCAGGTGGATCATTCTGAATTTGTCTTTGCTGGCCTGATCATACCGTTTTTGAGCTTCTTTTTGTGCTTTAGTTGTCATATACACTCCTTTTCAAGTATTTCCTTGACATTCACAGCGTTAACTTTAAAAATCTCGAAGATCTTCTCCTGCATCTCATTAATGTCAACTTCATCAAAATCATCGTCTGTTTTGATTTCGAGTATTATCTTTTTCATGCGTTTTCTCCCTTCAGAGTGATGTGTTCTTTGGTTTATGATATAAGTGTATACTTACATATAATATAAGTCAACACCTAGATTATAAATAAATTATTAAATAATAGAAACAGCAGAAGAGCAAGCTTTTAAGCCTGCTCTTTTGTTTTCTTCAATATGCTTTCGTCAAAGTAATCATTTGCCATCTTGCTGTACTTGACAGACTTGCTCTCAATCCTGTTGTCATAGACTTCTTGGATCATCTTAAGTGAGCTCCATCCGCCGACAGCCTGAGTCTCTTTTGCAGGAATTCCAAGATAGCCTCTGACAGATGTTGAATAGTGTCTCAGATCATGGAATCTGCAATCAATGCCTAGTCGATTCTTCAGCGTATGCCACTTATGGCTCATGGTGCCTGGATTCATCTTGAAAATAAACTCTTCAGGATCTCCTTCAGGAATCATGCTGATCAGATTTTTTGAGACTTTAATCCTTCTGATTCCGGCTGCAGTCTTTGGCATTGGCTTATAAATCCACTCTTTTTGCTCATTCTGTACCATGTCGGCATGGACATAGATCGACTCAAATTCTCTGAGGATGTCTCCATATTTGAGAGCCATGATCTCGCCTCTACGCATTGCACAGATGGCTGCAAGGACAATGCAGAGCTTTATATCTTCAGGAGCTTCTTCGATTAGTCTGATCACATCCTCATCATCCGGAATCTTATAAGCTGGCTTTGACCTGGCTGGAAGCGTGACCTTAAATTTTCTATCACTGACTTGATCCAAGGCCGACATGAGCAGCGCATAAATATTAGTCACTGTCTTGGCCGATCTTGTCTGTGACAGCTCTGAGACAAGATATTGGATATCTTTAGATGTGATTCTTGAGACATACATTTCATTGATAGAATCAAAGTACTTCTTTTGGATCTGACGATAGCCTTTTATCGTTGACGGAGACAGCACTCCGGTCTTAGATGATATATAATCATCGATGCATCTGGCCACTGTGATCTCTCCAGATTGCAGCTCTGTCTTGTGGTCCTCGAATTCGTGAGCCATCTTTTTGACTTTTTGCTTGTCCTTGTCAACGAAGGACCTATAAATCTTTTTGCCATCTTTGTCAGTATGAGAGTAAACTCTCACTCTATACGATCCGGATGGCAGCTTCTCAACTCTGGCCATGACTTCCCTTCCTGCGTCAAGTTGCTAACAAACTCAGTAGCAAGTTGGCGCATATTTCTCTCGATTTTTTCCCTAACGAAATTATGCGCTTTTCGGAGCTCTTCAGGAAGTCAAATTCCTTATATGGAATTTGAAAAGGATCTCCCAGAGCTCCGATCTGGTTCTTATGATGGCCAAAATAATCACTATAAAAACAAAAAACACAGAAAAAATGATCTAAAATGATTTTTTAATCACAGATTTTGCGCTTTTAATAACAAAATAGGATTATTTTGATATCAAAATAGGATTAAATTGGTGCAAATTCCGTATAGGAATTTAGTTGTAATAAATAATCTTGTCTGTGCTAACATTGCTGAGAATGCCTGGTGCAATATAAAATTCTGTGCAGCTGGAAGAGAAAACATCATAAATCTTAGAGCCTTTAAGATTATCCCAATTAAATGTGTTGAATTCTTCCTGCGTCATTGAACACATAAACCCCTTAGACTGTGAGACATTGCCTTTTGCGTCCTGCATATCAACGAAAATGTATAATTCAACATAAGCGCAGCTTGAATTATCTGCATAAACCTGAGAGCAGAGATTCACATAATTGTGAATTGCCTCTGTGACGAATGAGTTCTCATCCCAATAAGAAGCTGTGTCCTTAAAAGAAATCTTATAACCACCATCAGAAGTCTCCATGTCCTGCCAATTCTCATGGTCTGAGCCTATTATTGATTCGAGAGTGACTTCTTCACTGACTTCTGCGACATCAACAGTGCTCTCTTGTAGGGAAACATCAGTGTTTGAAGATTCTGCGACTGAGTTGGTCACTTCTTCAGGATTGCTTCCTGATCGACTGCCTGCAATTCCAATAAGTAAAAAAACAACGATTACCCAAAACCACCATTTCTTATAGATCGGCTTCTTTTCTTTCATTTTCATCATCCTTTCTTTTGAATAACTTGGATAGTCCTAAAGCATATGCAGCTAATTCTTTAGCGTGATCAGGAGATTTTCTCCAGGTCTCAATGATCAGCTGCTCCTCTTGCGTCAAATAAAAGGCTGCTTCGTAATCGATTCTCTCTTCGACCAGATCGGCCTTTGAGACTCTAAAATAGTTAGCAAGTAATTGAAGAGCATCGATTCTCGGATATGTCTTGGCATTAAGCCAATCTGTAAGCGTTGTATATTTAATATTCAGCGCTTTGCAGATATCCGTCCTTGACTTTCCGTTTTCTTCCATCAATCTTTTTAGATTGCGTGCTAGTGTTTGTTTGTTTCCTAAATTGTTGTCCATGATTTTTCTCCTAACTAGTCGTAATTATAGTATCGGTTTAAATCGTAAAAAAATCAAGTCTAACACGAAAACATTTACGGATTATCCGTTGACAATACGGACAAACCGTAATATGATATTAAGCACAGAGAGGAGATATATATGGATACGTTGATGATTACATTAGAAGCTGCGAGAGTAAATAAAGGACTTACTCAGGAAGCAGCAGCAGAAGTCTTGGGCTGTACTCCTGACACCCTTAGAAGATATGAAAAAGGAAGAAGCTATCCGGATATTCCTATGATCAAGAAGATGGAAGATCTGTATGGCATTCCATATTCTAATATTAATTTTTTGCACTAAAATTACGGTATATCCGTAATCGGAGAGAATTATGCAGGGAAAAGTAGGACCAAAAGCAGATACAATTTTATATTTGGCCAGGCAAAGGCACATTCATGGAGTGGATGAGCTGGCTCTTAAGCTTCACTTAAGTCATACAACCACAAGCAGGAAGATAAATGATCCTGACAGGCTGACACTTGCTGAAGCAAGGAAGCTCAGTCAGCTCTTAGGAATAACTTTGGAGCAGCTGGCCAACATCTAAACAATTATTGAGGGGGTACAACTAAATAATGAGGAGAACTGAAGTAAACCTATCTCCGGACGAAGAGCACAGACTCATCGACTATATATGCGAGCTCATTGAATTCGCTTCAAAGCCTGAGAATGCTGCTCGATTGGCTGATGATCGCAAATATCAAGATGTCGAGCATTATGTCGGATCAAGAGTCAAGCAGGAGTTTTTGAGGCTGAACCTTATTGAGCCAGGAGAAAAGGGCAAACTAAAAACGGTATGAATAAAGTGAACGAAAGCTCATTTTTTTACTAGAGGGGGTAAAAATGAGAAAAAATTATCTTATGCGATTGATTGCAGCTGGGGGAGTCGCAATTCTTCTTCCATTCGTGTGCGTGGCGAATGCGCAGCAGTCTATTATTTCAGGTCATGTCAGTGTGGCCACAAACCAAACTACACAATTAAAAATTGAATATGAATCCGGAACGATTGAAGATCCATCGTATCAGATCATGATGGCCAAAAGGCAGCAGGCAGCTCAGGAAGCACTGCAAGAGCTTGGAGTCGAGATCCCGACCGAAATTATAGAAATTACTGAGATTGTTGGCCAAAAATATGACATCTGTCCAGAGCTCCTGCAGGCAATCATTTGGCAAGAATCAAGATGCATTGCCTCTGTCAAAAACGCATCCTGTTCCGGTCTGATGCAGATTAATTTCAGCCAGGCATTCAATAGAAAACATATCAAAGAAATGGCAGCAGACAAGAATCTGACTTATGCAGAAGCCATCTTCAACGATGAGATCAACATCGAAGCCGGAGCGCAGCTCCTGAGATATCTTTTCGATAATTTTGGGGATGATCCGGCAGAGATATTGATGCGCTATAACGGAGATTCAACAAATCTTAAGCGATATAAGAGCGGTGGAGATATGAGCCAATATGCCAAGGACACGCTTGAGATATCGGAATTGCTAGAACGTGCTCATGGCAAATAAAAAGAGCAGATGTGCGGTCTGCTCAATGAGAAAAAATTAATAGAATTTTTAAGATTCTTTTCAAATATTATCACGAATTTTGGGAGCAATCAATAAATTAATATGCAAGCATCTATTTACTTAATTACGTCAATAAAAGGTCCTGCAATAAGGTCACAAGGCAGATATCTCTATCTCATTAATGTTGAGAATCAGCAAGGGCAGATAGTGTCCAGGACAGGCTATGGAACAGTCAAAGACGTAAATGAAAATAGGCTTGCTCTTAGAGCTCTTGTGAAGGCCATGAGGCGATTGAAGCCTTCAGACCTAAAAATATATACAAATTGTAATTACTTAAGTAATTACTTTTCATATCTTCCAAAATGGCAGCAGGCCAATTGGCAGATCAGAGGCAGAGACATCAAAAACCTGGCTGCATGGGTGGAGATAGCTGTCAGATCGGAAGGCAGGCAGGTCGAATTCTATCCGCTGGATGGCAGCTCGTATCAAAAATGGATGGAACATGAGCTTCATAAGCTAGAAACGGAAATAAAACAGTCTTGGCGATAACGCTGATTTTTCGCCACTGCCAAGAGGAAACTAAAAACTAAATAACTAGATTTTAAAAGCTTTTTATGAGGGGGAAATGATATGAAGCTGAAGAAAATCTATATATCCGGCAACTATGACCGGACAGAAGAGTGTTTCAACAGATTTGTTGATCTGGAACTGACTTTGAAAAAAACGATCAAGGACGTTGATGTGATCAATCCGTCAAGGATTTTTTATCAGATGCCGGCAGCAGATCAGGTCCAGCTTGCCAAAATGTCAGCAAGACTCATTGAGGACTCTGATTTCATTCTGATCATGGACGGATCGGATGAATCTGTCAGAGTTCACTTTGAATATTCTTATGCGAGATGCCTGGGCAAGAAGATCTTATTTGAGGATGAATTGCAGGAATGGCTGCTTCAATCGTCCAGCATGGAGTGAAAGAGTGCTTCTTGTGCCGGAGAGATGCAGAACAAGTGATGTATTATGGTCCGCTCCAGGCAGCAGGACTCCATAAGCATCACATTATATTTGGCAATCCAGGCAGGAAGCTCTCGGAGAAATATGGGCTTTGGTGCTGGCTTTGCGTCCGGCATCACACAGGCAGCTCCGAAGCAGTGCATCGGAATCGAGAGAATGACCTTTATCTTAAAAGACTTGCTCAAGAGGCTTTTGAGAGCAATCATTCACACACAGAATGGATGCAGATATTTGAACGCAACTACTTAAGTAGTCCAAAATCGCAAGAAAATGCAAGAAAATCGCAAGAAGTTGGATTTTGGCTTATCGAATGACCTTCTGAGGCGAGGAATTTATCACAAAATCTCATTGCCTCTTATAAAGTCCTGAGCCTTAGAGCTCAGGCAGAAAGGAGCATAATGCAGGATTTTATTTATAAGCCTGGGGACATAGTAGCATATACAGCTTCTGATCAGAGATATGTTGAGACGTTTGCGGTTGTTACCAGAGCGCAAGGAATGACCATTGATGTGCTGCGAAAGGACGGAACAGTTCAAAAAGTGCATAGAAATAGACTAAAACCACTTTACAACAACGTTGGCGAAAAGCTGTTCAATCTTTTGGCCAGCATCAGGAAGGAATCATATGCAGAAGATAACACTTGAAATTGCATTTAAAGAGCCACTGAATGAAGAAAACATTGAAGAACTAAAGTATTCCATTCTTTCAGGCTGGGATGCTGAGGCTGTTCATGTCTCAAAAATTGAAGAATATAGGGAGAGTTACAGCATTGTTGACGAATTTGGACAACTATGAATGTGATGGCCAGATGAGCATATTTGATTATGCAAAGCTCCAAGAGCTAGAAGCCAGGTATCAAATTCCAAGGACCTACCAAAAGGAAGAAGGCTGGACAGATGATTGGCACTACACAGAGCTGGAACTTCCTGAAGAGCATGGAATATATTACTGCATTCACTACCTTTACAAGTCTGAGCATTACAATTACACATATATGGCATGGTTTCACGGTTTTTGGTGGGCATATGCCGGATATGGAGATAAGTGGCTGATTGTGAATTCTGAGAGGCGGAAATGGCTTCGACCTTTTGCATGGGTAAGAGTGCCAGATCTATATTATCGGACTGATCCGCAGCATCAATTTTTATGTGAGCATTTTGTCAGTGAAGCTGACTGGGAATATGAAAAGCGCATAGCAGAGCTACGAGCGCAAAGAGTCTAAAATTTTAGAACTTAAATTATAACTTTTAAAACTTAAAGGGGAGCAAAATGGCAGACAATAGCACACTCATAAAAGATACAAGCCATTACGTTGTTGAGGGTTGGATGTTAACAAAACTAGGCCTTAAAGGGCTTAGCTTGCAAGTTTATGCAATCATTCATGGATTTAGCCAGGGGAATCAAGGATGCTTCTATGGCTCATTGCAATATCTTGCAGAATTTACCGGTTCGACTGATCGAGGAATTAAAAAAGCATTAACAGAATTGCGAATAAAAGGATTGATCTGTAAAAGGTATGTTGGATATAACAAGCCTATCTATAATACGATAGTTCCTGATTTTAATATCGAAAATAATAGCAGTGATGATGAGGAACTCAGTTCCTCACTTATGGGGAACTCAGTTCCTCATATGGGGAACTCAGTTCCTCATGATGGGGAACTCAGTTCCTCAAATAATAAAGATATAATTAATATTAATAATCAAGTTAGACAGACAAGGGAAAAACCGGCTGACTGTCCGCCTAAAAAACCGACATTAGAAGATATCAAAAAATATGTCGAGGAGCATAAGCTCAAAATCGATCCGGTTAAGTTCTACGAGAAGAATGAAGAGCGTGGTTGGGTAACTAAGACAGGTAAGCCAATCAAACGATGGAAGTCAATCCTGTGGTCCTGGGCTGATAGAGAACAGACTAATAAGCCAAGAGCTGACGGAGTGATTAAACAAAATAATTATGATTTTGACAATCTGGAAAAGCAGATTGCTGAAAATTTATAAAAGCCAAGGGAGAAAAAAGATGGACAAAGAGAAAATTGAGGAGTTATATGACAAGATTCCAGAACGAATCAAAAAAGAGGCTTTAATGTATGGAATAGTTGAAGGGGATGAGCTGACAGTTTATAGGCAAGAGATTGTATTCACTAACAAGGGAATTCGAGCTACAGCTGGCTTCAACACAAAAGCTGCCAAGTTGCTAAACATCGAAGAGGATCTCGAAGCGTATGTGAACGGAACAAAAGAGTCATTTGAAGAGCTCAGCAGGAGGTGCAAGAAGAAATTCGTAGAATTTGCAGAATCAATTGGTTGTACAGTGGTCGAAAAAGATGAGTCCGGCAAGAGTAAATGGCCTGATAAACCTGCGAGCTTCAAGATCGACCTGGAGAATGACCATGATTGAGCTGATCATATTCGGAGTATTGATTGCAGCAGAGCTGATCTTGGCGATTGCATTGGCAGCAGATGAGATCAGCTATCGCAAGAAATTGCACAAAAAGTCCACCAAAAAGGAGAAGGGAAAGAATGAGCAAGGTTGATGATATGGCCCGAGGCCGGATGGAAGGTCTTGCCTATGCCGAGAGGATCGTTGCCAAGGATGGCATTGAAGGACTCAGGGAAGAGATCAAGAAGCGTGGCTGCTCCGGAATGAGCATAAACGTGTCTCACAAGGAGATGGAAAAAGCCACAAGTCAGATGCGAAATATGATGCTGGACACAGTCATGAGCATGAGTATGGGCATCCTGCATGATAAGTTCGGATTTGGTCATGACAGGCTTCAGAGATTCATGGATGCATTCCAGGAAGGAGCAGAGCTCCTGAATGACGGAGTCATTACCTGGCAGCAGGTCATCGACAACACCGAGGAAGTGACCGGAATCCATCTGACGCTCAGACGTAACGATCAGGACGTTAAGATCAAGCGTGAGTACTAGCTAAAAGCTTATGAAGGGGGAAATTACATGAAAAGTGAGGTGTATAACTTTCTAAATTCGATCAGAGTTTTTGATTTGCAGCTCCTAAGGCTGCAATCACAGCGCAGAGCTCTTGAGACGTGCCTGTTGCCTTCCGGAATCCGATATGACAAGGACAAGGTCATGAGCTCTCCTGAAGATCAGCTGTCAAAAATCTGTGGCGAGATCAACGAGATTGAGGTCAAGATGGCTGATATCGCCTATAAGAAGGCTCGGCGCATAGTTGAGGTTGAGAAGGTAATCAACAAACTGTCTGAAGAGGAATTCAAGACTGTTCTAACGCTGTGCTACATTGACCACATGAGCATCACAGATATTGCCGACCGACTAGGCTACAGTTCCGATTGGGTTTACAAAAAGCGCAGGAAGGCCACAGACGAGCTAGAGAGATTTATATAAAAACGCAAATTAATATATTGATTTCTTGATATAGCCAAAAAAACTGCGAAAATTGCCTTTATTTTAAATTTTAGCTTTCAGACGGATAAATTATCAAAAAGATATAATCAAGGCTAAAATCGGCGAAGAATTACAGGAAAAAATGAGGTGCAAAATGAAAACTGTGGTTGTCATTCTAAAGCTTGCTGGATGCGTGATTGGAGTCATGATTGCTCTGATTGCTTATTTTATCCTAGTCTGCAAGCTCGTAGACAAATAAAAATTTAGTATTTATGCGCTTTTTAGAAATAAAAAACGCTTGCAGAGTGAGAAAAATCAACGTTTTGAGGGGGCAAAAATGAAATGTATCATCTGCGGAAAAGAATTCACTCCCACCAATAGGGGTGGAAGGGAGAAAATCGTCTGTTCGCCTGAATGCAAGAAGCAGCGCATCAGGAATTTGAACAAAAAGAATTATCAGCTAAACAAAGAGCAGCGTGACCATCACAGTGCAGATTATGCGCTAAGAAAAAGAATTGAGAAACAGATGCCAAAAAGCAAAGCCAAAGAGCTGACTCAGCTTCAGAGAGAAGCACAGGCAGCAGGCATGAGTTATGGCCAATATGTTGCACTAAAGGAAGGAGGCAGGCAGGATGGGAAAGATGGAATTTGAGAAGATGTTCTCTGAAGGATTTATCAAGGATATCGAGGAAATCTATATCAAAGGCCAAGGAAACGAAGCAATTGTGGTCCTGGATTATGGGAAAGAACTTCTTGAGCTCAAGCTTGGCTTCAGGATCCTGCCAAAAGAAGAATGACAAAAACAATATGTGATATATGTGGTAAGGAAATGCCTTCAGAAATATTTTCAAGATCTACGAAAGATTATAATTTTTGTATATCAAGTAATGGAAAAGTGTGGGATGTATGTGATGAATGTAGGAAAGAACTTAATGAGTGGATGAAAAAACGAAAGGCTGAAAGTGAGGAAAAATGAGATTTATTATAAACGGAATGAAATACGACACTGACAAGATGGAGAAGATCGCAAATGTCAAGAAGTGGTATGCCACAAGCAATATGATTTTAAGGGAAATATGTGGAGACGTTGGAGAAGTATTTACTTGTGAATTATGGAAATCTTCAAAAGGGAATTGGCTTTTGACTCATGAGCAGGACTATACATCAATAGGCGAGGCAATCGAGAAAGAGGAAGCCAAAAAGCTCCTGATGAAATATGATCCTGACAAGTATGAAGAACTATTCGAGGAGATTCCGGATGCTTGAAGTCAAGGTTAGTCAAGAATTTAGTCAAGGCAGAAAGTGAGGATAAGAAATGAGCAAAGATAAAGAATGGGAAGTTGAAGCCACCATAGAGATTAAAACATCATTCTATTGCGACACGAGGGAAGAAGCAGAAAAAGAAGCAAATAAGTATTTGGCGGAATTATGCCAAGGCTTATATCCTGATTGCTGTTCCAACAGCTATGAGATTGAGAGTATATATAGCTATACAGAGGATTGAGCAGATCAGGAGGTGGCAGGCAGGAATGTCGATTGATGAAATCATAGCAAATGAGCAAGAAATATTTAAGATGTATCAAAAAACAGTTGATACACACATTGTAAGTGAGGATTTGACATTAGAAGAACTGTATGGAGACGATACCGAAATCATTGAAAAAGAATTGAAATGGTATCAAAAACATGCAGATTTTCACAATCAAATTATCTATAGTTCCCGACCAACTTTTCTAACCACGTTTCAACGACACCTCTGCAGGGCATGAGATCTTAAAGAGCTTGTAGCAATCATTCATGATCTTGGTTGCCTCTGTAGTCAGCAATTCAGTAGCATATACTTTGCACTTCTGATTGCGAAGATTCATAAACATTGAAATCGGATTATACTTGGTTGGTTTTAGCTTGTCCTGTATCATCTTGAGAATGACGCAGGCAATAAATGTTAACAACAGATGGCCCCTAAATGTTTCCTCGGTCTGCACTCTGAGCGGAAGCATATCTGCATAGTTCTTACCGATATCAAATATCTGCTCTATCTGCTGGCGAGTGTAGTAGGTCGGAAGTATCTTATCAGTAGCCATCGGTCTGCTTGAAACAATTACAAACAGGCCATGATGCCTGAGTTTGTCATACACTTCTTCATTGGTCAGTTTCTGATCATCAGCTCTCTGGAAGAGTTTCTTATCCTCATCTTCCTTGCGACTGATATCAAGGCCAATGTAAGCATAGCCTTTAAAGTCATCTACCACGTTGCATTCAACGCGTTTGATATATATGTATCTGCCATTATACCTGACAAGATTCTCCTTACTTTCAAGAGAATCCAGGTTTTCGGCAACAAGGTCTTTATAGAGATTCATCTTCTCCGGAAGACGGCTCACAAATGAAATACCATTGTGATACAGATCCCTGATGTTATCAGCTGTGTAGTATCCGGCATCCAGGATTGAGAACTTTGTATTAACACCATGATTCTTCAGTTCATGGATAGTCCTTGTAAGTGTTGATACATCTATCACATTGCCAGGGCAGTATCTGAAATATATCGGTAATCCTGTGGACTGCTGCGTGACATATATAAGTCTTACTTCGTTGTTTATGTCACCGTTATGATTGCTTATAGCAGTCAAAGGGAAATGTATATTGTTTGGTAATCCGGTACTGTCGATAAGGATATTATCACCATCTACAGTATCTGATATATATGGAGCATAGGCTCTGAAGAAGCTCCTGTAGCAGGTTTCAGACCCAAGTTCTGCAAGGAATTCACTTACCCTTTGGCTCTCAAGTGTAGCCATTGGATATCTCATCCTTGCGAAATTGCCTTCCCACCATGTTTTTGCGTGGCAGTTGGCAGTATTTGAAAGTATGTAATAGCAGATCATGGAATACAGTGTATCCTTGTTGTGCACACCACAATTATCTATGATCTCAGACAGACCATTGCTGTGTATGAAGCTGTCAATGAGAAAGGTATCTCCAAAATCAAGGATGAGCTTCTCCTTGCGAGTATCCTTTGGCTCGACATATTCGACAGGTGCTTCTGATCCTGACCAGTCAGGGTTCTTGTCGTAGTAGTCATTAGCGAGGTCATACTGGTATATTCCGAGTTCGCGGCTTTTAAAGATGTTCTTCTCTTTATCAATTACCCTGCCAAGATTCTTGTATTCCTTGGAAACATTTTTGCCATGGCGGACAGATCTGACAAGCTTTGCGTACTCAACACCATTCTTCATATCGTATGCTATGTACATATGATTCACCTCTGTGGTTAGAATTTATTTCTATCCACATTATAGCATTTTGATATGAATTTTGCAACTAAAAGCAAGCTGAAATAGCAGTATTTTTCAGCATTTAGAGCAACTTTTGGTGGTTAGAAATTATGTGGTCAGAAAAGCTGCTCGGGAACTAAAGATTATTAATATCATGCGCAAGTATCAGAAAATACAGGAGATATATCAAAAGTGGAATGAGGTCAATGATTTTGAGTACAATCAAGCTATGCTGCAGATTGGCAAGTTATTAGAATCCGAGGAAATTCCAAATGATTGAAGAGATATTTTGCATTCAAAGAGAAACAGAGAAGAAGGTCGAGAAGCTTAACAGTCTTATTGGCCAAAAGGTCAGATTGACCTTCAACGATGGAACGGTTGAAGAAGGCATCCTGGAAAAAGAGCAGCCTGTTGAAGGCCTGAGCTTTCCCAGGAAGAAATATTCCATCATGAAATCTGATGGCAGCAGGACCTTCTTCTCAAAAAGTCATGTGAAAAGGATCTGGAAGAGATGGAAGTAATGAAAAAAATATTTTTAAGATATGGCAGATATGGCGGATCAATTTTTTTTGCCTGCGTTGTGGGAGCGAAGATCGGAAGATATGCAGCTGATCAGGAATATGATTTTGCAATGACGTTTGCTGTCTGGGTAATATGCTCATTCGTTGAAGGCTGGCTGACTCATGCGCTGTATGCCAATCCGGAGATATTCAAGCTCAGGAAGGACAATATTGAGCTGATGCGTGACAACATGAAGCTAATGGGCATGATCAAGGAAGAGAGGGAGAAAAATGGAACTGAAGGAAGCAAAAAAGATTCTTGAAGATTATGCTGACAACATCACTCACGTTGGTCCTGAAAGCGAAGCAATCAGAGTGATTCTGAGAGAATATGAAACGCTTGAAACTCATTCTAAATTTATTGATAATTGGCTGCATATGCCTTTTTTTCCAGAACACGAAGAAATGTTTCAAAAAATTGAAAAAGCTCTAGGTTTTAAGCTATTTACTTGGCAGAAATCATTCTTGCTCACAGGAGAATACAGAAGAATCGGAGACACAACAGCAAGAAACATTAAGCAGCTTCTAGAGGATAAAGAGATCAATCTGCAGATTCCGCCGAGAAGTGCAATACAGAGATTTGAGCAGAAGGAGCTATTAAGACTCTATGATCAGTTAAAGCCGACAGGCCTTGTCAAAGCAAAAATCAAAGTGAGAGGAAAAGAATATGGAACTGAAGCTTGAAGAATTTGTGAGAGATATAAAAAAATACGATGCTGGCGAAGTCAGAGTTGAATTTGACTTCGTTAATGAAGGCGAGCGATACAAGGCAAATATTTCAGTCAAAAGATTTAGCGAGGCAGAAGGCTTTTGTGCAGTTGACGAGATGATTGAGGAAGAGGAGCAGGACGATGACGATTCAGAGAATGATAGAGATTGCTTTTAATCGCATGGTGTTCAGTCAAGCAAATATTGATGATAAAAGCACAAAAGACGAATTGCTTTATTTTGCAGGATATAATGACGCAATTGGTTCACTGATAACAGATTTAGAAATGGAGTTAGCAAGCGAAAATGAAGAAGATAAAAACAAAATTCAAGCAGATGATCTGCAAGCATAAGAATGTCGAGTATAAGCAGCCAATTCAGCAATTCCATGCCCTAAATACAGAAAAGGTCTATACATTCTGCGCTGACTGCGGAAAGCTCCTGAAGAAGGAAATAATCAGCAATGAGGAATTTTTGATGAGGTTTAAGATTTAAAAATGGGGGATCAAGTGATAAAACTTTCGATAATTATTCCAGCATATAATGCAGAGCCATACATTGATGAGCTCATAAACAGCTTAAAGCCACAGATCACAGACGAAGTTGAAGTGATAGTTGTTGACGATGGCAGCAGGCAGCCATATCTAGCTCCATATGACTTTGTCCAGGTGTTCCGGAAGGAAAACGGCGGATGCAGCACAGCAAGGAATCTCGGACTAGATAAGGCAGTCGGAGAATATGTCTCATTTATTGATGCGGATGATATGATTCCGCATTACTTTGTGCAAACGCTCCTGGAGAAGATCAAAGGCGGATATGACGTGATTGACTTCTCATGGAGATCGCTGAGCAAGGAAGGCGCTCAACATGATCACAGGCTCATGAACGATTCAGAATGGCTGACTAATCCATCTGTATGCACAAGAGCCTTCAAGAGGTCCTTTATTGGAGATACACGATTCAATGAGCAAAAGGACTCAACAGAGGATGAGGATTTTTCCAGGAAGGTCGGATATATATTCAAAGATGGCAGCTTCAAGCATGGAGCAATCTCGGAATATATGTATTTCTATCGCACAGCGGTCAATAATTCCAAGATTAAGAGATTCAAAAAAGGGCTCATGAAAACAAAGAGAATTGTCTATCATGTCCCTTATGTGGCAGCAGATCGGATGGATCTCCTGGAAGAGATCAAGGCCGAAGATCAGAAAAATGAGGTCTGGCTCTTAACACAGCAGTGCGATATTCCTGAGATGAGAAGATATTGTCAAATTCATAAGCCTTTTGCAATCTGGGGACATGAATTGCGAGGAGAAAAGCTTCCACTTTTCGAGAAAATCAATCCGCCCAAAGTGACTCAAATAGTCCTTTATTGCGAATATGCAAACAAAGTCGGAGGCATATCGACATTTATTTACAACTTCTGCAAAGAGATGAGGCGATTCTATGAGATCATCTTTGTTTATGACAGAATGGACATTATGCAGCTGTCAAGAATAGTCCAATATGTCCCAGTCATGAAAAACAGCAAGGATTCTCATATTATCTGCGACACGCTTATATTAAATCGGCTCACAGACAAGATTCCGGAGAATATAACCTTCAAAAAGACTGTGCAAGTCTGCCATTGCTGCAAACAGATGAATTTTAGCCTGCCAAAAGACAGAGACATTCTTGTGAATGTCTCAGAGGCTGCCAAAGCATCCTGGGGAGATCAGGCCAAGGACGGAATAGTTATTCACAATATGGTCCAGAAAGAAGCAAAAGAGATGCTTTTCCTTGTATCGGCCACAAGAGTAGGAGCTTCGGACAAAGGAAGCAATGATTCAAGGATGTTGAAGCTTGCAAATATGCTGCATGAGAAAAAGATTCCTTTTATCTGGTTTAATTTCAGCGATGGGCAGCTAAAGAATGCTCCAAAAGGCTTTTTCAATATGCCTGCAACTCTTAAAGTGCAGGATTACATTAAAAAAGCAGATTACCTGGTGCAGCTCTCAGACGAGGAAGCTTATTCTTATGCAGTGCTGGAAGCTCTGATCAATGATACAGCTGTCATTGCAACTCCATTCGAGTCAGGGAAAGAGCAAGGCCTAAAGGACGGAGTGACAGGATATATTGTGCCGTATGACATGGATTTTGATGTCACAAAGCTTTTAAATATTCCGAGATTTAAGTATGCTCACACAAATGAGCCGATGATTCAGAAATGGACTGAAATCCTTGGAACTCCTCACTGTAGAGACAATTTTGAAAATCAAAATACAGTAGTTACAAGGGTTTTAAGAGATTACTATGATATGGAACTAGGGCAGGAACTGCAAAAGGGGACTGAGCTCATCATGAGAAAAGAGCGAGCTGAATATGTAAAAAGCTTCGGACATATTGAGATCGTTGAAGATTGAGCCGGCAGCAGCCTATGATATTTTGACTAGGAGTTGACAAATGTAAAAATATTTAAAAAAATGATTGTGATTATGTTATGGGGCTCAAGATTGTCTTTATAGGAGGAAAACAATATGAGCTCTGGAGAGAGACTTTATACTTTACAAAAAAATGAGAAATTAGAAGCTTTCGCTGAGGAAGTAAAGAGAAAATACACAGGTAAAGCAGGAAAGAATTTTTTCAAAAGACATTTTAATACTTTGTCTTGCGATAATTTCAAGCGATGCTATGAAAGAGGAGTAATGACTCCTACAGCAATTCATGAATTAGCAGCTTATCTGAAAGTTAAAGAAAACGATCTTCAGGGAAGCGCAGTTCCTAGGAAGAAGAGTGGCAAGAAATCAGTTGAGACAGATGGACAAATGTCATTGAACCTGGAGACAAAAAAAGAGATCTCGGCTGAGGAGATCTCTAAAAAAACAGGAGCTCTTGTGGGAGAGCTCGCTGAGCTATGGTCATTTGCTATAGCTCAGAAGTTTTTTGGGTAACCTAATTAATATAATTATACTAATTAGGTTAATTATAATAATATGTTAATTATATAATTAATTCAATCTTGAGCCTCATAACATAGTCACAATCACTGAATCGTGTTAAATTAGGCAGCAGTCGAGGAAGCTGCTCCGGCAGCAGGTCACAAAAATGTCCAAAAAAAATAATTTAATCTATGATATTGTGTAAATTAGAAAAGCAATCAAGTGAGTGATCTCCTTGGTTGCTTTTTTGTTGCCTGATTCCCTTTTTAATCCTCTAAAAAATGGGAGCAAGCTATGGGATAAGAGTATAGAGCTTGCGAGAGTGATTGCGGAGGGGATTTCGCTCAACAAAATGATTAAAAAGGGGATATTTATGGCAAAAGACAAAAGAATCTCAGGTGTTTGCAAATACTGCGGTCAGTCACGCTTTATCCAGTGGGATGCTGAAGAGCCAATCACACAGGCTGAAGCTGATGAGATTGCAACAAAGGAATGCGATTGTGAGGATGCATCAATAGCCAGGAACAGAGAGAGGAAGATCCAGCGTGCACAGGAATGGGTTCGGAATCGTTTTGAAGGTTGTCCTGGGATCATTGCTCTGTTCGATGAGGCAATCAAAGAGACAGTCAATCATGAAGTTGAGGGTATCAGCATCAAACTTGGAGAATGGACACATAAGATCTTCGTTGACTCTGATGGATATCTAACGATCAAGTCAGGCAAGAAGGTCGATGAGGAAGCAACCTTCTCATGATATCGCCCCACTCCGGTCAGGAGCTTTTGAATTCTCAGGACTCCTGGCCTTCAATAAATAACCCAGGGGAGGTTAAAAAATGGCCCAGAGGGGTGCTTTTTCAAATAGACCTACCTACTCCAATAGACCGGAGAGGAACTCAGCAATCAGAGCCCAGTATGAGGCAAATAAAAAGATAATACTTGCAACACAATCTGTTTGCGGAATCTGTGGCAAGCCAGTCGATAAGTCAATCAGATATCCTGATCCGATGAGTCCGACCATTGATCACATTATTCCAATAGCCCAGCATGGGGATCCTGTTGCTTTGGAGAATCTTCAACTGGCTCATCGTTGTTGCAATCGTTTAAAGAGCGACAAAATGCCAACATTTGACAAGCCCAAACAAGATCCAAACAGGAATCTTCCGCTTAGTCGGAATTGGCTTGCTGACTGAGGTTGACAGGGGGGTATGCCACCGGCACGGATGGCTTCTGAAG
>JAZURW010000060.1:0-5538 GCA_045606405.1 Candidatus Ornithospirochaeta sp. | reverse complement strand
GTAAAGGCTCTCGATTCTTTCTTCGGTTTGCTCATCTGCATCGAGCCCGAATTCCTTGATCAAGCTGCTGATTTCCTCTTCTTTGCTTTTCTTCTCTTTTGACTTATCTGAGTGGGAGGTCCTAAGGCTGATCATTGTGGTATTAGCCTCGCTACATTTATCCTCAAGATTATTTAGATCTTCTTTTGAAAGCACAGCTTCTCTTTTCTCTGCCTTTTGAGGATGGTGCAGAGAGCCGCAAACAGGGCAGGGAGAGCCCTCTTCCAGGCTTTCTGCGAGGATGCCTGCTTGGTTTTCTTCCCAGACTATCTTAGCTCTATTGTATGCTTCTCGGGCTTTGAGATAATCTGCCTTTGCTTTTTGGTATTTTTGGTTTGTATCCTCTATTGATTCGCATAAATCATCGAGCTCATTCATCTTTGAGAGGATGGTGGAAACCCTCATCTTTTCACTTTCCAATCTATTGATCGTCAATAGGATAGCATCAGTGTTTTTCTTATTGCTCTCTAATGCAGAAAGAGCCGCGCTATCCTGATAGATGCTTTCTTCCAGCTTCCTGCATTGTTCTTTCTTGGCTTTGATCTCTTTAGCCAACTCATCCTTCTGCTTCTCAAGTTTTCCTTGCTTTAAAACAAGCGCTTCTTTTTCCTTGATATAATCAATGCCATGCCTAAGGAAGGACATTCTCTCCTCCTTCGATGATAGATCCTCCTGCGTCAGCTCCTGAAGCTTGGTCCTTGCTATCATGACTTTCTGCTCATGGTTTTTGAGTTTTTCCCTGTTTTCTTCTAAAGCTGTCTTGGTTTTTGCGATTTCATTTGCTTTTTCGATGTTCCTGATAGCTTCTTCATTGCTAGCAGAAGCCTCATCATAATCCTTCTGTGTCTTATTCATGATATCTTTACGCTCTGAAAGAAGGACTTTAACGTGCTCCATCGCATTTTCACGGGATTCTGCGAAAGCAGCCAGGCCTGGGGTTGTGTCTAGAGCGGCGATAAGGGCTTTGCTTTCTGTTTCCGCATCATGTTTGGCGTTATAGGACTCTTCCTTTATCTTGTCCTGAAGTCCTTGGTAGAGCTCTGTGGAGAAGAGCTTTCTGAATATCTCTCTTTTTTCCACCGTGCTTGATAAAAGAAGCTTTCTGAACTCTCCTTGGGCAAGCATTCCGATTTTCTTGTATTGATCCTTTGTCAGCCCAAGTATCGATTCAATCTCACTGTTGACATCTGTGATTCTGCTGAGAATCCTCCCTCGGCATTCTAGAATAGCTGCGGCTTCCTCAGTGGTTGTGGAATCACCTCTCTTGGAGGGTCGTGTGTATTTAGGATTCCTGTGGATCTTGTATTTCTCTCCCTTGTACTCAAATTCAAGCTCCACATAGGTTTTGGCTTCTGGCGTTGCCTCTTGGCACCTAAGCATATCCCCATTTCTTGATTCACCGCTAGGTATGCCGAACAAAGCAAAGGCTATAGCATCGAAGATGGAAGTCTTTCCAGCGCCTGTTTCTCCTGTTATTAGCACAAGACCGCCGTCATTGAGGCGTGAGAAATCGATTGTCTCTTCGCCTCTATATGGCCCGAAGGCTGATACAGTGAGTTTATTTATCTTCATTGTTTCTTTGCTCCTCTAGAATATTGTTGATAAGCTTAAGGTCCTCACTCTCCATCTCCTTGCCCATAAGCGCTTTGTAGAACTCCTTTACAAGCTCAATAGGGTCAGAGAGGCTTTCCTTTTTGATTTTGGTATCGATGCGATTCAGCTTTCTGATATTCGGGTATTCAATGCTGATGATGTTCTTATAGATGGTTCTAAGCATTGATAGCGCATTAGGGACATAGTCCTTATCATTCAGCTCTATGAACAGGTAGTCTTCTTTTGCTTCATCGTCTATTTGGTTGCCTTGGCTCATGATTTCCTGATACATCCCTTTGATGATCCTCATGTCATGAATTGGCTTTATTGGGATTTCCTCAATTTCGAGAGTCCCCTTTTCCTTGAGGGTTATGAGAGTGACGCTTTTTTCTCCCTTGGCCTCTGACTTGGAGTATTTCAAGGGAGATCCAGAATATCTTATCCTTCCCCCTTGAGGGATATGAAGGTGTCCTAGCGCAACATAATCAAAGGCGTCAAAGACGTGATCATCTATCTGCTCTGAGCCTCCTATTGATAGCATCTCCTCGCTTTCTGATTGGCGGCAGCCTGCGACAAATTGATGGGTAAGAAGCACATTCCTCTCGGTTTTATCAATATTCTCTCTATCGATCACTAGCTTTATAGCTTCTGTATAGGTGCTGATCTCCTCGCTTTCCAAATCGAGTGCATGCCTCACCTCTATTGGCTTCAGGAAGGGAAGGAGATAGACATTGAGAGGGCCATGTTCGTCTTCTAGCCCGATTTTCCTGATTCCGCTTTCTCTAAAGGCGCCTTCAACATGGATGCCTCTCTTCTGAAGGATCTCTCCCATGTAGCTGATCCTTTCGGCAGAATCATGGTTGCCTGCGATTATGTATGAAGGAATTCTCATCTCTTCAAGTCTTGAGATGAAGGAGTCGAAGAGACTGACAGCCTCTGCTGATGGAACTGGCTTGTCATATACATCCCCTGAGATGAATATGCCATCCACCTTTTCCCTCTCTGCGATTTCGATTATTTGGTCAAGTGCGGCCTTCTGCTCATCACGCATTGGGAATTCGCTGACTCTTTTTCCTATGTGTAGGTCTGATGTGTGTAGAAACTTCATAATGTGACTATAGCATGCATAATTTGAATTCAATAAAAAGATGGTGAAAAATCTTGCGTGCCAGAGATGCAAAAACGATACTGTTATAGGAGGCTCTATGAATAAGAGGATTCTTCTATTGTTTTTATCTCTTGCCCTTTTGCTCTCTTTTCCTCTCTCTGCATCGGGAGATGCATTCGCACTCTCCTTGTTTGGAGGAGTGGATGAGGCTTTGTATATAAACAATGAGAATGAGGATTTTCTATTCAGAACAGCCTTTAAGGTTGATTTGGATGTTGATCTCCTCCATAGAGATGTGGGGATGGTTTCGCATGGTCCATACTTGTCGCTTAACTACACCTCTGCGACTCTCGCAATCAATGGCTTAAGGTACAATGGCTATGCTGGAGGAGGTGTTGGCTATGCCATTTTGCGAAAACTAGTAGGCGGGATGGCTTTAGCTGGATATCTGGAGTATGGCTATGGCGGATATCTTAAAAGCGATATCAGGTACTCTTCTTTGGATTTGGGCGCAATCTACAGCTTCCCTATTGGGGATGATTTGGCGCTTAGCGCAAGATGTGGCTTGTCTTATAAAGGCAATCTATATTCATTCTATTGCCAAGCAGGCTGCAGGGTAGGGCTCTAGGAGGGAATATGAGAAGAGCAAGATTCATTCCAATCGTTTTATTCTCCCTTTTTCTTCTCTTCGGCTGTGACTTTTTGGAAGAGAGGCTGGATAAGCCCGTCATTCGCCTGGTCTCTGTTGCTCTTGATTATGAAGGGATGGAAAATCTCGGGGAGCTTTCTGCGACCTTAAATGACCAGTGGGCGATGCGTCTGCAGCTGCAGCATCTAGCTAAGCAGGGAGGATATGAGTATAAGGCATACTCGCTTAGGCAGGAGGGCTTTTGCGATTTTCAGTATCCCAGCTCCATAGACCTCTATTACAGAACGTCAGGTGAGACTTTGATCCTTGAGGCCCTGGAAATAGGACCAGAGTCGACTATCTCCACTAGAGGGGCGAGGATAGTTGAATGCTATGATACCTCTTCCTTCATCGATGATGAGGGCAAGCTATCCTCTGCTGATCTTTCCATACCAAGGGGCATAATCTTCAACATCTACGTTGATGGCAGCCTCAAGAGCTCAGTATCTGGGGATGCTGTTGATGGCTATGACTACCGAGGTGATGCAACCTTGGAAGGAAAGAAGGACATTGTTGATTCGTATAGCAAGGCAGTGAGCGACTATATGGGATATATAGGTGATAAAGGGGATTCGCATCGCTCTAATGGGCTTTCTTTGAGGTTTTATGACATACTCGACCAAATAGAGAAGGAAGCCAAACCCTCAGATATAACGATATTCCAGTTCTCTGGCCACGCAGGCTCTGACTCTGGCTCAGAGACGAATGGCTATCTTGCATTTGGGGACCATGACTATGTATATCCTATGGATCTCGGCTTTGAGCTTGATGATATACAAGGCAAGAAGCTTCTGATCATAGACGCTTGCTATTCAGGAGCCTTCGACTCCTATTTCTCGTTCTTTGCTCCTCCTTTCACCTTCTCTCAATCCTTAGATACCCTTTTCTCGTTCCAGGTTCCACTCGATGATGATATCTGGGTGCTCTCTGCAAGCAGGAGCTTTGAGGTCTCCTCAGATGGAGGAGAAGGGAATCTAGGTCTCTTTTCAGGAAAGCTTCTTAAGGCGCTTGGAGCCGTTGTCGCTGATCCTGTGGCTGCTGATCAGACGTTTGCATCGCAGCTGAAGGATGCAGGAATACATAGCTTTGTTGAGCCAGGTCTTCCTGGAACGGACTCAATCTGGGTATCTGATCTGCTCTTCTCCATAAGAAAGGAGACTAATCCTTTAAAGCTTCACGGTAGGCAATACGCAATGGGTGATAGCATTTTGGACCTTGAGCTGTTTACTGATCTTAAATAGCGCCATAGCTCAGCTGTCAGATGTTAAGAGTGGGTTGAAAAACCTATAAAGCTAGTAATATAATGTATGTATTTGTAGGAGGTATTGATGAAAAGACTCGCTTCTCTTCTTTTAATGGCTTTGTTGTCCTTCGCGCTTTTTGCTGATTCACTTGGTTATGCTGGCTTTGGTCTTGGCTTCGGCTTTGGCAAAACAAGCTATGAGGATAGTCTTGAGATCAAGCGCACGTCCCTTGAAGTGAACATTGATGGTGTTTTCTATTTGACAGAGGAAAGAAGCGATGTGCAGCTTGGAATAGGTGTTCAGGCTGGCTTGGGGATCCCTCTTTCCTATAAGCTGAATGATAATGGAATCGAGGACGCACCAATGTCCGGATATCTATCCACATCCTTTGAATTCGCTTATAGAATCAACAGGAAGGCCTTTCTTGAGGCAAGGGCTGGCTTAGGTGTCAATGGAACAACCCTTAGCCAGGCTTCACTGGTCTTTGATTCTGCTGTCCTTTCTGCGACAAGGACACAGCTTACTGAGTTCTATATCGTTGCAGGTGCTGCATGGAGAGGCCTTCTTGAGGATGGCATCTCAATCAAAGCTGGCGCAGATGCGAGCTTCACCTTTGAAGACAGCGTCAAGCAGAAGGTGATAGGCGGAGATAGGACGAGTGTGAAGAAGCTAGGCTCACTTGGCTTTGATAGCATCTCTTTCAAGCCTTATGTGATGCTTGCGATAGCTTTGGATGACTGATTGAGAGGTCAGGGCATCTGTAAAGTGATGGTGTTATGAAAAGGGACTGTCGCAAAATAGCGATGGTCCCTTTTCTATGTTAATTCATTACAATACAAGCAAATAGATAAACAAAAAGGTTGCTC
>JAZURW010000059.1:0-1785 GCA_045606405.1 Candidatus Ornithospirochaeta sp. | reverse complement strand
CCGGGCTTGGCACGGTCCAGGATTACCTTAGGGACAACTTCGACAGGCTAGAGGCTTTGCTATGACCCTCACATTTCTGGGTACAGGAACGAGCCATGGCATACCAGTAATCGGCTGTGATTGCGCTACCTGCTCATCCTCTGACAGCCGCGACAAGCGTTGGCGTAGCTCTCTTTTAGTAGAGAGTGAAGGCACTGTCTTCATCATAGATACAGGCTATGAGCTTCGTCTTCAGCTTCTAAGAGCCAACGTCAGGACCCTTGATGGCGTGCTGTATACGCATGCCCATTCAGACCATTTGATGGGCCTCGATGATCTGAGGGTGTTTTGCAAGGATGAAAGACTTGGCATATATGCCCCATCGGATATTCTCTTGGAGATAAAGAGGAAGTTCCCTTATGCTTTTGAGTGTAGGCCAGGCTGTGGCCTTCCTCAGCTAGATGCACGCCCGGTGAGAAGCCATGAGAGCTTCAAAATAGGATCTGTGGAGATAGTCCCTATACCTGTCATGCATGGTGGCTATCGAATATCTGGTTACAGATTCGGAAAGGTTCTCTATGTCACAGATGTCTCAGATATCATGCTTGAGCGCAATCTTCCTTATTTGCGAGATATCGAGGTTGTCATCATAGGTGCTCTCAGAGAGAGGCCTCATCCCACGCATTACAGCTTCTCAGAGGCTGTGGAGGCTACTAGACGATTGAATGCGAAGAGAGTGATATTCACTCATATAAGCCACTCAACCTCACACAAGGAGATTGAGGATAGATACAAAGGTGTTGCCGAGCCAGCATACGATATGCTTTCTCTGGAGGTGTAGATGTTAGATAGTCTTTTTTCGGAAATGGATCTTGATCCGGAGATGATGGAGCTTGAGAAAAGGATGGAGAATCGCAAGAAGGAGGAGAATGATACGCCTGCAGCTGCTTCTGAAGGCACACCTTCTGTGGTTTTTGATAAGAAGCTTTACATCCTAGATGGATACTCGATCATATATCGTTCGTATTTTGCGCATATCACATCTCCAATACTTGATAAGGAGGGGCGCAATGTCAGCGCCTACTTTGGGTTCTTCTCCACCTTGTTTGCAATCATGTCAAACTACAAGATGGATTATCTTGCTGTCACAATGGATGAGAAGGCACCTACCTTCCGTCACGAAATGTATTCCGAATACAAGGCAAATAGAGAGAAGGCGCCCGAGGATTTGCATGCGCAGGTGCCATTGATCATTGAGAGTCTTGGCAAAATGGGTATACAGGTGCTTTCAAAGCCAGGCTTTGAAGCAGATGATGTCATTGCTTCTTTGACAAAAAGAGCAAAGGAGAGAGGGATTGAGTCAATCATGGTCACAGGTGACAAGGACCTTTGCCAGCTGGTTGATGATCATGTATTTGCCCTCAGACCTCCAAAGAAGGGAGAGTCGAAATACCACTTGTTCGGAAGAAGTGAGGTAAAGGAAGCCTATGGCGTAGAGCCGTCCCAAATAGTTGACTACCTCTCAATAATAGGCGATGCCTCAGATAATGTGCCAGGGATTAAGGGACTTGGCGAGAAGGGTGCAGTGAAGCTCTTGACGGAGTATGTTTCCTTTGATGGCATCTATAGGCATCTGGACTCTCTCTCTCCTTCTGTGAGGAGAAAGCTCGTTGAGGGAAGGGAGAGCGGAGAGCTATCTAGGAAGCTAATCAAGCTATCCTTCGATGCTTTGGATGATGATTTTGATTTCGCAAGCTATTCAGTTGAGAACATCGACAAAGCCGCAATTGCCTCTGATTTGGAGGT
>JAZURW010000058.1:0-1569 GCA_045606405.1 Candidatus Ornithospirochaeta sp. | reverse complement strand
ATGAGTGAAGCAGAAAGGAGCGAGGCGATCGATGACGGATACCAAGTATTATAATTGTTCAGAGGAAGAAGCGGTCTTGATTGGTACATGGCTCAGGGGGGAACATCTTGAAGATATCAAGAAGGTTGACCCCAGCATGTTCCATTATGGGAAAGTAGTCAGGATGCTGTCTCAGGGGCATGATGCTCTTAAGATTTCAAGAGAAGCTAATATCAAGATATCAGAGCTGATGAGCATGACCATTTTATCTCAGCCTCTATTCTATGAGCAAGTTATCAGGAGCTGGGCGAACAAGAAACTTGAGAAGGAGCTGAAAGGATTCAGGGTTGATGAAGAGGGGATTGAGAAGCTCAAGGAATTGATTGCAAATCAACAATACCTGACAAACAATATAGAATCTGATAAGGACATCACGGGGAACTATTTTCAGGATTTTAATGAGAGGAAGAGTCAGGATAGGGTCTTGTGGTCAAAGCTCCCTTCGTTGGATAGGCTGACCCACGGAATCAAGAGGAAAGAGCTGACCACGATAGCTGGCAGACCCTCTTCAGGCAAATCTGCCTTTGCTTTACAGATGGCATTGGGTGTGGCTGAGTCAAGGAAGAAGGTCTTATATTTTCCGCTGGAAATGTCGAACAATCAAACCATAGATAGAATCCTGATACATAAAAGGCTCATAACATCAGATGAAGCCTCTTCAGGAAAGGTATCAGGGGAGAAAATGGAATCAATGGTTGACTATGTCAGAAAAATAGAGACGGCCGGATTTTTCAAATTTTATGAGGGGGTCAGAACGATTGAGACTATTGAAGGGGCGGTGAAGAGGGAAAAGCCATTTGCAATAGTGATAGACCAATTAACTCAGATGCGGTCATGTGAGAAGAGCTTTCAGAGTATAAGGGAGCAATTCTCATACATGACATCCAATCTTAAAGGGATAGCCATGAGGCATGATGTGGCTGTTATCCTTCTCTGTCAGATTAATAGAGGAGCAGATGAGCAAAAGCCTACAATGGCAAACCTCAAGGAATCAGGTTCAATTGAAGAGGATTCAGATAACATCATAATGATATATAAGACCCCTAGAGATGAGGTCAGGACATATATCGATTGGAGCAATACAAGACCCATGACTATTATATTAGCAAAACAGAGGTCAGGGGGTATTGATGAATTTCAGGCTATGTTCAGACCTACAGAGATGCTCTTCTATGAGAGTGCAGACCAAAGGGAATGACATTCAGAATTTGGGAAGCTGCTTTGAATCCCTCTCAATTATCAATAGGTATAAAAAGTATCAGGGGCAAAATAAAAATGGCTCTAAAAGGATTCTAGAGCCTCGAAAATCTCAAACAAAACAAGACAGAACCGTGAAAAGCGATTATATACGGAAAGACCCAGCAAAGCGGTCAGAGTTGCAAAGCTGGGTCAATTGAAATAGTGGAGTCATGATTCTGAAGGAGATATCATGAGCCATTAATGATTATAATACTTTCACAATCAGGGTTCAAGTTGTCGGGATCGGGTAGGGGTCTTGATATTTAGTAAGTCGGATCGTAGCCATGTCGT
>JAZURW010000057.1:0-9417 GCA_045606405.1 Candidatus Ornithospirochaeta sp. | reverse complement strand
TATTGAGTTTATCAACAATCCCTTTGAACCTAAGCCAGTTTGTGTAACATAGTAGTCTGCTTTATTTTGAAAACTCGTTTTTTCCGTCACTATAAAACCTCCCTTTTGTTCTATAAGAGGTTTCAATCTGCACAATTGTTCATAGTGTCCACCTGAGGCTGAAACAAGACATATCTTACTCATTTGTTCTCCGTTTTATCAATTGATGTTTTAAAATCAAAAAGGATGTAGTTGTCTTTATACTTGCTAATAATTTGGTTGTAAATAAGAGAACCAAAAGCTTTATTTATAATGTTCATTAAAAAGCTTAGCATTTTTAATAACCAAGCAAATCCTTTAATTAGCTGAAGTTCTCTTCCATGAGAATTTGCTATCATCTTTACCAATTCACTAGTATTAATGTATTCATTATTCTGAGGCCAGAAAACTCCACTTTCATTATTGATAATCATCAGCCTAATAAACTCTGCAAGATTCTCTATATAAAGCATTGAGCGTTCATTCTTGACATATGGGAAAATTGGCGTAATCTTAGCTATCTTAGACAACAGTTGGTAATTCCCTTTACATCCTGGACCATATATCATTGGCGGTCTAAGAATAACAACTTTAAAAGATTCCTCACTTAAAGGCCTAATCCCGTTCTCAGCATGAACTTTGCTATCACCATAGCAGTTTGCAGGAGAAACAGGAGTATCTTTTGTGATAACCTTAGTCTTCCCGATTGGTGCACTATCGCCATATACGATAGCAGAACTCATGAAAATAAATTGTTTAACTCCATCTGCTTTCGCTTTTTTTGCTGTTTCAATCGTAAGGTCCGTATTAACTGCGTAATATAGCTTTTCTTTTTCTTTACTTATTTTACCCGAATCAGAATGTGCAATGCCTGCGACATGAAAAACAACATCGTATTTTGAAAAAGATTTACTACGCCAAGAACCATCAATCATATCTATGGTATCTATATGAAAATCTTCCGGCCATTGATTTAAATACTTCTCAACAGATGTACCTATATAAGAATTGGCTCCAGTAATAAGAATACGCTTCATTATTTGTTTCCTTTCTTCATCTCGCCAGTTCCACCTTCAACAACTGAATCATCATTGACAACAACCTTAGCAGAGCCAAAGAAGCATTTTAGATCGAAAGCAAGACTGATTTTAGCAGCATATTCACCATCCAGCTTTGCTTTCTCTGGTATTTCAAGTTCATCTCGACCGTTAATCTGTGCCCAACCTGTTAATCCTGGCTTTATGTCGTTTGCACCATATTTATCGCGTTCACTTGTCAAAAGATCTTGATTCCATAGTCCAGGACGAGGTCCAATTATTGACATATTTCCAATGAATATGTCCCAAATCTGTGGAAGCTCATCTAAGCTATGTGATCTGATGAACTTGCCAACTTTGGTAATATACTGTTCAGGATTATCAAGCATATGAGTTGGAACATCATGAGGTGTAGACATCTTCATTGATCTGAACTTATGAAGCTTGAAATACTGCTTGTTCAATCCAACTCTTTTCTGTGTGAAAAATACAGGGCCTGGATCATCGATCTTTATCGCTACAGCAAGGCTTGCAAATAGAGGGGAGAGTATGACTAAGCCACAAAATGATATAACAAGATCAATCAATCGTTTGAGGAATTTGATATAAAAACTTTTTCTAGGCTTTGCCTCACCGATTGCAACTAAGTGTCCTCTAATACCATCAGCATTTTCTTTATCATTGGAATCTTCAACAAAAGAAACAATCTTTCCTTCCATTGGATTCTTCTCTAAAGGATTATTCTTGTAAATAGAATCATCCTTTTTTAAGAGCGCAATTGAATATAAGAGAAGGAATAATCCTAATAGTGCATAGATGATATATAGAAAAAACCTTAAATACATAAATCCCCCAACTCTATTATAGCACCATTCCCATTGAGACTAATACACTCATTTCCCAGCCATCATTATCTTCATTCCACATTGGCTTTCTGTATGAGAATCCCATCTTGAAGTAATTGTCTTCGTGTCTTAATAGGAATCCAGCATCAGCATAAAGAGCACTCTCCTGGAATCTGATGTAAGAAGGCTCGGTTTTTGTGTTCTTTGTGTTTGTTGCTGCCAATCTATACCATGAATACTCATAAGCAAGATTCAGAAAATAGCCATTTAGAGCATCTTCCTTCATGAAGACGCTAGATACTCCTATTTTCAGATCTTGCCTACCATCAAAATGATAGGATCTGTAGCCAGATGAATCGATGCCTACAAAATAGTTTATGCTTGTAGATGCATATAAACCCAGTTTTGACTCTGCTGATGGCTTAAGCATGATCTCAGCTGTAGGCCCTACTGTATTCAGGTATTCAAACGCACCCTTTTTATAAAGTGTTGTGCCATTGTCGACAATTGCGCTCTTGAAATCTTCTGTCGCGTAGTTCCTTGCCCCGCTTCCTCCAATGCCCAGCAATACCTCAGGTGCTGCAGAAATAGAAGACAAAGAAAGCAATATGATTGTTAACAAAAGAATCATTCTCTTCATTACTTTGTCTCCTCCATTGTTGCTTCCTCTGCTTCTGGTTTATCAAAAGAGAAGCCTAAGCCAATGTATCCACCGAATGTAAGCATTGTATAGTTTTCTACAAAATACTTATTTTGGTTATTTACATAGAAAGACATCAAGTGTGCATCATAGTGCACTGCTGCAGTTACAAACATCTCATCATTGATGAACATATTCACATATGGCTCTGCCATGATGCCCAGAATGATGTTGTCATCATAGTTGTCATCAAAAAGATCATAAGAGCCGACAGACAATCTGATATTGGCTCCAAAATCAAAGTTGTCATGCTGGTATCTGAAGGTTGGTCCAATGCCTAAGAACACTCTAGGATTCTGCGCATCCAAAACATCCTTTGACGCATATTCCCACTCGCCGCTGAAATTCCCTTCTGGGATGAACTCAGTTGCCATGAATGGATATCCCAAATCCAGAGATATGGATAAGCCTGTTCGTGCATCTTCCTTGAAGAACACATCCCCCTCTAGATGAAGGCCATTGTTCATTCTCTTTATGTATGGGTTCTCCACTCTCCAATTAAGCCAGGAAGCGCTTGCGTTCCTAACCATGGGATTGGAATAGACATTGGTATCATAAGAACAAAGATACGCTGCCTTTAAGTAAAATGACGAATCAGATGCGCTGATTGAATATATAAACAATACTAATAGAGTCAATAATATAGCAAAGCTCTTTTTCATTTTACACTCCTACAGATACGCCAAGCTTGGCTGTGATCGGATATTCTTCATCTGTGAATGGCTGCTTATAGACATATCCAAATTCGTAGAAGATATTTGCGATATTGTATATCACAAGCTCAGCCCTGAAGCCAAAGCTTGCAGCTGTTTCTGTGATCTTTTCTTCCTCTGATCTATTTGCAACATTTCCAAAGCTTACTCCATAGTCATTGAATACTGTGATGAATGGATAGAGATCCTTTGCATTCAACTGCGGACCATAGAGTGTTGCATACACTCTATTGGTGAATGTATTAACAGTATTTGGAAGCTTTACGCCATATATTGAAGTATCTGCAACGTAATATGGGATAGCTGTTCCAGAGATTGTCTTTAAAGACAAATCTGTTCCTATTATAAATGAGAGTGCAGATAACTCTGGCTTATCATTTCTCATGAACTTAAGTGGAGTGTATGCGGCTGATAGAGTTGTCTTGAAGACATTGAAATCAGCAGAGCCATCATGCCTGATCATTCCTGGATGGCAGAAGCGAGCCCATGCATCAAGCTTCAAGCCGTTTTGGGATGTGATATCATCCATCATCATATCCAGCGTTGCACCGAATGTTAGGAATGTCTGGAATACGCTTCTAGTGCCTGCCAATTCAGGCTGCCCCACCCAAGTTGAATCTGGGAATCTTTCCTCTTTGAAGGCTTTCCAGAACACTCCTGAGGTCTCATCAGGACTACCCATCCAATTAAGGCGCTCGTAAGAAATCTCAAATCTGCCGCCAAAGGAAGCGTGCAGAGTCACAAGGTCATTATGTGAGTTGAGCTTTCCAAAGAAGCCCTGCTCAAAGAGCATGTTGAACTCATCATAGTGGGTTGTGTAAGAACGAGTGGTGAAATCTGAGAAAAGTGTGCCATCAGAAAATGCTGCATCAGGATACTGATCGAGAAGCCTTCCGTCATCAGGATTCTGTGTCAGAGTTCTATAAACAAGACCACTATCGAGCCTGAAAGCCAAACGAGATATCTCATTGCCAATTAAACTTGGCATTGGGAAATCAAACTGATATAAAGCAGAAATTGGAAACACTCCATTGGAAAACTCTGGTGTTGTTCTCACTTCAAATACATGGAATCCGAATCCGATGGCAAAAAGTTCTGATGAGATGAATAATAAGACGATAAATACTGATATAATTCTGTTTCTTTTCATTATCCACCTCCTAGATTGCTACCCAGAACCTTAGCTCTGCATTCTGTGACCAACCTGGATTTGATGCCCAGATACCACGATTGAACGAGTATGAGATATCATATTGGAATCTGACGAATCCAAAGAGTCGCATATGGAATGTCCCTGAAAGACTTGAATTGAGCTCAGCTGCCTTATGCTCCCCTGACACTTCATTTGCTACTTTTCCAAAATAGATGTAGTTATTGAGTCCAACCTGGATATATGCATAGCAGTCTGTTGCAATGAACTGAGGGAAGCTCCAATTAAGCCATATCTGGTTATTGATGTAGCCCCTGAGTCTATCTGAAGGAATCTTATACTGGGGAACAACATCTCCAAATGTATAGCCAAAAGAACAAGTATGCCCCAGATGGGATGAAAGCCAGTTCTTCCCATCAGCCTGTTTCTCAACAGATAGTGTGATCTTCTCAGAAGTTGAGCCATAAAGCTTCAGATAGTCTGATGACACCACTCCATTGCTCATTTTGTTAAAGAGCCAAGAAGGACCATACTCCAAGCCAAATGAAAGAGATGCGCCGTCATAGGTATTGAAGCCCGTTGATTTATAGAGCGGAATGCTAATAGATGAATAGATGTAGCTATTCAAGACTCTCCTGTCACCTTCAAGCCAAGGGAATGCCTTAAGCTCATAGTCATCTGTAAATGGAACAGCAGGTTTTCCTGATGCATCTACAAAGAATGGATTGCCTTTATTGTATGATGGATTAGATGGACTCAATGATAAAGCTGTCAATTCAACAGGATTTGAATACCTTATGTTAGTTCCAACAGTAAGTGTCAGCAAATTCCCCTTTGTCACAGGATTCTTCTTGATTCCCAAGCCCTGTGAGACAGAGAGCTGCATATATGCATTAGGATTGAAGAAAGACCCTGACTTGAAATTGAAAGCATCATCCTCCTTTGTTGAATATGCCCATTTTGGAGTTCCATCAAGATAGTCATAGTTTCCATCCATGGAGGAGTTGGAAAGGGAATAGCTGAAGACACCTGAAAAGGATGCTTTGTTCGCATAGTCAGGAATAAGCTGGAACGACTTGCCATGAGAATATGTCATAGACACAGGAAATAGTCCCATACCTATTCCGTTTACGCCATTAGCAACAGATGATATCACTGTTGACATTGATAAAGAGTCAGCATTCACTGACAAAGTCATTAATAATGACATTATCAATAACGAAAATCTTCTTATCCTTTCCTTCATTTATTCCCTTCATCCATTGATTATTCTTTTTGAATTCTGGCACTTGAACTCAGGCACAAAGTGCTTGAGCTTCTCTACTAGCTCTTCTTCAGAGAGTTCATCGATATTATCATTGAACTCATAGAACTCATCTGCGTTAAGCTTATGGTCATTCAAACGCGCCTTGAATACAAGCTTATCATCTGTCGGTATTGTAAGATCCTCGTCTGCTAAAAGCTCCTCATAGAGCTTTTCACCAGGTCGGAGACCTGTGACGATGATCTTTGAATCACTGTTCCCGTAGTACTTGATAAGCCGCTTGGCAAAGTCATAGATTCTAACTGGCTGTCCCATGTCAAGGACCATGACCTCACCTCCCTTTGCCATCGCTCCTGCCTTGAGCACAAGGCTTACTGCCTCAGGAATTGCCATGAAATATCGTATGATGTCCTTATGGGTGACTGTGATAGGAACGCCATTCTGTATCTGCTCAATAAAGAGAGGAAGCATTGAGCCTCGAGAGCCAAGCACGTTGCCAAATCTTACAGCGACAATCTCTGTTCTCTCGTCATTGAGCATTGAAGCAACCAGCTCAACCATGCGCTTTGATGCGCCCATGACGTTTGTCGGATTGACAGCCTTGTCTGTTGAGATGACAACAACCTTCTTGACTCCCGTGCTTTTTGCAGCCTCAAGGACATTCAAAGAGCCCATTACATTGTTCTTGATTATCTCATCTGGCTCTCTTTCACCCATTGGCACATGCTTATATGCAGCAGCATGATATACGATATCGGGCTTGAACTGAGAGAAGATCCTATCGATCTTCCTCTTGTTCTTTATATCGCAGAGGATAGGAACGATCATGTCGCTTATCTCCCTGGTATATCCGCTAAGCCTTAAGCCCTGGTCATGAAGACCTGACTCATCTATGTCTATCATGATAAGCTGCCTGACGCCAAATGATACGAGCTGCTTGCATATCTCACTGCCAATAGAGCCGCAAGCGCCTGTGACGAGCGCAACCTTGCTCTTGACCATGGCTTCTATAGGAGCTTTATCAACCTTGATCAAGGACCTGCCTAGAAGGTCCTTGTAATCGAGGTTCCTCAGATCAAGCTCCCTAGCGCCATTCTGTATCTCATATAGCGTTGGGATTATCTTGATATCGCATCCGGAATCCTTTCCTGCATCAATAGCCTTATAGAGCTTTTCCTTAGGAAGATCAGTGATGCCGATTATGAGAGTCTTGATATCGAATCTCCTTATTGTTGCCTCGATATCATCAATGTCTCCAAGCACAGGAATTCCCTGTATATAGCTGTTCTTTAGCTTCTCATCATCATCGATGAAGCCAACAATGTCATATTCGATCTTTCCATTCTTGTATTGGCGCGCAAGGGTGTTTCCAATGTCGCCAGCGCCATATACAAGTGTTGTTGGATAGCTTCTTGACCTCTTAACGCCAAGGATTCTGTTGAATATGATGAAAAGGACTCTGTAGCCAAGCACTGAGAGGAAACTGAGCACTTGATTTACTATAACGAAGGAAACATCCCTCTTTGTCCATTGAGGGGCCACAACAAAAAGAAGCGAGAAAGCAAAGCCCACAGAGAAGAATGCGATAAAGGAGTAGAGGCTAAGCTCTATTGAGCTGCGGAGTATGTTGTATCTATAGAACTTCGTGATAAACAAGAGGAGGATATTGAAGAGCGCAATGATTATGGAGATTGCCATCAAGCCACTTTGAACTGACCCAGTTAATAGAAGAGAGGCAAGGGCACCAGATGTGGCCATTGCAACTATATCTATGACAATAAGGCCAAGCTTCTGCCCCGCCTTTACTTTAGCGCTCGAAAACACAACAAATCCCCCGTATCTTCATTAGTCTAGCCCTTTTCAGATTTTTTGTTAATACACCCGAAAAACAGTGGAAGCTTAGCTGCATTTCGCAAAATAAAGCACCCTTTCCTTGTATTCATCGCCTTTCATTCAGCTCTTAATCCCATGCCATTTGAAAATGGTGAAGCATATGGATTCTCACCTTCACGACCTGGCCGCTTTTTTAACAAAAAGCCTCTTTTGTTTACTTTTCTAGGTGCTTTATTCCTTTGTATTGGATATTAAAACGGTTTATTGAATCGTTAATTCAAAAAAACTTGTTTTTTCTCCTTTTGTGATTAAATTTGCATTATAGGAATTTGTTTTATGGATGAGCGAATGACAAACAACTATGCATATAAAACAAAGATGAGTCATGAGACTCTGTACGGTCTCTATGAGTTTCGCTATATAATCCCTAAGCAAATCTCCATAATCACAGATTTAGGCCATTATTGACGCTCAGCTCTTATTCATTGCGAAGGATCCACATGACCAGGGGTGGGATTTGGAGATACTATGAGCGATTTATTCAGTTTATTATGTTCAGTTTCCGTGATATGGACATTCACAGAACCCTTTGATTCCTCAGAGGGAAGCAAGATCAATGTGATTAAGGAAGAAGGCGTTGACTTCTTAGACGAGGACAACCGCTACTATGAGATCCATCAAGACTATGTTGAGGCATATAAGTCTGCCATCAGACCAGGGATACTGCTCTTTGTGACATGCGCATATCCAGAGAAGATCGCAGCCTGGGCAGAGGACTTAAAGCGGGGAATGCTTGTTGTCATGAAGACAACTGAGAGAGCGAATATGGTGATGCTGGATCCATCAAAGCTTCGCATCCTCTTTAAGTTCAGAGATGCTTATTGCGCTCTATATAGAGATGTGGCCCAATACGTCGGGAGCAAGGACTTCGATGCGGCCACAGCCAGGGCATTCAGGGTAATGATGAAGGAGTACAAGATTGAAGAGGGAGACTATGAGGCAGTTCTAAGAAACTGGGCTATCAAATTCGAATTCGCAACAATCATGAGAAGCCGCAAATTCAAGAGAATCCAAAGACTTCTCAATGAGACGAAGGAGCTCATAATGTCAGAGGATTTCCTGAATGCTTTCCTTTAAACCAACAAGGCATCGCTTGAAGTTGCCGCCCCATAAGGAAGTATTTGTATGTAGGAGGTATTGTGACCGATTTTGGTCACAATACCACTTGCTGCTTTAAACGGCTTCTATTGTGCCCTTGGTTCTACCGTGAAGGACGACACAATCGTCTTTTTTGGCAGTAGGCAAGTCAATGATGCCGACAGCATTGTAGTAAATCTCGATTTTTGTTTTCTGTGTACGTCGCTCTTATCGGGAGCGTAGACAAGTATCTTATCAACCAAATCGTTAAGCATTTCCGCGGTAAGCTCCTCGGACTCGGTGTACTTGCGAACGTTGGCAAGCAGTCGCTTCAAATCCTTTAGCTGCTCCTCGCCGTTTTCAATCAAGTTTTCAAGTTCAGCAATTCTACGCTTGACTTCTTCTTGCTCCTTTTCGTATTTGCATATTTTAGAATCAGTGACTTTTGAGATTTAGTAGGACATCATATGTCGTGGTAAATCTCCTATCATGAATTTGTAAAAGGAGACAAGCTCATGAAGGGGATTGATTTCATTGATTATCTCAGGAAGGAACGCAGGCTCACGGAATATCAGATTGGCAAGGTCAAGGAACTGCTTCCATCAGATATGTTCAGACTGTACCGACAACAAGGCAAGCATAAACCTCAACAGGATCAATAGCTTCCACTCCAAGATCAAGGGATACTACAGGACATACAGAGGTGTTGCCTCAAAACAC
>JAZURW010000056.1:0-2278 GCA_045606405.1 Candidatus Ornithospirochaeta sp. | reverse complement strand
CTTGGAGATATCAACTAAGATGATGTCATTGCCATCATGTGTCAGCCTATAGTCGCTTTCAGCATAGCTGAGCGATATCTCAGATACGTCGCCAAGTCTTATTATGCCGCCATCCTCAGAGCTACCTACCGGAAGGCTTCTTATTTCCTCTATCGATCGAAGAGCTCCATCGAAGTCAATTGAGATGTTCGACTCATTGTAGAATGCAGAGCCAAGCGGCAGCTTCACATTGGAATAACTAAGAATCTGGTAGCAGGTCACAGGGGAAATGCCCTTGCTGTCAAGACTTTCAAGGTTGAGCTTTATATCTATCCTAGGCTCAACAAGACCAGATATCTCAACAGAGGAAACACCCGCAATCTGGGTCAGCCTGCTCCTTAGCTCCTCATTCACATACCTTGAAAGCGCTGCTATGTCATCATCGCCCTCAATTGAGAAAGACATGATTGGGAGCATCGAGGCCCCACCCACTATTACAGTAGGCGTGTCAATGCCATCTGGGAGCTCACTCATCAATGCATCCACCCTGTTTCTCACCTCATCAATCTTCCCATAAGGATCGACCCCATCTCGGAAGGTGATGACAACAGAGCCAACTGAAGCTGAGGCAGAGCTTGTCATGCTTTTATAGTCAGGAAGAGTCACAAAATCATCCTCCATCACATTTATGACACTCTGCTCAATATCCTCTGCTGAGGCACCTGGATAGACTGTGATGACAAAGAGCTGTGGAAGCGATATATCACCCATGAACTCCATATTCTGGGTTGATATGGAGAAAACACCAAAGAGAGTGAGGGCAATAAGCATTATCCCCACTATGGCAGGATGCTTGACAGCGAATTTTGAAAGCTTCACCTCAATACCCCTCTACGACCTCGACCCTTTGGCCAGAAAGGACCTTATCCTGTCCTCTGATAATGAACTCATAATCGCTATATTCAGCATCTATCTCAAAGTATGAACCATCTGATATACCATCTTCAAACGCCATGTAGCGGGCTCTGGTCTCACCATCAGAATAGTCGATATAGTATACCGAGCCATCTGCGTTCCTTGCAGAAATAGGCAAAGCCATCACATCCTTACGCTCATAAGTCAGCTTCGCTTTGATATACATGCCGGGCGCAAATGCAGATACATTATCCATAAGCTTAACCCTGATGTTGAAACTCTTGGCAACTGGGTCTATATATGGAGAGATAGAGAGAATCGAGGCCTTTGCTGATATCTCCTCTGAGATTGAGGATGCAGGCCTGCTTATCACAATCTCAAGATTATCCTCATTATCAACAATCAGTTTGTGGTACTTCTCAGGTATGGCGATATTCACGATAAGGTTGTCTAGGTCTGCAATCACAGCTACTGGGCTTTGGGTTGTTCCCACTCCTCCGACAGCAGAAGGTGCTTTGAGGATCGTGCCGCCCACAGGCGCCTTAACATCAGTATAACCAAGCTGCACCAAAGCCAAATCAAGCTGTGCCTTCCCCGCATCCATTTGAGCTTTAACCTCATCAAGCTGTTGTCTTGTTGCGGCTCCAGCCTCCACAAGAGTGCTTATCCTATCATAGGTTGCCTCGTACACAATCGAAGCAGCTCTTGCCTGGGCCACCTGAAGCTCGTAAGGTTCCTTATCAATTTGGCAGATCAAATCTCCCTCATTGACAATATCTCCTTCCCTGACTTCATAGCTCTCGATTATGCCGCTTACAAAAGGAACAACAGGAATCATCGACTCTGCCTCTATATACCCAGTGAGGACCAATGTGCTTTCAATGATGCGTTTCTCTGCTTTTGTTGTCTGTACAGGAAGCAGTGGCGATGTATATGTTATCTCCTCTCTTGATGAGAAGAACCACGATACAAAGACAAAGAGGCCTCCGATTATGATGATGACAAGGGCGAGTCTAGCAAGGCCTTTGAAAAAATTCTTCAATTTGGACATTCAACTTCCTTTCTACAAGCATTTATCGTTAATTTAGAAATACCAACAATTGATGTTTTTTATAATAGCTTAATTCGATTTGATTGGAAAATGATACAAACATTCTTGATTATGTTCACTCAAAGATTCAACAAGATTCCCCTATTATCCATAAGATACGATTATCAAATGGACTTTTCCCCTTATTGAACTTAGAATTGCTCATATGAGAGAAAAAGGAAGAATGCCCTATAGTCTGATCAATTCAATCAGGGGCTTGTATGTAGGTGTCTTAACAGGTCTTTTGATTGTGGTTTTCGCAAACACCATCGCTTGCATGGGGAATATCAACTC
>JAZURW010000055.1:0-3532 GCA_045606405.1 Candidatus Ornithospirochaeta sp. | reverse complement strand
TAATATTGTGGCTTTCCAAAGTCATTTTAGGCAAGGGGAAAAACAAAAAAAGAGCGTTATAATTAGCTTTTGCGTTCATTGGAGCAAGGCGATGCAAGGCTGTAGATGCGAATATAACCCACAATAGCCACTATATGTGTCTTTTATCCATGGATTTGTCTTAAATGGAGCTTTTGCCACCTGGAACCCTTGGGAGGCTTTGAGGTCCTGGAAAATGAAAATCTTGCAAATTCCAATAGAGCTGAATCGATAGTAAACCAAGACAAATTCACGATTGCTTCGGTGCATATAGGCGTAGATGCAGGATACAGCTCCTAGTAAATAATTATATTGTAAGTAATTGTAAATATCATGAATTTATTTTGGCCTCTATTTGTTTCATTTTGTTGCATTTTGATTTGACGATAAAATTCATAGGTTATAAAATGACACCATGACAGAGATTGAATTAATCAAAAAGGCAGTGGCTCAAGCCATGAAGACAATGAAGGAAGGGGTTGGCGGTCCTTTTGGAGCTGCCATTATCGATCCTGAGGGCAATGTCTATGTTGCCTCGAATACAGTGCTAGGATCTGCCGATCCAACAGCGCATGCGGAGGTCAACGCCATCAGGACCGCATGCAAGGAAAAGGGCACTCATGATTTGTCAGGATGCATTCTTTACACAACATGTTACCCATGCCCAATGTGCTTGGGTGCTGTTATATGGGCAAATATCAAGACAATTTACTATGGCGCATCCCCAGAGGATGCAGCTTCAATTGGCTTTAGGGATGACTATATCTATAAATTCATTGAAGGAAAGTGCACAGACCAGAGTGTGCTTAAGATCAACAGGATAAAGGACTACTCAGATTGCCAGAATCTCTTCAAGATATATGCTTTGGATAGCAGGGAGATGTACTGATTGTCATAAAGGGCGGCTTCGGTCGCCTTTTTTCTTGATTGTTAATCCTTTTTCTGTTATTAACCACTTGTGGAACGTGCAACAGGAAATTCAAAAGCATTCAAAATGGCCTCTGTTATCATGGCGCTTGCCTGGCCTACGATGGTAGAGCAGCTGATGCAAACAGCTGTCCAGTATATCGATACTGCGATGGTTGGATCATTGGGTGTTGAGGCAACTGCTGCAGTTGGATCCACAAGCACTGTCAATTGGCTTGTAGGCAGCACGATCTCAGCTATCTCGATAGGCTTTTTATCCTATATAGCGAGGGCAATCGGAGAGGGGGATGAGAGAAAGACAAAGAAAGCTGTGGCACAGGCTGTGCTCATGGTCTTTGCCGTTGGCATTCTTGCCACCTTGATAACCCTTTCCCTATCAGGATGCATCCCTAGGTGGATGCAGGTGGATCCACTGATCCAGCCAATAGCATCAACGTATTTCTTCATCCTATATGCGCCAATGCTTTTCAGGACATCTTCCATAATCTTCGGAACAGTCCTCAGGGCATCAGGGGATGCCAAGACACCTATGAAGGTAGGTGTTTGGGTCAATATCATTAATGTTGTGCTGAACTTCCTTTTAATATATCCAAAGAGAAGCATCGAAGTGATGTCTCTCTCGATATTCATCCCAGGAGCGGGGCTGGGTGTCATTGGAGCTGCCCTTGCAAGTTCGATATCTTTTGTGTTTGGCGGTGCATGCATGGCCATTGCAGTCTTCAAGCACAAGAGAATATCCCCAATAGGCGAAAGCTTTAGGCCTGATTGGTCTGTGCTAGGGCCTTGCTTGAGAGTCGCCTCCCCAAATATGGCACAAAGATTCGGCACCTCTCTTGGCTATGTTGTCTTTGCATCTATGATCAATTCCCTTGGTGGGATAGCAACGGCAGCCCATACTATTGCCAATACCGTGGAATCTGCGTTTTACATACCTGGCTATGGAATGCAGAGTGCGGCTGCGACACTTGCCGGCAACGCCTATGGTGCTAAAGACAAGGATGGAATGAAGGAGCTTGCGAGGATATTCATTCCTATTGAAATTGCCTTGATGACGATATCTGGAGCACTCCTTTTTGCTCTTGCTAGGCCTCTGGTATCCTTGTTCTCCGATAGTCCAGCGGTGATTTCCTTAGGCACAACAGTGCTTAAGATGGTTGCAATCTCTGAGCCCTTCTATGGATTCTCCATCATAGTCGAAGGATTCATGCAGGGAGTTGGCAAGACAAAACTGCCATTTATCTTCAACCTCTGCGGAATGTGGGGTGTAAGGATTCTAGGCACATTCATATGCACTCAATTGCTGTCCATGACACTTGTCTCTGCCTGGGGTGCTATGATTGCCCATAATATGCTCTTGTTCATCCTGTTTGTGGTTGTCTATGGAAAAGGACTGTGGAATCCACTTGGAAAACAGGATGAAATAATCTCCTCAGTGTGATTGTGCAAGTATATATCATTGTGGTATTTTTCTTGGCATAAGGATGGGTTATGTTTTATGACTAAAGGAATTAAGCTCTCTTTGATTTTCTTTGCAGCAGCTCTTCTTGCAGTCCTTATCTCATGCGATGGGGGCTCACCAAAGGTATATTCTGTCGTTTTTGCAGATGAGACAGGGGCAACAATATATGCAGAGGATGTCCTAGAAGGAAAAACTGTCAGTCCGGTACAGTATACAAGTGCGATAGATTACGCAAAGCATGGCAAGTTCCTCTATTGGAGTGATAACAGAAAAGACGCATACGACTTCCCAAAGCCAATAGAATCACATGTGCTTCTAAAGCCAGTCTTTGACAATACAAGGTATTCTCTTGAGATCGATGGTGATATGAAGGTATTTTTCGCAGGGGAAAGCGTGACTCTTCCAATTCCTGAGATTCCCGATGGATACGCAAGATTCCTGCATTATCAAGGAAGCGATGGAAAGATATATGAAAGCAGCTTCTTAATGCCAGAATATGCCTTGGGCTTAAAATCAGTATTTGAATAGACATGAAGAAAAAACTGGGCAATGATGGGTGTTCGTAAAACAGTTAAACCAAAAAGTTAACTATTTTATAGCATCTGTCAGATGGGGTTGGTAATCAACAAAGAAAACCGAGCTATGATTAGCTAAGCGAGTGGTAGCATTATATCGTTGAATCAAATTGGCCAAGTTTTGTTTGGCAAAATTCCTGATTTGTTCTGTAATCATTGACATGTTAACAACTCCGTGCATCGTGGGTCATATTACGCTGTTAATACTTTCAGTACATCCACGATTTGGCTGTACTCAATTTCAGCAGCATACGCAAACTGCTTGCGGTACTTATCCCACATTATTTGAAGTTCTGGACTTTCTTCGATATTGCGAAGAATAGAAGGAATGTCTGCGATCTGCTGAGTAGTGCCACGGTGGTTTGCCGTTGCCTTCAACGCATCAGCAAATACCGCCTTATCAAATTTCTGTGTAGTGGTCAGTATGTAGGCATCGTAAAAATCTCTGGGGCGAGTATTGAACACGCCACGTCGCAGAATGGTTTCCACCTTTTCAGCCATAACGGTTTCGATGTTATATGCCCACAACTCGTAGGATTTCTCGTCATCGAAA
>JAZURW010000054.1:0-2094 GCA_045606405.1 Candidatus Ornithospirochaeta sp. | reverse complement strand
TTTTATGCATCTTTCTCACATGTTTTTGCCATGTGGAAAGGTGCTTTTTTATGTTTCAAATGAATCTAAGATCAACAGCCTTGAAAACAGCGGAGTACCTATAGAACGACTGATTCCCCTCGGGCGCGATGTATAATGTATATGTAAGGTGAAGGGAACGCAAGAGACACCAACACCTAAGAACAAAGCTCACTGAGCGAATGAAAGGAAGTACTATTATGTGCTGTGTAACTGAGATCACTCTGAAGATGGAAACTGAAATGATGGCTGCCAAGGCTCTGGAACTGATGAAGGATGTCCTCGCCCAGGCTGATGGACTTGAACTGGATTTGCGCAAGACCATTGATCGCTTCGCTGATACCCTCATGGTACAGGGTTCTGCGGTTGTCTCCTCAGGCGAATGGGGTCTGGAATCTGACACCAACCACATCGTCCTCCCTGAGATGTTCAAGGCTGTTGCTCGCTGCTTCTGCTTCGACAAGTTCACTGCGAAGGTCTTCTCCAGCTCGTCCTATGTGTGGGAAGCGTTTGAGATCAGCTATGAAGATGGTGAGCTGGTGATCAACTCCCTCTATCACGACAATTGCGAAGAACCCTCCTGCGATGAGTGCGATGATTGCTATGACTACTTTGAAGAGAATGGCGTTGCTGGCTATCGCTGCTGCGATTGCGGTCATACCATCACTGTTGAAGAGTTCAAAGCGGCTTGCGAACAGTATTATGAAAACGTCTACGCAATCCTGTGAAGTGCAAATAAAACGACTGATTGAAGGCCCTGCTGAAGTATAATATAAATGTAAGGTGAAGGGAACACAAGAGACCCCAAGCCTAAGAATAAAGCTCACTGAGCGAATGAAAGGAAGTACTTACTATGTTCTATGCAAATACTTTTACCCTGAAGATGGAAAACAAGAAGATGGCCGCCAAGGCTCTGGAAGTAATGAAAGAAGCTCTTGCTCAGATTGATGCTGATGGATTCAAGTATGACTCTCGCAAGACTGTTGATGATTTCGCTAATGATCTCATGGTGAGAGGCTCTGAAGTCATCGCTGCTGGTAATTGCGGCCTTATGCCTGATGCCAATCACATTGCCATCCCTGAAATGTTTAAGGCTGTTGCTCGCTGCTTCTGCTTTGACAAGTTTACTACGAAAGTCTTCTTTGATTCAGATTATGAGTGGGAAGTCTTCGACATCAGCTATGAAGGTGGCGAGTTGGTAATCAACTCCCTCTATCATGACCATGACGCAGAGCCCTATTGCGAAGACTGCGACGACAATTACAGGCTCATCGAAGAGGATGGCATTGAAATCTGTCGCTGTGAATGTGGTCACACCATTCCTGTTGAAGAGTACAAGGCGGCCTGCGAACAGTATTTTGAGAATGTCTACGCAATCCTGTGAAGTACAAATAGAACGACTGATTAAAGACTCTGCTGAAGTATAATATAAATGTAAGGTGAAGGGAACACAAAAGCCCCACCAAATAAAGAACAGCTCCAAGAGAGCGCAGATAAGAAAGGAAATGATACTATGACCACCATGAAGATCAAGAACAACACCATCGAAATCACCAAGACCTTTGCCCAGAAGGCTGCTCGCATTGGCTCCCCTGAATACTACGAACTGCTGAAGGCTCGCCAGGAAAATCCCTCCTGTACTGTGGAAGTCAAGCAGACCAAGAGCAAGGATTCCTTCAAGGGTCTGACCTATGAGTACATGAAGAAGTACATCCTGGCTCATGACGATGAAAAGGGTTCCATCATGGCAATTTTCCATGAGCTGCGTGGTAATGTGGTAAGTGAAGATGACGAGCTCCAGGCTGAATCCCTGACCTATGGCGAAATCAAGATGTGGTTCCTGGACACCTATCCTGAGATCAAGAACTTCCATGAGTCTCGCGCTGATCGCATCAAGGCCATCAAGGAAAAGCAGAAGAAGGCTGCTGAAGAGAAGGCCAAGGCTAAGAAGGTTGCTTAATTCCCTGAAAAAAGAAAGGTGGAAATGATTATGAAGAATTATCTGAAGGTTGATATTGCTAACGCTCGCCTGGTGATGGACAGAACCTTTGCTAAGAACTGTGCGATTGCTGGTTC
>JAZURW010000053.1:0-1654 GCA_045606405.1 Candidatus Ornithospirochaeta sp. | reverse complement strand
ACCTTTTTCAGAGTAATATAGAACAGAATATACTACTCACAAAAAAGTAATTCTTTTTAGTTAAAGGCTGGTGGGGCGAAAGCCCACCAGCCTTTAAATTCATAGCTTGTTCAGATTCTCCTTCAGCACATCAATACCTGATTTGGAAATCGCCAGATAATAGCGCTGCGAAACATGGATATTTCCATGCCCCATTTGATTGCACAGAAGATGAACAGGAGTATTCATTTCTGCGAGCAAGGTTCCAAATGTGTGGCGCAAATAATGATATTTGAATTCGATACCCAGCTTGCTTTTGATTTCGCGAGTGGGGTACTTCATGGAATTGACTGTCTGGATTGTTCCATTGGGGAGGCAAGTCACCAGCTCCAGCGAAGAAATTTTCTTTCCATCCATGTCATCTATGAATCGCTGCTTCTGCTCGCGAATGGCAGCGAGCTTCTGAGCCTCCGCCTCCAGCATTTTTGCTCTGGCGGTCAGATGATCGCACAGGACATCGCTCATGTAGATTGTCCTTCTGGAATTGCGCGTCTTGGGCGCAACCAGTTTGATTATGCCCTCCTGGTACTGCATCTGCCTGTCAATGGTGATAGTTCCATTCTCCAGATCAACATTGCACCACTTCAAGCCAAAGGTTTCATTGATCCTCAGGCCACAGTGCCTCCCCAGAAGGTATGCAGTTTCAGCATTGGTTCCCTTGAAGTATTCATCCAGGAGCGCAAGCTCCTCATGGGAAAAGGAAACAATGTCAGTGTCATCCTCTGTCTTCATCTTGGGCATTCGAATCTTGGTATCTTTATTGACACAGAGCTTGTTGTAAGCATCCACATCAAGATAATTGCGCGAATATGCCTGACCAAAGATGAGGTAAAACATTTTGAGGAAGCTCTGTGTGTATTGGTATGAGAAGCCTTCTACAAAGTATAGTTCGCTCAGGTAGTCAATAACCTCGGCTGACGATACATCATCACAGAAGCGTTTTCCAAAGCGCTCGCACAGGTGATTGCGCCAGAGGCTATCCTGCTTCTGGATGGTTCGATAAGCTCTGTCAGTGCGCCCACTTTCACAGAACTCTTCAAAGACTTCCTTGATGGTGTGGCGATAGATGGGCTTCTTCTTCACTCTCTGAGCAATTGCATCCTGGAGCGCTGCTTCGCGCGCTTTAATTGCATCAGTCTTCGTCCTGAACTTCAGTCCATTGTCATCCACAGTCTTGCGCCTGGTGATGGTTTCTCCATCCACCTTGACTGTGAAGCGATACGCCCAGCAGCCATTGTCCAGCTTGAATACTCCAGCATCGCGTCTGTTTGCCATTTTAATTCCTCCTGAATGGTAACTAAAATGGTAAATCACCTTTGAAAGATGTAGAAAAGATGAATGGTAAATGTACCAAAGATGTTCAAAAGATGTATCAAAGACGCTTGAAAGATGCAGGAATTTCAAGGGTTTTAGCGAATTTACTTGATCGAGAAGCCCCTGTGCAAAACCAAGCGAAGCGCAGGTTTTGATGAAATGGCCCGCGACGAAGCCCGCCACGGCAAGGCTTTCGAAGGCCTGCTGAAGCGCTACTTCGGCAAGTAAAAAGCCTTATAAATCAAGGGTTTTCGGGGATTGCTCCAAATCGGGGCAATCCTCTTTTTTGCCGTAATTGTGA
>JAZURW010000052.1:0-2746 GCA_045606405.1 Candidatus Ornithospirochaeta sp. | reverse complement strand
GGACCATCGCTATTTTGCGACAGTCCCTTAGCATCAGTAAGCGATGGATTCTGTGATCTTGATGTTGTCAATCTCATAGATCAGCGGCATCGAAGGGATTCTATCCCTATAGGCTTCTGTGACAATAGTTGTAGGAAGCCCGTTTTTGAAGTAGGCAGTCTGGATGATATCATACCCATCTCTTTCGAAGGAGCCTATCTGGTAAAGCACTCTGCCAGTGTTTTTGTCGATTGCAATCTCATAATCGATGTCGATGACCTCTGTAGGTAAGAGAGTCTGGTAAAACAGCTCTGCCTCATTCACGCTTGCATCAACATCAAATACCGATGCTGCTTTGCCATCATAGCTTATGTCCCCAAGATACTGGTAGGAGACAGAGTCAAGGCTAGATAAGTCTGAAAGAGGGGAGTAGAGAATCCCGTCATAGATCTTGTCAAGCAGATTGAAGATCCTGTCATCGCCGGTTGTCACTCTTTCCGCTGTTCTGCCCCAGTTGTAGAAGGCAGCAGCATTGCTGGCCTCGAGCAATTCATCATCAAGTCCATATTTCTCCATCTCTGCGACTCTTGATTCAGGCTTGTAGCTAATATACACACTCTCTGCCAGATTTATGAGCTTTGCCTCCTCACTTGTTCCAGCAGCTGTCAAAAACGATATTGCAGCAAGTGCAATCAATACGAGGCTAAACATTCTTTTCTTCATGTTTTTTCTCCTTATGAACTGAAAATAAGGATAAAAACCAACTTTGATTATATTTTGTGTGATAAGTAAATCCTATATATTGTATTTCTTTTAGAAAAGAGGAGAATGTGAAGGTTAAAGATGAATCCTCTCCTACTTTTCAGTAAAAGAGGACTCTGCTGCTTTTGATTGTCGATATCGTGAAAGCTAGATTAAGCTTCTGAGAATTCTTCCTTTCCTGCGCCGCAAAGAGGGCAGACCCAATCTTCTGGGAGATCTTCCCATTTTGTTCCTGCAGCGATTGAAGAATCTGGATCGCCGATAGCCTCATCATAGATATAACCACAAAGATTGCAAACGTATTTCATTTGAGCCTCCAATAACAATTCAAATATACCTTAAGAGATTACAATAATCAAATTTTAAGGTATGTTTCGCAACAAGTTTTTTAAAATTTGTGCTGTAATAGTCAAAATTAAAACAATTGTATACAGAATTTCGAATGGTAAATAGAATTAATAGCATAATTGGAGGATTTGATATGGTTATCAATGTTCAAGCACTGGTTATTGTTGTTGTCTATTTGATAGGTATGCTTGGTGTTGGAGCTTTAGTTGGAAAGCTGAAGATCAAGAGCAGTGAGGACTACATGATAGCAGGAAGACGCATGGGACTCTTCATGGTTGCTTTCTCACTCTCTGCGAATAATATTGGAGGAGGTTCCACAACAGGCTTGGCAGGCAAGGCCTTCGGCGCGTGGGGCATGAGCGCTATTTGGTATGTTCTTGCTGCATCTATTGCCATGATACCGCTTGCATTCTTCGCACCAAAGATCAGAAAGGCGATGGCTGTGACCATTCCAGAGGTCATCGGAAGAAGATATGGCAAGATGTCCTCTGCCTTCTCAGCTATTCTCAATATTCTTGCGCTTTTCTGCCTCACCTCATCGCAGATTGCAGCCTCAGGCTCTGTAGTCGCGACTCTCACAGGGCTTCCAGTAAACATCTGTCTGATCATCGCAGGAATTGTCATCATCCTATACACAACCTTTGGTGGCATGATCGCTGACCAGATTTCTGACTTGGTTCAGTTCCTGATCATTTTGATTGGTCTTGCCATAGCGACTCCTTTCGTTCTTAAGGGCTGTGGTGGCTGGGAGGCGATAGCTGCGAAGCTTCCTGATGTGCAGCTTGATCCTTTCAAGATTGGGTGGATCACTATAATTGGATATATATTCAACTATTTCTGCACCTTCCTCTCAGGACCTGAGATGATCTCAAGATTTGAGTCAGCAAAGGATGAGAAGACCGCATTCAGAGCATCGATTCTCTCTGGTGTGCTCATGGCTGCGATGTCAGCATTCCCAACAATTTTAGGTCTTGCAGCGCTTGCTGTCATGCCAGAGGTTGCTTCCGGGCAGGCGATGATGGCTGTCACACAGAGCTTTGCTCCTGCATTCATCACTGGCTTGGTGTCTGCAGCGATCATCAGTGCGACAATGTCATCGGCGGATTCGAATCTCCTTTGCATGTCAACGATGATCATGAATGACCTCTATAAGCCATATGCAAAGAAGCAGCTTTCAGATAGGGAGACTATCTTCTATACAAGGGCATGCAATGTCATCTTCTCAATCATCGCAATGCTTATATCGATGCTTGGCGTCAATATCGTGACAATGAACACATTCGCCTTCGCAATCAGATGCGCAGGGCCATTTGCAGCATATGGTCTTGGTCTTGTTGTCCCAAGGGCCACAAAGCACTCAGGACAGCTTTCAATCATCACTGGAACAATCGGTGTTATCTTCTGGCAGATCCTATCTGGAGGAGACTTCTATCTTGGAGTCCTTCCTGTTGTATTCGGATGCGCAGTCGGAGCTCTCACATTCCTTATTGTCAACCTCGTTGAGTGGAAGAAGGGAGTTGAGCCAGCACCAACACCATTTGCTCAGGAATAAGGAAAAGGGACTGTCGCAAAATAGAAATGCGGCAGTCCTTCTTTTTGAAAACACTCAACGGCAATGCTCCCGGGACAGCAAACCGGAGCCTTTTACTTTTGTTTT
>JAZURW010000051.1:0-11288 GCA_045606405.1 Candidatus Ornithospirochaeta sp. | reverse complement strand
CCTCATCGTGGTAGGGCCTAAGGCAATTAGGGCATTCCCGATAGTCTCCTGAGAGCCCCGACAGCATAAGGTAGTGAAGTATGAAAAGAGAGACGACTTTATCGGAGCTTTCGCTTTCAAGGGCATCCAAGGCTTCCGCATATAGCTTGTAAAGAGACGCCTCATGAAATCTACCCCTTAGCACAAGCTCAGAAAGAAGCGCTGCGGAAAGACTTCTGTCAAGAGACTCCGCAATTGACTCATGAGTTGATATCACATCAACGTCCTTGAGCGATATCTTGCCATTCTCGCCCTTCTGATACAAAGAGAACACGCCTTCTGTATAGAGAGGCGCCTTGACAGACCTGACGCTCTTTCTTGCCCCATAGACATAAGCCTCAACCAGCCCTCTGTCAGTGGTTAAGAGTGTTATAAGCCTATCATTCTCCCTAGCCCTGACTGTGTTGATCACAACACCTGGGCATTTTGTATCTCTTTCCATAGGCAAAGACTATGAAATAGAGAAAGGATAGTCAACAAATCACGAAAAAATGGTAACATCTCTATATGAGGAAAATCCTGGCTCTTATATCGTTAGCTTTGTTATCCTTTGAGCTTCTTGCTGTCTCCTTCATTGGCAAAGACACCATCAAGGTAAGAGAGGATCTCTTTTACAGTGAGCAAGAGCTTGAGGAGTTCCGCTTTGAGGATAAGAGAGCACCTCAAAGCAAGGAGGACTTCTACTCCGAGTGCGATATATATCTTCTGACAGGAGGGCCTGGCTCCATCCTATGGGAGAACTTTGGCCACTCAAGCTATATTGTCAAATACCCTAATGGTGAGGCTGTTGCTTATGATTACGGCATATTCACCTTCGATGAAAGCTTCTTCAAGAACTTCGCATTAGGGCGTCTTTACTATGAGGCCTGGAGAAGCTGGGCTGATTATAGAGTTGACGCTCTGATAGAGGAAGATAGGGATGTGTCTCTCCTCCCTTTAGACCTAAGCACCGATGGCAAATATGCTCTCATCTCCTTTCTGGATTACAACACAAGGCCAGAGAACTCTATTTATCTCTACGACTACTACCTCGATAACTGCGCGACACGACTCCGAGATAGCTTTGACGCAACCACAGGCGGGGAGTTCAGAAGATGGGCGGAGAGCAAGGTATATGAGGAAACCCTGAGAGATCTCTCTGAGCGCTATCTATCGCGATCAAGCTTTCCAGTCGCCTTCGCAGTCACATTCCTGCTTGGGCCATCTGTCGATGAGAGAATCACTTTGTGGGATGCCATGTTCCTGCCTGATATCCTAGAAGAGGGGATAGCCCTCTTCCAAGGCAACGAGAGCATCTCATATCACAAAAGCGAAACAAGAGAGCAGACACCTGCTAGCTATGGTTTTATGACGCGAACAATAGCGATGGCTCTCATCTTCGCAGCGATCATCCTTCTTGCTAGATCAAAAAACAGAGCAATCTCAATATGCGCGAACATCTTCTCTGCGCTTATATTCCTTGCGCTCTCTCTAATGGAGCTTGTTCTTGCCTTCTTGATGACAAGTTCAATACACAGCGTCACCTACTTCAATCTCAACGTTCTTTTGTTCTCAGGCGCACCACTGCTTCTTTGCCTGCATGCAAAGGCGATCTTCAATAGGGATAGCTCAAACAGCAGGCTAAAGCGTGCATCACGCACTATGCTTCTTCTCACGCTTGCATTCATCCTGGTGAAGGCTTTGCTCTCGAACTTCCTCATTCAGGATATGCTCCCTTATTCGATTTTCATGGTTATCCTATATATAGCAGAATGCTTTGAAATAAAAGGAAAATAGAGCAGATGTATTGTTTTACATTCGAAACTCGTTCAGAATGATAAGGTAGGCCCTTTATAGGCTATAAGCATATTAGGTGACAACTATGAGTGAAAACAACAAATATAATCAGAAAAGACTTCCAGTGCTTCCTCTTTTGGAGAAGCCACTCTTTCCAGAGACATTCACAACTCTGATGCTTGGCAGGCCAGAGGATGTGCAGACAATGAACACAATCATATCCTCTGATGGATATTTTGTTGCATTATATCAAAATAAAGGCAACCCTCCAAAGTTCAGCGCTGTGGGCACATTGTCAAAAGTATCAAAATTCATCAGACTGCCTAACAACTGCCTGCATGTGTTCATATCGACAATAAAGAGAGTTAAGGCCCTCAGCTTTGATATAGCAGAGAAGGCAATCTACGCAGAGGTTGAGGACTATGATGATACTATCTCGAATGAGAGGACGATCGAGCCTTATACTAGAGTGCTCAAGGAGACTGCCTCAAGTCTCTCGCAGAACTCAGCGATCTTCTCATTTGCCACAGATATAAACATCTCAAACATCGATGACCCATCTCTTCTCTCCTTCTATACCGCAGCAGCTCTTGCCTCTGCAAAGGGACCTTTTCTGCAAGACATCCTTGAGACAAGAAGCCCCAGATCCAGGATTGAGAAGATACTCTCCTTCATCTCAGCTGAGAAGGAGGTGCTTGATAAGGAGAATATCATCAGAAATGAGATATTCTCCAACATCAAGAACAGAAACAAGGAAATCGTCCTTAGAGAGCAGATTAGAGTGCTCACCCAGGAGCTCAACCAGATCACAGGCCAGCAGAACCCACAGTCGCAATCTGTGCCCATGGGCTTGATGAAGGCAGGCGATCTATATCAAAGGGCCAAGGAGAAGCAGCTTCCTCCTAAATATAGGGAAGTGGTTGATAAGGAGCTTGAGAAGCTCGGCAGCCTCGAGACAATGAACCCTGAGTACATGCTCACAAAGCAATACATCGAGAATATCATCGCACTCCCCTTCTCCTTCACTGACAGTGCAGATTCCTACTCCATCCACAAGGTCAAGGAGCAGCTTGAGAAGGACCACTATGGAATGAAGGAGGTCAAGGAGAGAATCCTTGAATTCCTCGCATCCAGATTGAAGGCACAGACATCAAAGGGCGCTATCATCTGTCTTGCAGGCCCTCCTGGTGTCGGTAAGACCTCAGTTGGACACTCCATAGCAGCATCTCTGGGCAGGAAGTTCTTCAGATTCTCAGTAGGTGGAATGAGGGATGAATCAGAGATCAAGGGACATAGAAGGACATATGTCGGCGCTATGCCTGGCAAAATCATACAAGGCATGAAGACCACTGGAGTCGTCAATCCTGTATTCTTGATCGATGAGATCGATAAAATGGGCGAAAGCATCCATGGAGATCCAGCCTCAGCGCTTCTTGAGGTGCTTGATCCAGAGCAGAACACAAACTACCAGGACTTCTACATCGATTTGCCTTATGATCTATCGAAGGTTCTATTCATCATCACAGCAAGCGATGTCTCAAGAATCCCAGAGCCACTTCTTGATAGAATGGAGATCATCGAGCTCAGTGGCTACACCCCTAACGAGAAGCTCAAAATCGGCATAGACTATCTTGTGCCAAGGCTTCTGAAAAAGAATGGCCTTGACAAGAAGGAGATCAGATTCAGCAAGAAAGCCCTTTCGATAATCGCAGAGCAATATGCAAGGGAAGCTGGCGTGAGAAACTTCGAGAAGCTCATTGACAAAGTCATGAGAAAGGTTGCTCTGAGCATTCTGCAAGATGAGGAGAATCTCAAGCTTCCAATCAACATCAAGCAAAAGGATGTTGAGAAATACCTTGGAAAGCCTATATTCCCACTAGATGACATCGTCAAAGCTGATAAGCCTGGCACAGCACTAGGCCTTGCCTGGACAAGCATGGGAGGCGATGTGCTTTTAATTGAGGCAGAATCCTTGCCTTTCAAAGGCGATCTTAAGGTCACAGGTCAGCTTGGGGATGTTATGAAGGAATCTGTCTCCATTGCTTGGTCAACATTGAGAAAGGAGGCCTATGAAAGAGGCCTAGAGCTTGATTTCTTTGAATCAAACTCAGTGCATCTCCACATCCCAGAGGGTGCAGTGCCCAAGGATGGTCCTTCTGCAGGCATAACACTCTTCACAGCCCTATGGTCAATGCTAAGGGACACTCCTGCTATTGATGGGCTTGCAATGACTGGAGAGCTAACGCTCACTGGCAAGGTGATGCCAATTGGCGGACTTAAGGAGAAGATCCTAGCAGCAAGAAGAAACAGCGTCAGGACCATCATCATCCCAGAGAAGAACAAGAGAGACCTTGATAAGCTTGATGACGAGGTAAAGGGAGATGTTTGCTTCCACCTTGTCAAGGACATATCGGAGGTCATGGAAATCGCATTCCCTCATGAGAGCGCAAAAAGGCTCACAAAGGAGGAGCTTTCAGCCCTTAACAAGGAAAGAAAGGAAAAAGAAGCAAAAGCAAAGGACGAGGAGACACTCTCCAAGGCAAAGGCCTTTGAAAGGATATTAAATTGGCAATAGAACTACTCTCCCCTGCGGGAAACTATGAAAAGCTGGAAACTGCATTCACATATGGAGCTGATGCAGCATATATGGGACTCACAAGCTTCTCCTTGAGAGCGAATGCGGGGAATTTCTCGGAAAAGGACATTGAGAATGTCATCGCGCTAAAAAAGAGGACTGGCAAGAAGCTTTATTGCACGATGAACATCGTCTTCAAGGAAAGCCAGATAGAGAAGCTCCATACAATGAAGCAGGAGATTGAGAAGTGGCCCTTCGATGCCTTCATCATCTCAGATATCGGAGCTGTTCCATTTTTCAAGAAGAACTTTCCTGAAAAGGAGATACACCTCTCGACACAGGCAAGCTGCATCAACTCGGAATCAGCAAGAATGTACCATGATATGGGCTTTAAGAGAGTCATCCTCGGAAGAGAAGCCAGCCTAGATGACATCAAGCGCATAAAGGACAAGGTGCCAGAGCTGGAGCTTGAGGCATTTGTGCATGGCGCTATGTGCATGGCATATTCAGGCAGATGCATACTCTCCGCGCACCTTGCAGGAAGAAGCGGCAACCAAGGCGATTGCTCACATACCTGCAGATGGAACTACAAGATGCACTATGCGATTGAAGAGGAGGAGCGCCCAGGAAGGTACTATCCTATCGAGGAGCAGGATGGCTACACAACAATTCTCTCATCAAAGGATCTATGCATGATTGACCATGTGAAGGAGCTTGAGGATGCAGGGCTGAGTTCATTGAAGATCGAAGGCAGGATGAAGTCGATATATTATGTCGCTGTCGTTACAAGAGCCTATCGCAAAGCCATAGACAGAGCACCTGATCTAGATAATTTCAAGAGAGACCTCTTTGATGTATCCCACAGGGAATATACTACTGGATTCTTCTTCTCGAAGGGCCCAGTGGAAGGCGGGGATGATGTTTCAAGACCTACCAGCTATGGATATGAAAGAAACTACACCTTCCTTGGCTCTATTGGGGAGATGAAGGAAGCTGGAGTTTACCGTCTCAACTGCAAGAACCAGATCAAAGCTGGACAGAGTCTTGAGTTCATTGGACCTGATGTGCCTCTCCTAAAAGCAGAGAAGTATATGCTCCTTGATAAAGATGGCTTCCCTCTCTTGCAGTTGGATCATGGAAAGGAAGGATACATCAAGACTGACGTTCCTTTGAAGCCTGGTTATATTATGAGAAAGGAACAAACAGAGGAGAAATACGTTTGATTGTGAAAAAACAATTCCTTGCACTGCTTTTGATCTTATGCATAGCAGCACCGCTATTCGCTTATTCAGACACCTTCAAGGAAACAAGCAATGATCCAGAGTACTTTGCCTTGATCTCAGCAATCAAGAACGGACAGGGCGAGGATATTGTCCTAAGCGCTTATGAAACATATCTGAACTCTGGCATTTCACCTGTTGAAAGATGCAGGATTGAATACCATATCGCAAGATATTACAAGGACAGGAACGATAAGGATAAAGGCCAAAAGCACATTGCCCTTATGAAGAAGCTATATGAGGCTTTGGACCCAAGCACATCCCAATTCGAGCGTCTTGTCTGCCAAACAGAACTCACATCAGCTGAATACTATGTGACGAGGAAACTGAGCGTGGGAATGGATAACTCCAACCTCGCAAAGAAGCTCTACAAAGAGTATCCAGATGATGTTTTCTCAATAATGAATGAGGCATGGAGATTGATTTATACGCCAGCGATCGCAGGCGGCAGCCCTAAAAAGGCAATAAACCTGCTAGATGAACTCTACACCTCATATGAAAGCGAGCTATCAGACATTGACAGATACTCAATCTACTGTGCCTACGCTGTTTCCTATAACATGAGAGGAGACTACAAGAAAGCAAATGAGTATTTTGAGAAGGCCTTCAGATATTTCAATGCAGAGGCAGATATTGTTGAAACGTACAAGGAAAACCTGAAAAAGCTTTCCTAATAGGAGACAGTCGTGCTGAGAATATATTCAATGCTTCTCTTGTCCATTGGCATCTACACCGTGGCAACAACTTTCCTAAACATCCTGTACTTCAAGAAAATGGCAAAGGCAGAGCCCATCAAGCGAGAGAATCCTCCTCTTGTATCTGTCATAATACCAGCTCGAAATGAAGAGAAATCACTTCCAAGACTCCTTGATTCAATGCTGAAGCAAAGCTATGAAAACATGGAGGTGCTTGTCATCAATGACCAAAGCACAGATAAGACTTGGCAGATCATCGAGGAATATTCAAAAAAGGACAAAAGAATAAAAGGCTTCTGCACGGATTCTGGAAAGCAGCTTTCAAAGCATGGAAAGATGAATGCCCTCTTGCAGCTGATTCCACATGCAAAGGGAGATTACCTTCTTGCAACCGATGCAGACACCATTCACGCTGAAAACTCCATCGCTCACACTGTTGCCATGATGGAGAAGCACAATCTTGATATCATGTCAGGCTTTCCAACCCAGCTGAATAAGAGCTACAGGGCCGGAATGAACACATCCTCCATGATGTTCGCGAACACAATGCTTCCGCATTTCCTGCTTTACAAGCTTCAGATACCATCCCTCGCTTTTGCAATCGGGCAATATATAATCATGAGAAGGGATGCCTACTATGAGGTAGGTGGATATGAGAAGGTCACAAATAGAATAGTGGACGATCTAGGGATAATCAGACTGTTTGTGAGGAACAAGAAAAAGTATGCCTTCGTCAACCTATCTGATGATGTTGCATGCTATATGTACGAAACATTCTCTGAATCCTTCAAAGGCATAGAGAGATCTATAACAGGCGTATTCCCTGCATCCTATTGGGTAATCCCACCTCTTATTGTTGCTGTGATCCTTCTTTTGGCAATTGCCTGGGCACCTCTTATCATGCTCACCATCCTCCTCTTTGGCATAGTGAACGTAGATCTTCTCGCGATTTTCTCGGGGTGGCTGCTGTTTTGCTATTCTTGGTACCTTGGATGCAGGAATATCAATTTCAGAAAGCTCATCTCAATCTCATGCCCCTTATCGATCACGTGCATTTGCATGATGTACGTGCATGGCCTATACAGGAGATTATCTGGCAAAAACTTCGTTTGGAAGGGCAGGATTGTTTAAAATACATCAATTTTAATGTTTTTTTCCCAATATTTCTTGCAGTGCAAAGTATTTGTGGTACTATTTTTATATCTTAGTAGATAAAGGCAGGTGATTGGAAATGACAACTCACGAACAAATTATCGCACAGTTTGAAGCTTATGTGACAGAAAGCGCCAAATTCGAAGACAAAGGTGTCAAGGCATCCGCATCTAGGGCTAGAAAGGCACTTGCAGAGATTGCAAAGCTTACAAAAGCAAGAAGAAAGGAAATCCAGGAAGAGAAGGAAAGAAGAGCAGCGCTCGAGGCTTGATTCCTTTTCCTATTTTTATCGATACCAGCCAAAAGGACCTAGGAGGTCCTTTTGCTGTTTTCATGGATTCTTATTTGATTCTATTCAAGTCGTATGGTGTAGCCTGGTATACGAAGTAGTTAAGCCAGTTTGAGTATAAAAGATTTGCATGGCCCCTCCATCTCACCTTAGGGCTCTTGCTTGGATTATCATCCGGGAAGTAGTTGACTGGGATATCAATATCCTTGCCAAGCTCCAAATCTCTTAGATACTCGCTTTTCAAGGTATCTGCATCATATTCGCTATGACCTGTGATGAAGACCTGCCTTCCATTCTTGGTGATCGCGGCATAAAGCCCCGCCTCCTTTGATTGAGCGAGGATCTTGATCTTCTTCTCAGCTCTTAGCTCCTCCAAATCGACAGTTGTATGTCTTGAATGAGGAACCCAGAACTCATCATCAAAGCCTCTTAGGAGTATTGGATTCTTATAAACAACCCTGTGCTTGAAAACTCCAAACAGCTTCTTCTCCAAAGGCTTCTTGTCTATTCCAAAATGATAGTATAGGGCAGCTTGCGCACCCCAGCAGATATGCAATGTGGATTGCACATGGCTCTTAGTCCACTCCATTATCGTGCATAGCTCATTCCAATACTCCACATCCTCAAACCTCATCTGCTCAACAGGCGCACCTGTTATGATGAAGCCGTCGAAGTTCCTATCCTTTATGTCATCAAATGTCTTGTAAAAGGCAAGCATATGCTCTTCTGATGTATTCTTTGACTTGTGGCTAGTGACCTGAAGAAGTGTGAGATTAACCTGAAGAGGCGTGTTTCCGAGCAGTCTAGATAGCTGTGTCTCAGTCGCAATCTTAGTTGGCATGAGATTCAAGAGAGCGATTTCAAGCGGACGAATATCCTGCCCTGTCGCCCTCTCTTCTGTCATGATGAAGATATTCTCTCCCTCCAAGACCTTTCTTGCAGGAAGCGTTGATGGGATCTTAATAGGCATCAGACCTTCTCCAATGCTCTCTCGAGATCTGCGATGATATCCTCGACATCCTCAATACCCACAGATAGACGCACGAATTCCGGCTTCACGCCAGCAGATTCAAGCTGCTTATCTGTCAGCTGTCTATGCGTTGTTGAGGCAGGATGCAAAACTGAGGTCCTTGCATCAGCCACATGCACGACAATAGCGGCAAGCTCTAAGCTATCCATGAAAGCCTGAGCCTTTTGCTTTCCGCCCTTTATACCCACAGCGATGACACCGGAGCACATGCCTTTGTCAAAATACTTCATGGCAAGCTCATGCATAGCATCGTCAGCAAGACCTGGGTAATTGACCCACTCCACCTTAGGATGCTTCTTAAGATACTCTGCGACCTTCATCGCATTCTCGCTATGTCTTTCCACTCTCAAGGCAAGAGTCTCAAGGCCAAGATTGAGGATGAATGCTGTCATTGCCTGAGGCGTGACCCCAAAGTCCCTCATTAGCTGAACTCTAGCCTTTGTGATATAAGCCTTCTCCTTGAAATCAGCAACGTACCTGACTCCATGATATGATTCATCTGGCTCTGTAAGGCATGGGTACCCACTCCAGTCGAATCTTCCGCTATCGACGATGACGCCACCGACGACAGTTGCATGGCCATCCATGTATTTGCTCGTGGAGTGGACAACTATATCAGCACCGAATTCGAAGGGCCTGCAGATGATAGGCGTTGTGAAGGTGTTATCCACGATGAGTGGAAGAGAGTGCTCATGCGCAAGCTTCGCCATTCTCTCTATATCGAGAACTATAAGGGATGGATTGGAAAGAGTCTCAGTGAAGACAAGGCGTGTCTTATCATCAATCATCGCCTCAATTTCGCTATCCTCCATCTCCTGGGAGAAGAACCTTACCTCTATCCCCAGCCTCTTGAGAGTGACGGAAAAGAGATTCGTAGTCCCTCCATAGAGATTGTCAGCAGCGAGGATGTTCTCGCCTGAGGATGTTATATTGAGGATTGAAAGAAGAGAGGCTGCCTGGCCTGAGGACGTCATCATCGCCCCTACGCCACCCTCAAGTGATGATATCTTCTCCTCAACAGAGGCAACTGTTGGATTTGATATCCTTGAGTACATATGGCCTTCTGCAGTCAGGTCAAAGAGACCAGAAAGTTCTTCGCTGCTCTCGTACGTGGATGTTGTGCTCTGGAAAATCGGAAGAACTCTCGCCTCCCCATTCGCTGGCTTGTAGCCTTCTTGCACGCAAATCGTGTTCTTCTTCATCAATACCTCCCAAAAGGGTATAGAAATGGCGCAGAATCACTGCGCCATGCATAGTCATCAGTTCAATGATTTTAGAAGCTCAATGTGCTCCTTGCTCTTCTGGATCTTATCCTCAAACTCAGCCTTCTTGGCCTTTTCCTTCTCAACAGCCTCTGGCTTTGCATGAGCTACGAAGTTCTCATTTGAGAGCTTCTTGAGGCTTCCAGCAAGAAGACCTTCTGCTTTTGATATCTCAAGCTCAAGCTTCTTGATCTCAGCCTCAACATCGATGGCATCGCGGACAAATACGAACGCCTCATATCCGATACCTGCAACAGGGAAGGCGGAGGAGACATCCTCAGTTCCCTCGCTGTCAATGATCAGAGGGTTTGCAGACATGAAGGAGGCCATCAATGATGATGATTCCTTATAGAAATCAGAAGCGAAGAAATCCTTTGCAGGCCTGATAACAACCTTGATCTTCTTCTCAGGTCCAATCATCAATGAGGATCTTACTGTTCTAACGCTCTTGATTGCGTCCTGAAGAGCCTCAACCAGCTTCTCTGCATCCTTTGCTTCCCTCTTAGGGTCAAACTCAGGATACTTAGCTGAGATGACACTTCCATCATGATTTGGAAGCTTCTGGTAGATTTCCTCTGTGAGGAAGGAGAGGAATGGATGAAGAAGTCTCATTGAGCTCTCCAGGATATCCATGAGGATAGATACCTGGAGGTTCTTCTCCTCCTCAGTTCCATTCATGAGCTTTCTCTTTGAAGCCTCAATGTACCAGTCACAGAAGTCGTTCCAGAAGAAGCTGTATACAGCCTGTGCTGCCTCATTGAAGCGATATGAAGTCATTGCCTTCGCAACAGTATCGGCTGCGACATTGAGCTGATTGTAGATCCACTTATCCATTGTTGTAAGCGCAGCTGGATCGATATCGACAAGCTCTCTGCCCTCAAGGTTCATAAGCAGGAATCTTGTCGCATTCCAAATCTTATTTGCGAACTTAGAACCCAGCTCGAAGGATTCCTTCTTGATTCTCACATCCTGTCCCTGAGCTGCAAGATAGCAAAGCGTGAACTTCATGGCATCAGCGCCATAGATATCTATGATCTCAAGTGGGTCGATTCCATTGCCAAGGGATTTGCTCATCTTTCTTCCCTGAGCATCTCTGACAAGACCTGTGATGACAATGTCCTTGAATGGAGCTCTATCAAGGAACTCCTCTGAGGCCATGATCATCCTGGAGATCCAGAAGAAGATGATGT
>JAZURW010000050.1:0-3165 GCA_045606405.1 Candidatus Ornithospirochaeta sp. | reverse complement strand
TCCCTGATAAGGTAGAGAAGCGTTCTGAGAAGGGTCTGAGCCTTCTCAGGATCCTCGTTTCTCATCTTCCAAGGCTCTCCATCCTGGAATGCCTTGTTGCCAATATCAGACAATTCGAAAATCGCCCTTATCGCATCTCTTTCATCAGCCCTTTCAAGATATGATGTGATCTCGTCTTCCTTATTCTTGATTTGGGCAACAAGAGACTCATCAAAGCCACCAAGTGTGAGCTTGCCATCATAGAACCTCTTTATGAATGTAAGTGTCCTGTTGACGAGGTTTGAAAGGTTTCCAATCAATTCCTTGTTTACCTTCTCCTGGAAATCCTTCCAGGTGAATGTGAAGTCTGACTTCTCAGGCCTGTTGTAGAACATATAGAAGCGCCATACATCTGCAGGAATCCCTGTCTCCTGAACATCGTTTCCAAAGATACCGATGCCAAGTGACTTTGAGAACTTGCCGCCCTCATAATTCAAATACTCAGTTGAGGACATATGATGGAGCATTGTCCACTTCTCGCCTGTAGCAAGAAGAGATGAAGGGAAGATAACTGTATGGAATGGGATGTTGTCCTTTCCAATGAACTGGAAAAGATCTGTATTCTCTGGATCTCTCCACCAATATTCCCAATTCTCAGTTGCATTCGCTGTTATTGAAATATATCCAATTGGCGCATCAAACCATACATAGAAAACCTTGTCATCAAAGCCTTCCTTTGGCACTGGGATGCCCCACTTCAAATCTCTTGTGATGCATCTCTCCTGAAGGCCATCACGAATCCAGCTGTTTGTGATCTGAACGGCATTCTTGGCCCAGAAACCCTCAACAGAGGCCTTATCCATCCAGCTCTGAAGAAGAGGAAGAGCCTTTGGAAGATTTATATAAAGGTGCTTTGTCTTCTTTGAGTGAGGTGTTGCGCCGCAAACAGAGCACTTAGGCTCAATAAGCTCAGTTGGATCCAGAAGTGTGCCGCACTTATCGCACTGATCCCCTCTTGCACCCTCATATCCGCAGTGAGGACAGGTGCCTGTGACATATCTGTCTGCGAGGAATCTCTTGCAGTCAGGGCAATAAAGCTGCTCTGACTCCTTCTCTGATATGTATCCATTCTCGTCAACCTTGTTGAAGATATGCTGGACTATCTCAGTCTGAAGAGGTGTGGAAGTTCTTCCAAAGTAGTCGAAATCAATATTGAACCACTTGTAGATTTCAGCATGGATCTTGTGGTATCTATCACAGAGCTCACGAGGTGAAACACCCTCCTGAAGCGCCCTTGTCTCACTTGCTGTGCCGTATTCATCAGTGCCGCAGATATACAAAGTCTCATATCCTCTAGAGCGACAGAAGCGTGCGAAGACGTCAGCAGATAAAACCTGGGTGAGATTTCCCAGGTGTGGAATATTGTTTACATATGGCAATGCCGAGGTGATAAGTCTTTTCTTCATAAACTATGATTATAGTTAACAACTTGCTAGTTGGCAATAATGACACATGAGATGAAATCGATTATAAATAATCTTATGGCCAAAGAACTATCTGAAAAAGAAATACCTGTCATCCTGGCAAGTCTTGAGAAGGAGAAGCATCGAAATCTCTTCTTCATAAACAACCTCAGGACTCTAGAGCTTGGGAAGGCATACAGGATCTTCAAGGTATCGGAAGCATATGTCATGAACTTCATGAGCACCGCAATCCTAATCTGGAGCGAAGTTCCATATGACGTTGATCAGATGATCGCATTCCTATCCAGCCAGAGCTTCGTAGGCCTCAATGGACCCGCAGAGTGCCTCATGCCTCTATCCGAGCATTTCTCACAAAAGGGCTTTAGAGTGGATTTGAGAAAGATGCTCATGTGCGATAAATCCACCTTCAAGAAAGTAAGCCCACGTGATGATAGCCTACGCTATCTTCTTTCTCCAGAGGACTTTGAAGACCTTTATGACCTATATATGAGGTGCCCAGAGTATAGAGAAGGTATGCAAGCTAAGGATAGAGAGGAGTTCGCTCTTGATATGGCTGAGAAGGAATATCCGTTCGCCGCAGCTGGTCTTTATGATGGAAAGAAGCTTGTTTCGGCAGGCTACCTATCAGCATATACAAAGGAATCCGCGATGATAGTCTCTGTCGCAACTGATCCAGAGTACAGAAACAAAGGTTGCGCAACAAAGGCAGTATCTGAGCTCATCGATATCGCGCTCAATGAGAACCTCATTGGCTATCTCTGCCTTTGGTATTCCACCCCCGAGGCAAGAAGGGTTTATGAGAAATTAGGCTTTGTTGAGCTTGGTGGTTATGCATATATCCATAAGTGAGGTTAAAATGAAATACGTTAGATTCAAGACAAAAAGCGAGATCATCAGGTATGGCATCCTAGAGGATAATGAGAGAATCAGAGCATTGGAGAGCACTCCTTACGAAGAAATGCGCCTAACAGATGACTACTATGATATCGAGGGCGTCGATTTAATATGCCCAGCGGATTTCTCCAAGGCCGTCTGCATTGGACTGAATTATCGTGACCATGCTGAGGAGCTCAATCTTGAGATTCCATCCTCTCCTGTTGTCTTCATCAAGCCATCAACCTGCCAGCTTGGTCAAGGAGAGGACATCATCTACCCAGAAATGTGCTCAAGGCTAGACTATGAGGCTGAGCTTGCTGTCGTCATAGGAAAGAGATGCCATAACATAGCAGAAAGCGAGGCAGATGACTACATTCTCGGATACACAATCGCAAATGACGTAACAGCACGTGACCTGCAGCCAATCAATGGGCAGTGGACAATATCCAAGAGCTTCGACACCTTTCTTCCTCTTGGCCCTTACATCTCAGATGAGGTAAATCCTGACGACCTATACATAGCAAGCAAAGTAAATGGAGAGATCAAGCAAGAATCAAGAACCAGCAATCTGATCTTCAAGGTCCCTTACCTTGTTTCCTACATATCAAAGGTCATGACGCTGCTACCTGGCGATGTCATAATCACAGGAACGCCAGGCGGCATCTCAGGCATGAACGATGGGGACATCGTTGAGATAATGATCGAAGGGCTTGGAGTTCTCAGAAACAAAATCTCAAAAGTAGCGAAATAATCAAAAACCCCTTGACCCTTTTTCATAATTCTGCTTTAATCTCATTGTTACGGCGAGATAGCTCAGTAGGTAGAG
>JAZURW010000049.1:0-29827 GCA_045606405.1 Candidatus Ornithospirochaeta sp. | reverse complement strand
CTCCGAATGGCTCGTCTGTTGCATGGCAACAAACACAGCTCAGCTTGCTGCCAGGATCGAACAGGGCAAGGTCGGTGCTCCATTCTGGTATCGGATTAAAGCTGGTCCAGCAGAAGAAACAGCCTGATTGTATTTCAATTCCCAGACCTTCACGGGGACCAGTCTGTCCTCTTGCCTTTTCATATCATCAAAACAAAGGTAAAAGGCTCCGGTTTGCTGTCCCGGGAGCCTTGCCGTTGAGTGTTTTCAAAAAGAAGGACTGCCGCATTTCTATTTTGCGACAGTCCCATCATTCTTTTCATGCTCCTAGCGCCTTTTTCTTCTCACTATTGTCTGGCAGTCATCGACGATTGCCTCATAGTATTCCCCATTTTGCTCAAGATTGAATAGATGGTGTCTGGAACAGCCTTTGCAATCCAGCCCAAGCCCATCATGTCTATAGCATGCTCGGGAAATGAATAATGGTGGCTCAAAGCCCTTTATGACTGTTGGTGTCATAGGCCAAGGCTCTGCGTATTCATCTCTTTCAAGCCATAGATATCCTCCAATGAGATTAGGGCACTCCTTTAAAAGCAGCTCTGCTGCTTCCCTATTTGAAAGATATAGGTAGATATCTGCGAAATACTCATGCTCAGGGTTGTTCTTTGCGAAGACGATCTGGCCTATGTTGTTCAGGCCGATTCTCATGTTTGATTTGCCTTTTATGATCGTCTCTATTTCATCAAAGAGCCGCTCTTCATCATATGTCACAGCAGGAAGGGTGATGTAATTATATCCATCAATGGCAGTTATCTCAGTTTTCCAGGGACTTCTACTTCCTTGGAGCAGGGATCTTGCAGGCAAAATCTCATCCTTTTCTTTTGTGGTATTTGCAAAATATGCTCGCTTTTCCTTCTTTTCAGCCTTTATATTCCCATATGCCTCTCTTCTTATTGCTTTCAGCTCGCTTCCCTTGACAAAAGGGGCATTGTAAGAGGAGTTGTTGGTGATCTCAAGGCTTTTGACGGAGAAGGGCGCATCTCCTGTTTGCCTGAATATCTTCTCGAATGCATCCTTGTAGCTTCCTGATCGTGCTTCATCGATATTGGCTTCATATCTTCTTCCATTCACAGTCAGGAAATCATCATGCACATTGACAGTGATATCAACACCCTCCTTTGATAGTGGGATGTCCAAAGAAGGCGTTTTTTGATTTAGAGAGCTGTCTGAGATCATATAGACGGCCATGCCTTCTTTAGCCATTACAGAGAAGTCTAAGGCAACTTCGACATAATCTTTTGCTCTGTACAAGACCTTGGCTGCGAACTTGTAAGGCTCTGCAATATCATTTTTTGCCTCAAGGAATATCATCAAGCCATCTCTGTTCTTCACATTCTCATATGTGTCAATTTCTATAGAGTGGTTAGTCACATAAGATATTCTTCCAATATAGCTGCCCATATGGCCTGTGTACTGTCCTGTTGTCAGAATGTTGTGGCCGGGGCCTGTGGACTCTAGATAACCAGGTCCGGCTTTTCTCTGGAATGATGTTCTCACACCGTGGATAAGCTCTTTCCCGCTCTTGCCGTCAAGCAGGGCCCTGTAGTACTTCGCAGTCGCGGCGACGTATTCATTGCCTTTCAGTCTTCCCTCGATTTTCAGGGAGTCTATTCCGATGCGCTGCAGCTCAGACACATATTCGCCAGCCTCCATATCCTCTAGGGAGAATGGGTATAGAAGCCGGCCTGATGCGACGTCCTTGAAATAGGTCCTGCAAATCTGGGCGCAGGATCCCTCGTTCGCTGACCTTCCTGTCTTGATATGGGAGGCCATGCATAGCCCTGAGAAGCCGTAGCAGAGCGCACCATGGATGAACACCTTAAGCTCAATATCCGGACACGCTTTTCTGATTTTCCTTATCTCATCAAGATTAAGCTCTCTCGATAGCACAACTCGCTCAAAGCCTAGGCTCTTTAGCTCCTTTACACCGTTTATCGTGTGAACAGCGAGCTGTGTTGAGCCATGAAGAGGCAATGTTGGGAAGTTTTTCCTGATAAGGTTTACGACTCCCAGATCCTGGCAGATCACTCCATCGCATCCATAGCCTGCAACCATTGAAAGGGAGTCAAAAAGCCGAGGTATGTCGTTATCATCAATGAGAGTGTTTATGGTTATGTATATCTTCTTGTTTTTCTCGATTGAATATCTTCTGATCTTGGAGAGGTCCTCCTCGCTGAAGTTCCCGGCGCCCTTTCTGGCGGAGAAATCCTTCAGTCCGAAATATACCGCATCAGCGCCATTGTTGAAGGCTGTCAGCGCGTTCTCTAAGGTTCCAGCTGGAAGTGCTAATTCTGTCATGAGAACAATATAAACGATTATAGGGAGTTTTGTAATAGAAAGAATGATTATGAAAACAAAGCAACTTGTTTTATAATGAAATGAGGAGGAACCTTATGATTACTGATGCAGGAAACAAGGTTATCGAGATTAAGGCTGGTGACGTTCTTTATAGGCAAGGTGATGAGTGCTCAACGATGTTCCTCTTGAAAAGCGGGAAGCTTGAGCTTTATATAGGCAAGGACACAAAGAAGGAGTATCTGTTGCATACAGCATCCAGTTACGGCGACTCCCTAGGGGAGATGGGGCTTTTGCAAGGAGAGCCTAGGAATGCGACCGCTGTGGCTGTTGAGGATAGCGTTCTCATTGAGATTGACTCTGCCCACTTTGAATCCTTTATCAAGGCTCATCCTGATCTTGCGATAAAGATGATCATGGATTTGAGTTTGAGGTTCAAGAATCTCACAGGAGAGTTTGACGAGACAAAGGAGTTGCTTCTGAAAACCTTGACAGATGCAGAGAAGAGATCCCTAAAGGGACGCCTTAAGAGATTTGCAGACATTCTTTTGGATATCCCTGAGGATGTCCCACCAGATTTATATATGGAGTGCTATACAAGAAATCACGGCAATCTTGTGTAGTGTGTTAGGCCATAAAAGAACAAAAATCCTTCGAAAAATCGATATGAATAATATCAGAAGAATTTTCTGAAATTATCTTGATTAGGAGGATTCTATGGCTAATAAGGAATCTTCAAAGCCTAGGTACTCAGAGATGGAACTAAGGAAGACGCGAATGGAGATCGTGTCTATGAGTCTCTCTGACAACGTGTTTTTCGTGAATGTCATGAAGAATGTAAAACTGTTTTCCCATATCCTCTCTGTTCTTCTTGGAGAAGAGATGGAGGTGATAGGAGAGATCAAGGAGGTTGAAACAGATTGCAAGCTCGATTTCAGCCTTATTGGCAGGCGAAGTGCCAGGCTTGATGCTCTCGCAAGAGATAGCAAAGGCAACCTTTGCCATATTGAAATGGAGAATGTGCCCGCTAGGATGACAGCCAGAAGGGGGAGGTTCTATTCATCAGCCTCTGATGTATATTCCCTAATGCCAGGAGAGGACTATGAAATGCTAAAGAAAAGCTTTCATCTCTTCTTTGTTGATGGGGATGCTGTTGGCAACGGAAAGATTGTCAATATTTTCTCCAGGAAGAATCAATGGGGAGAGGAGTATGACGATGGAAGCTACATATACGTCATCAATGTCAATGCTCTCTCTGACGATGCGCTTGGGAGACTTCTTCGAAGCATCAAAGAGCCTGATCCTGAGAAAATTGAGGACAAGGTAGTGCAGGAAGTGATAACATTTGCAAAAGGAGATGTTGATATGGAGATATCCATACATGATACCAAGATAAGATTCTCCAAGGAGAGAGAGGAAGCTCTCTTTCAGGAAGGTATGAGAAAAGGCATCGAAGAGGGCATCGAGAAAGAGAAGTCCTCTATAGCAATAGAAGCGATGAAGCTAGGGCTGTCAAGGGATGTCATCATGAGCTTGACAAGGTTGTCCTCAGAGGAGCTCGATATGGTGCTTGAAGGAAAGGAGGAGTTTTGAATCTTTTGCTCTCAGCCTCGCCTAGCGGGGCTGCTATGCTCAATATGCCTTCACCATAGCTTAAATCCAATGCCTTTGATTTGAAGCGGCCCAATTATTGACATTGTTTTTAAAGTCTTTTTGCGCAATAAGATAGATTAACCATAAAATAGCAGAGGATTATTCGATAATTGTTTATAGACACCAGCTCCGTACCTTGAAGAAACTGGACATCTCGTTTATGATTCTATCTAATGAGAAAGACCGGAGAGTCCGGATTCATATAAAGGAGATATTATGACAATTACAGACATCAAGCACAAGAAGCTGGTTGATTGGGTCAACGAAATCGCTAAGATGACCACACCAGACAACATCGTTATCTGCGACGGTTCACAGAAGCAGTACGATGAGCTTATCGAGCTCCAGGTAAATTCTGGCCTCTGCGTACGCCTTAACGAAGAAAAGAAGCCAGGCTGTGTTCTATTTGATTCAGATCCATCAGACGTAGCACGTGTTGAAAAGAGAACATTCATTGCAGCTCCTACACAGGAGGAAGCAGGTCCTACAAACAACTGGATTGATCCAGCAGAGCTCAAGGATACAATGACAAAGCTCTATACAGGCTGTATGAAGGGAAGAACAATGTATGTTATCCCATTCTCAATGGGACCTCTTGGTTCTCCAATCTCAAAGCTCGGTGTTGAGATCACAGACTCAGCATACGTTGTATGTAACATGATAATCATGACAAGAGTTGGCGATAAGGTTCTCGATCTTCTTGGCACAGATGGCGAGTTCGTTCCATGTCTCCACTCTGTAGGCAAGCCTCTCCAGGAAGGTGAGACAGACGGTGGCAAGTGGCCATGCGCTCCAATGGAAGATAAGTATATCTCACAGTTCCCTGCAACAAGGGAAATCTGGTCATATGGCTCAGGTTACGGTGGCAATGCTCTTCTTGGAAAGAAGTGTCTTGCTCTTAGAATCGCTACAGTCATCGCAAGAGATGAAGGCTGGCTTGCTGAGCACATGCTCATCCTCAAGGTCACATCTCCAGAAGGTGAGAGCAAGTATGTCACAGCTGCATTCCCATCAGCTTGCGGTAAGACAAACCTCGCTATGCTCATCCCAACAATCCCAGGCTGGAAGGTTCAGACAATCGGTGACGATATCGCATGGATGAAGCCAGGTGCTGACGGTAGACTTTATGCTATCAACCCAGAGGCAGGCTTCTTCGGTGTAGCTCCAGGAACATCAGCACAGTCAAACTACAACGCTCTCATGGCTGCAAGCAAGAACACAATCTTCACAAACGTTGCTCTCACAGCTGACAAGGATGTTTGGTGGGAAGGAATTGGCTACGATGCACCAGGTGAGGTCATTGACTGGAATGGCAACCCTTGGACACAGAACAAGGCAGACAAGAGCCAGAAGCCAGCAGCTCATCCAAACTCAAGATTCACAGCTCCTGCAGGCCAGTGCCCATGTATCGCAGAGGAATGGGAAGATCCAAACGGCGTACCAGTATCAGCTATCCTCTTTGGTGGTAGAAGACCTTCAACAATCCCACTTGTACACATGGCAAGAAACTGGAACCATGGTGTATTCCTCGGTTCTATCGTAGGCTCAGAAGTAACAGCAGCAACACTTGACGTTAAGGCTGGCACAATCAGAAGAGACCCATTCGCAATGCTTCCATTCTGTGGTTACAACATGGGTGACTACTTCAAGCATTGGATTGAAGTTGGTGAAGCAGCTCCATCAGCAGACGTTCTTCCAAAGATCTTCTATGTCAACTGGTTCAGAAAGACAGCAGAAGGCAAGTGGCTCTGGCCAGGCTATGGTGACAACTCAAGAGTTCTCAAGTGGGTATTCGAGTGCTGCAATGGAACAGCTAAGACAGTTGACACACCAATCGGCATCATGCCAACAGTTGACGCTATCGACAGACCAGAAGGCGTTTCAGAAGACGATATGAGAGAGCTTCTCACAGTTGATGTAGACGGCTGGCTCAAGGAAGTTGAGGACATCAGAACTAACCACTATCCAAAGTTCGGTGCACACCTTCCAAAGGAGCTTGCAGACATGCTCGACACTCTCGAGACAGCACTCAAGGCTTCTAAGTAATCTAGCCTAGCTAGTTTCGCCCCTGAGCAATCAGGGGTTTTATTTTTTATAGGTGTTTGAATTGTGCTTCCTCTGCTTTAAAATGTTAGGTATGAGTCAGGCAGAGAGGATTATTCAGATATTAGATAGGCTTAGCTTATATGGACGTGTCACAACTAAGGAGATCATGAACATCTATGAGGTCAGTGGCAGACAGGTGAGAAGAGATATCGCTTACATAAAGGAGAGGCTAGAGAGCACAGTCTTTGGTTCAAAGGTTGAGCTGGATTACGACCAGTATGAGAAGTGCTACAAGCTCTATGGAGAGCCTAGGGAGCTTCAAAGGATTCTATCGCAGAATGTGATTGCATCAGCGGTCGCAGCATCCTCCGTCAATCCCCTGAAGGAAGCCTTCCCAGGCTCTGGACTGAAAAATGGGAAGGTTAAATACATGTCCCAGGCAACAGAGATGCCCGATTACTCCATCTTCTTCTCGTTGATGAATGCGATTGAATCAAAGAAGAGAGTCAGAATTGTGTATTGCAGGCCAAAGAATAAGCCTTTTCCTAGGCGACTGGAGCCATTGGAGCTGATTAACTACTCATCAGTTTGGTATTTGCGAGCTATTGATAAGAATATTAGGGAGCCTGAGATTAAAACCTATTCTCTCTCGAGGATCAGGGAGGTAACCACTCTTGATGAGTGTTTTGATTTCTCGGATTACGATAAGCTGAGAAAGATAGATGATAGTGGCTTTGGCATCTTCTATACGCCTAACTCCGAGGTAAAGCAATACACAATGCGCTTTTATGAGAATATAGCGTTTATTGTATCCGCTCAGATTTGGCACAAGAACCAAAAAGGAGGATGGATTGATGAGAACACCTATGAGCTCACAGTTCCTGCAACCAATGAGATTGAGCTTCTAGGGAAGATCCTATCCTTTGGCACTAAGGCTGAGCCTATATCTCCTCCTGAGTTTGTTGAGCACTATAAGACTGAGATAAAAACATTGAAAGACAAATTTGGACTTTAGGCTAAACAGTATTATCTTCTCGGTATGAGGAGATAAAAAATGAAGAAAGTTTTCTACATTCTTATTGTTCTTATCCTTTCTATGTCTGGATTGTTTGCTTCCTATAATAGAGTTGGATTCGAAAGTGGCGCTGAGTTCTATTGGAACCAGACAAGCCTTGGTGAGGACGGTCTTAGCCTTGATGGCTACAGCATGATCGTCCCAATTGTGGTCGAAGGAGCTAATTTCTTTGGTGCGGACGCTCGTTTTGGCGTTGGATATGGTTTTGGTGTCTCAACTCCAATTTATTCAGAGCAGGGAGACCAGAGTCTTTCGACTCTATCTGCTGGAATCAGGCCTTCTGTCACATTCAGATATCGTCAGCCAATTAGTGATATGCTCACAATGGAAGCTGGTGTGGGATATATGTTTGAATACAGAAGCACTCCAGTGACTGTTGATTCCGTTGATTATGGCATAGTGTCAACATATAGCAATTTCATTATTGCTGATGCATCATTTGCCTTCCATATCGATGATTGGGCAGCCGTTGTGGTATCTGCAGAGTTATCAACACCTTTCTTTATCGCTAAAGACGTTGAGAAGGGGCCATTCGAATCATCTGGTCACTACAAGCAGTATGGTTTTGCAGTCTCTCCTCGCATCGCGATAATGAGAATGTATTAAGTCTCTTTAAAGAATAAGAGCTTTTAGGTAAACTCTACAGGGAGGAATCTCTGTAGAGTTTATGCATTATAGGCTGATTGACGATGATGAGAGTTTGCTGCAGACGCTTGAGGCGTGGCGCAAGAAAGACAGGATCGCTGTTGACTTTGAAGGTGAATTCAATCTCCATGTCTATGGAGAGCATCTTTGCTTGATTCAGGTATACGATGGCGAATCCTATTTCATAATAGACCCAAGAAGCGCAAGGATAACAAAAAAGGGACTTTCGCGTTTTTTCTCACTTCCAGTGAAGAAAGTGTGGTTTGACTGTCAGTCTGATCACTCATTGGTATATAAGAACTATGGCATGAAGATCGACTGCATACTCGATGTAAGGGTGATGGCAAAGGCTCTAGGATATGATGGCAATCTTCTTGGGCTAATCTCGGAATATCTTGGCGTTGAGATATCGATCAACAAGAAAAAGAACCAGCAGGCTAATTGGATGAGGCGTCCTATTGATGAAGAGCTTATTGAGTATGCGCTTTTGGATGTCAAATATCTCTTTGCCTTAGAGGATAAGCTCTCGTCCATTATTGAGCAGAGAGGCCAATCCTCCCAGGTGGAGAGACTCCTTAAGAGGGCGACGGAGGTCAAGGAGCCGGAGCCTGGTTATAAAAGGATTGGCAACTGGAGGCATTATTCCGATGGCGAGAAGAACATAGTGCGCCATTTATACTATGCAAGAGAGGCCATTGCCCGACGTTTCAATGTGCCTTCCGCCCGAGTAATGGATAAAAAACGCATAATAGAGCTTGCAAAGAATCCTCCCAAATCCTTTGACATGATGAGATTGAGGCTTTCTGCTGAGAGCCCTAGATTCAGAGAGCTGCTGCTGCCTAAGGCATGGGAAGCCTTGGAGACGGCTAGAAAGGAGAACGAAGCAAACAAGAGCTCTTCTAGCTAAAGAGAGCTGCTGCTGCCTTATAAAGCAGAGCAAGCTGCTTTTTCTCGATATATTCATCTGTTGAATGCGCATTACGGTATCCAGAGGTGAGCACGACTGAAGCAATCCCGATTTTGTTGAGATTGTTTGAGTCTGAGCCACCTGTTGTTGATGCCACCTCTGCCTTGATTCCAATTGCCTCAAACGCATTTAGAGCATGCTTGATAAGGCACGAGCTCTCATCCACGCGGTATTCGGTGTAAAGGACCTCATTCTGGATATCAAGAGAGCCGCCATGCTTAGCTGCTGCTTCTCTTGCTTTGCATAGGTAATCTTCAATGACAGTGAATCTCTTTTCGCTACTGTCTGATCTGACTTCAAAGACAACGGTTGCTTTATCTGGAACGACGTTTGTCGTCCCCTCTGCGATGAATGAGCCAACATTCGATGTTGTGGATTTTTCAAGACGCCCTAGCTTTATTGAGGAGACGAAATCAGATGCCATCGCAATCGCATTTATCCCGGATTCCGGGTTGAATCCAGCATGGGACTTCCTTCCCTTGAATGTAAGTGTGACCCTTGATTTACCGACTTGGCTATTGATTATAGTTCCTACATCACCTGCTGCATCAAGGACATAGACGTATTTGATATCAATGACGGAAAGAAACTCCTTGGTGAGCTTTGATGAGCCCCAAAGTCCTATTTCCTCTGCTACAGTCAGGAGAATCGCATAATCTTCGCCTTCGTAATCCTCCGCAATTGCTAAGATGGCAGCAAGACCGCATTTGTCATCAGCTCCGAGCGCTGTTGTGCCATCTGTGCAGAATCTATCACCTTCCTCAACTAAGACAGCATTGACAGCTGGTGGGACAGTGTCCATATGTGCTGATAGCACTATTTTCGCACCCTCTGTTGTCCTATAGAACAGGAGATTGCCGACAGAATCCTCCTTGTACTTGAATCCGAAGCGCAATAACCTCTCTTTCATATAATCAGAGACCTGGCCTTCATTTCTTGAAGGAGAAGGAATATGTATGAGTTTCTTGAAATATTCTTCAACTTTCATGTTCTACATTTTACACCTCATGACTTAGAATGTAACTATGTATACAGCAAACGAAAAAAGATACGAAGCAATGAAGTACAACAGATGTGGTGCGTCAGGCCTTAAGCTCAGTGAGATATCTCTTGGTTTTTGGCATAATTTTGGGACAAACTCTGATTACAAGACAACAGAGGATATTGTCAAATGCGCTTTTGACAATGGTATCACAAGCTTTGACTTGGCAAATAACTATGGTCCGGTCTATGGTTCTGCTGAAGAAAGGTTTGGGGAGATTCTGAAAAACAACTTCTTGCCATATAGAGAGGAGATGGTCATCTCCTCAAAGGCAGGCTATGATATGTGGCCAGGGCCATATGGGGACGGGGGCTCTAAAAAATACCTCATCTCCTCATGTAATCAGTCTCTAAAGAGAATGGGTCTTGAGTATGTGGATATCTTCTATCATCACCGTCCCGATCCAGAGACTCCTTTGTATGAGACAATGGAAGCTCTTGCCCAGCTTGTTAAAAGCGGGAAGGCATTATATGTGGCAATCTCAAACTATCCTTTGAAGCTGGCGATTGAGGCAAAGATGATTCTTGAGACAGAGTGGAACATCTCACCGATTCTTGATCAGGTGAGCTATTCAATCCTCAATAGAGGAAATGATGATCGGGACAATCTTTTCCTTGGACTCAAGGAGAATGGAATCGGAGCAATCATATTCTCCCCACTTGCACAGGGGCTCTTGACAGATAAGTATCTTACTGGTGTGATCCCAGAGAATTGCAGAGCAAGAGAGAATAAGTTCCTTTCAGAGAGCGACATCAACGAGAGAATGGTGGCTAAGCTTAACAGCCTGAACGCAATAGCATCCTCTCGTGGGCAGAGTCTTACAGAGATGGCTCTCACATGGGTGCTTTCGAAGGATAATGTATCCTCTGTGATTGTTGGAGCAAGAAACAAAGAACAGCTTTCAAAGAGTCTTGCATCGCTTAAGACAAAGCGGGAGTTCTCAGAAGAGGAGAATAGAGCGATTATCGAGATAGCCAATAGATGAGTGCGCAGAGAGCTGAGGTCGCCTCAGCTCCCTTCATCACTTTTTATATGGTGTTTTATCAAGAGGCAGGGAGTATCGTCTGATTCCGTCTATTCTCTTGTACGCATTCGCTATCGCGGGTGCAGTTGGTATTGTGCATAGCTCTCCGACTCCCTTGGAGCCATAGCTTGTTGGCAGCTCCTCCGGGCCTTGCACGCAGATCACTTCAATCTCTGGCGTTTCTGTCGCCCTCAATAGGCCAAGTGTTCCGTACTTGGATTTCACAAGGCCATTCTCTGTCTTGAAATTCTCTGTCAGAGCAAAGCCCATTCCCATTAGGACACCACCTTCAATCTGGCCTTCGATGGCCTGCCTGTTGATCACCCTTCCTGCGTCACAGGCTGCTGTTATCTTCTTTACCTTTCCATTCTCATCAAGTTCTGCAACTTGGGCGGAGTAGGAGAATGCCAAGTGTGAGATAGGATTGCCCTTACATGATGTTATTGGGTCTGTCTCGTAGCAGAACTCAGCAAAATACTCACTGCCTTCAAGCTCAGCGAGGGAGAATTCTCCCATTTCGACTCTTAGCTTCTCAGCAGCCCTTCTCACAGCTTCTCCAGTGAAGGCTGTTTGACGAGAGGCAGTGCTTGTTCCGCTGTCTGGGGTTCTGGATGTGTCTGGTGGCTCAACAATGAGCAGCTCCGGATCGACCCTCAGTGTCTCTACTGCTATCTGCAGCGCCACTGTTGCGATTCCTTGACCCATGCAGGCGGCTGATGTTCTGATGTGTATTTTGCCATCCTCAACGCTTATGGTGCATCTTCCTGTGTCTGGCACACCAACGCCGATTCCGCTATTCTTCATTGCAAGGGCTATTCCTGTTCTATCAGAGGCATAATAAGCATCTCTAACAGCTTCCATGCACTCATAGATTCCACAGTCTGAAGAGGCGATTTGCCCATTAGGGAGTATTTGCCCCGGCTTGACTACATTTTTAAGCCTTAGCTCGAAGGGGTCCATGCCTAGCTTCTCAGCCAGATCATCTATCGCGCTTTCGATGGCAAAGCACGATTGGGTGACTCCGAAGCCTCTATAGGCACCGGCAGGAACGTTGTTTGTATATAAAGCGATGCCATGGACATCAAGGTTTTTGTAGTTGTAAGGGCCTGATGCGTGGGTGCATGCCCTTTGCAGGACAGGTCCTCCTAGAGATGCATAGGCTCCTGTGTCTGCTATGATCCTCGCCTTAAGTGCCTTGAATCTTCCGCTCTTGTCTGCTCCAAGCTTTAAATGGATGTCCATTGGATGACGCTTTGGGTGCACTATGAGAGACTCTTGCCTTGTGAGTTTCACTTTGACAGGACGCTGGCAGATCCAAGCCGCTAGTGCCGCATGGTGCTGCACTGCCATATCCTCCTTGCCTCCGAAACCGCCTCCGACCAATGCGGACTGGACTCTTACCCGATGCTTTGGAAGATGGAGCATCCTTGCGATCTCTCTTTGGTCATCATATATCGATTGCCCGGCAGTGATTGCGAATATGCCATTGTTTCTATCTGGCATGGCTATCGCAGCCTCCATTTCCATAAAGGCATGCTCAGTGAATGGTGTGTGGTAGTCACCTTCGATTATGATATCGCATTCTTCAAGAACACCAGATGCATCTCCTCTGAGGATGTGCTGCTCAACAAGGACATTTGATTTGTTCTCGTGAACGGATATAGCCTCTGTCAAGGCTTCCTGGGGTGAGAATACTCCCTCTAGCTCCTCATATTCGATTACAATCTTCTTCTTTAGATCATCCAGGGCATCCTTTTCCTCAGATACAACAAGGCATATGGCATCACCGATGTAGTGTGATATCATGCCCTCTCCAATAAGGACATCCCAATCATGAGTGAGATGTCCTATCTTATTGACTGGAACATCCTCTCTCTTGATGACCTTGACACATCTTGGGTCTTTTTCGCATTCTGTGGAATCAATTTTCAGTATTTTCGCACGAGGGGCAGGAGATCTTACTGCAGAAGCGTAAACCATTCCCTCTATTTTGATGTCATCGACGTACTTTCCAGTCCCCAAAGCCTTCTCTGCTGCATCGATTCTCCTGAACCTTGTTGTGATTCTTCCGCTTTCCTTCTCAGGCTCAACAGGCTTGTTTAGCCTAAAATAATCCGCAGCCATCAAAATCGCATCCTCGATCTTGATATATCCGGTGCATCTGCAGATGTTGCCTCTTATGGCCTTCTTCACATCTTGCCTGCTTGGGCTTGGATTGACATCCAAAAGGGACTTTGCAGCCATTATCATGCCAGGTATGCAATATCCACATTGAACTGCGCCGCTTTCGGCGAAGCAGTAAGAATAAACAGACTTCTCTCTTTCGCTAAGTCCTTCTATTGTGATGATTTCTGCGCCGTCCAGCTTAGATAGGAGAGGAATGCATGCTTTTGTCAATTTGCCATTTATGATGACTGAGCAAGTTCCACATGCTCCCTCAGCACATCCATCCTTTGTTCCGGAAAGATCTAGATCATCTCTTAGATATGATAGGAGTTTCTTGTCTTTTTCAGGAAAATATTCTAGTCCATTTATGATAAGCTTCATCATACACCTCTTATGGCAAGCCGCTTAGTTCGTATGAGTGCTGTGATACTTACCCTAATAAATTATAGCATTGTTTTCATCAAACGCTTAGCTTGATAGTCAATTCCTTTCCAGTGGATTCAAGTTGCTTGTATTCCACACCAGCAGTATCGAACATCCTCTTTGATGCCTTAGTGCCAGCCGTTTCCTTATATTTGTCTGATAAGTAGACAACTTTCTTGATCCCAGCCTGGATGACTGCCTTTGCGCATTCATTGCATGGAAAGAGAGCAACATAGAGCGTGGCACCCTTTAAGAGAGTTGGATTGTTCGCATTGAGTATCGCATTAAGCTCAGCATGGCAGACATAAGGGTATTTAGTGTCATACCATTCACCCTCTCGGTCCCAGGGAAGCTCCTCATCTGAGCATCCGATAGGGAAGCCATTGTAACCGACTCCTATTATCTTCCTGTCCTCTGATACTATGCATGCGCCAACTTGGGTATTAGGGTCCTTTGATCTCATTGAGGAAAGCACTGCGACTCCCATGAAATATTCATCCCAGCTGATGCTATCCTTTCTCTTTCCAGACATAACAATTCCTCCTATCTCAATTAATGATAATTCATATCATATGTGTTTTGTATAAAAAAGCTCCCTCGATTTGAGGGAGCGCAATGACCATTCTGTTGATTAAACAAGAGTTGCCATCATGTTTGGGATTACAGCCATGAGAACACCAGCTGCAACGGCTGAGCCGATAACACCTGATACGTTTGGTCCCATAGCATGCATGAGGAGGAAGTTCTGAGGATCTGCCTTCTGACCTTCCTTTGATGCAACACGAGCTGCCATTGGAACAGCGGATACACCTGCTGCGCCAATGAGTGGGTTGACAGGATGCTTAGGATCAAGCTTGTTCATGAGCTTAGCGATAAGCACACCTGCAGCTGTTCCGATACCGAATGCGACCATGCCCAAGAGGAGGATGCCGAGAGTCTCGAGTGTGAGGAACTTTTCTGCTGCCATCTTTGAGCCTACAGAGAGACCGAGGAAGATAGTTACAGTGTTCATCAGTGCATTTGACATTGTGTCTGCCAGACGTCCAAGAACACCACATTCCTTTGCAAGGTTACCGAACATGAGTGCGCCCATGAGTGGAGCTGCTGAAGGAAGAAGGATGCCACAGAGTGTGATTACAAGGATAGGGAAGATGATCTTCTCTGCCTGTGATACTGGTCTGAGCTGGCTCATTTTGATCTTTCTTTCTTCATTAGATGTAAGAGCTCTCATGATTGGTGGCTGGATAATTGGCACAAGAGCCATGTATGAGTAAGCCGCAACTGCGATTGATCCAAGATAATCTGGAGCAAGGAGTCTTGTTACATAGATGGCTGTAGGGCCGTCAGCACCACCGATGATGCCGATAGAGCCTGCAACTGCAAGGTTGAAGTTGATGCCAGGGATGAATGAAAGGAGGAGTGCTCCAATGAGGGCTGTGAAGATACCGAACTGGGCAGCAGCGCCTAAGATGAGTGTCTTAGGGTTTGCAATCAGTGGGCCGAAGTCTGTCATAGCGCCTACACCCATGAAGATGAGTACAGGGAAGAGTCCTGATTCAATACCTGCATCATAAAGAAGCTTGATAAAGCCAGCCTGTCCATTAGCTGGATCAACGCCTGCGATATAAGCCTGTGGGATGTTTGAAAGGATACATCCCATAGCGATTGGGATCAGAAGAAGTGGCTCAAAGCCCTTCTTGATGCCAAGATATAGTAGTCCGAAACCTACGACGATCATGACAGCGTTTGCCCATCCACCTGGGGATAGGAAGCCAACGAGTCCTGTTGATTCCCATAGGTTGAGAAGTCCTGCTGTAATTGCGTTCATTCAATTACTCCTTATGCGATCGTCATGAGAGTGTCGCCAGCCTGAACCTGCTCACCCTGATTTACGCAAATTGCTGTTACTGTGCCTGAGCATGGAGCGAAGATCTCGTTCTCCATCTTCATTGCTTCCATTACCATGAGAACATCGTTCTCGTTAACCTTATCGCCAACCTTCACATTGAAGCGAAGAGCCAAGCCTGGCATTGGAGCCTTTACTTCCTGGCCGCCTGCTGGTGCTGCTGCTGGTGCAGGTGCTGCTGGAGCTGGAGCTGGTGCAGGTGCTGCAACTGGTGCTGCGACTGCTACGCCTCCGATTGTCATCAAGAGGTCGCCTGCCTGAAGCTGCTGGCCCTGGGAAACTGGGATAGATGAGATTTCACCATCGCATGGAGCGTAGATCTCATTCTCCATCTTCATTGCTTCCATTACCATGACAACGTCATCCTTCTTTACCTTGTCGCCAACCTTCACATTGACGCGAAGAACCAAGCCTGGCATTGGAGCCTTGATTTCCTCTGAGCCTGTCATTGCTACTGCTGGTGCAGGAGCTGCTGCTGGAGCTGTGATTCCGTCAGCGATTGAAAGAGGATATGCAACACCATTGACGATTGCCTGTCCATTTTCAAGCTTGACACCATACTGAGCGCCGTTGACTGTGACTGTGTATTCCTTCTTTGCATTTGCTGGCTTTGCAGGAGCTGCTGCTGGAGCTGGAGTCTGGCTCTTGAGTCTTACGCCGTTGACCTTTGCCTTGCCTGAGAGGTAGAGGATGCCCTTTTCCTTACATGCGCCTGCGATGAAGATGTTCTCGTCTGTTACAGGGAGACCTGCTTCCTCGAGCATCTTTGTTGCTGCTGCAACACCCTTGTTTGGATCCTTGTCGTTGATATCAACAACCTTTTCCTTTGTAGGCTCGAGCTTGAGAGCCTCTGCTGCGAGCTTCACAACCTCTGGATCTGGCTCTACTGGAGTCTTGCCGAAGTAGCCGAGAACCATCTTGCCATAGCCTTCTGCGAACTTCTTCCAAGGTCCGAACATGACGTTGTTGAATGCCTGCTGGAAGTAGAACTGTGAAACAGGAGTAACTGATGTGCCGAAGCCACCCTTTGCGACTGTCTCTCTCATTGCATCAACGATGAGTGGATACTTGTCCATGAGGCCATTGTCTCTGAGCATCTGTGTGTTAGCTGTGAGAGCACCGCCTGGAAGTGGTGAGAATGGGATTGTTGGGTTAACCTGTGTTGCTTCTGGTGGGAGGAAGTAGTCAGCCATGCATTCCTCGAATACAACCTCTGCCTTCTTTACCTTTTCGATGTCGATGTCGAGAGTGTAGTTTGTTCCTCTGAGGGCATGCCACATTGTGATGATGTCTGGCTGGCATGTTCCGCCTGATACTGGTGACATTGAAAGATCAAGTGAGCTTGCGCCACCGTCGAGAGCTGCCATGTACTGCTGTACTGAAACGCCAGCTGTCTCGTGTGAGTGGAAAACGATCTTCATGTTTGGTCCGAGGAGCTTTCTAGCTCTCTTCATTGTCTCGTATACAACTGAAGGAGTTGATGTGCCTGATGCATCCTTGAAGCATACAGAGTCAAATGGGATCTTCGCAGCAAGGATCTCCTTGAGGATTCTTTCGTAGAAATCAGGATCATGAGCACCTCTGAGGCCCTCTGGAAGGGACATCATTGTGACTGTGACTTCGTGCTTGAGGCCAGCCTCGTGGATAGCCTTGCCTGAGTCAATGAGGTTGTTGACATCATTAAGAGCATCGAAGTTTCTGATTGTTGTCATGCCATGCTTCTTGAACATCTGGGCATGGAGCTTGATCATATCTCTTGGCTGGGAATCGAGGCCAACTACGTTAACGCCTCTTGAGAGTGTCTGGAGATTTGCATCTGGTCCTGCGACTCTTCTGAATTCATCCATCATGTCGAAGGCGTTTTCGTTTGTGTAGAAGTAGAGTGCCTGGAATCTAGCGCCACCACCTGCTTCCATGTGTGTTATTCCTGCCTCTCTTGCAGCAGCGACTGCAGGCATGAAATCCTTTGTGAAGACTCTTGCGCCATATACTGACTGGAAGCCATCACGGAAAGCTGTAAGCATAAAATCAACTTTCTTCTTACTCATTTTCTTGTGACCTCTTTAATTATTGGATTTGTCATAGGCAGCTGCGATTGCTGCTGCGATTGCTGCATCATTTGCAGCTGGTGCTGCCTTTGCTGATGCACTTGATGTGGTTGGTTTCTTAGCTTCTACTGGAGCCTTCTTCCCAAGTTTCCCTACTATCTTACTCATTGCCTTTGTGCAGAAAATAAGAACTACCAGGAATAGGAATACTGTGGCCATTCCGAGAAGCATAAGTACAGCACCGTAGCCTAACTGTGTAGAGAGTGTCTCTTTAGGCAGATTTTCTAACAATGCCAACATTTATGTTTTCTCCTATATTCGTGGAATCTATAAAACTGTATCAGATAATTGTCTTTCGATTCAACAGAATACATGGACTAAATCTTTGCAATATCAACAAAAAAAGCGAATTATGACAATTGTGTTGGGTTTACAATCCCAAAACGGTTTACATATTAACCAGAGGCAAACATCTTTGTCTTGCTTTGCATCGTCCTTGCTGTATTTAATCAGCATAAATGCTATAATCAGTGTAGGAGAGAATGAGAAATGGCAGATAACCAAGTTGATGAATATGAGCTCCAAAATCAGAAGATAAGGGAGCGAATGGATAAAATCGGAAGGAAGATCATGGTCATGTCCGGCAAGGGGGGCGTAGGTAAGACAACAGTCACAGTCAACCTTGCCAATGCGCTTGTCGACATGGGCTGCACAGTAGGTGTGCTGGATGTGGATATCCATGGCCCTAATGTTGCGAAGATGTTTGGATGCGAGAGTGCGGAGCTGGGCTCTCCAGATGGGGTCACAATGATTCCAATAGAGCCAAGAAAGGGCCTTAAGGTCATGTCCCTGTCCTTCGCATTGGACGACCCAGCTGCACCAATTATATGGAGAGGCTCCTTGAAGATGAGCGCCATCAGGCAGTTCATTGGCGATACCGAGTGGGGTGAGCTGGATTATCTTTTGATCGACACTCCTCCGGGGACAGGTGATGAGCAGCTGACTGCGGTCCAGGCTATCCCAGAGATGACAGGGGCCATAATCGTCACAACACCACAGGATGTTGCTGTTTTGGACTCAAGAAGGTCTGTTGGCTTTGCAAGAAAGTGTGGCCTTGCGATTATCGGCGTCATTGAGAATATGTCCGGACTCAAGTGCCCTGACTGCGGAAAGGAGATTCCTATCTTTGGAAAGGGTGGCGGAAAGAAGATGTGCGATGAGATGCATGTCCCATTTTTGGGCGCAGTTCCAATGGAGATAGATCTGTGCAAGGCAGAGGATGAAGGCAAGTCCTGGGTATCTGACCCTGGTGCCCATCCTTCAGCAGAGGCTTTGAGGAAGATTGCTGAGGCTATAAACTATGGCACTGCATGCTCAACATCAAGAGACACATCCTTTTTAGGCACATCCTTCTGCTCTCCTTCCTCTTGCGCAAGCTGCACATCCAATTGTCCTTCTAGGAAGAAGTGATATGGCAGCAGATCATTTGATGTGGAAATCAGGGGAGAGAAAGAAGCTCTTTTCCTGTGTGCTCTTTGATATCAATAGCATCGAACGCACCCATGAAGATGGAAGGCGAGGGGACTTCATTGAGCTTGAATGCAATAATTGGATTGTCGCCCTCCCTTGGTTCAGGAGAGATGATGGCGTGCCCTGCTTTATTATGGAGGAGCAGTTCAGGCATGGCTCTGAGAGTGTCACAAGAGAGTTCCCTGCTGGGCTTGTTGAGCCTGGCGAGGAGCCTTTGGAAGCCGCTAAGAGGGAGCTTTTTGAGGAAACGGGAATCAATGGCAGATTCACGCTTATCGGAAATGTCAATCCAAACTCAGCATTCATGTGCAACAGGCAGTGCTTCTATCTTGTTGAGGGCTTGGAGAGAACAGGCACACAAAGCCTTGATCAGAATGAGCAGATAGACGTCATCGAGGTTCCCGTTGAGGAAGTGATCAGGGACATGGGCACCGGACTTTATGACAATGGCATCATGATGATGGCATTGGGCTTCTTCATGCGCCTTGCTCAGGAGAGACCGGAGCTTAGGAGCGTCTTATGATGAAAAAGATCTTACCCATCCTATTAGTGCTTTTCTTAGTTGTCGCGTTTGGCTTTATGCATCAGGAAAAGTTCGAATCCACAGTCAGTGTGACAGCCTATGCAAGCATTGAAATAGAACCTGATATTGCTTATCTCAGGATATCCTCAGAGGCGATTGAGGATAGCACGGAGGAGGCAAGGGAGGAGATGAATAGGATAGTGAACCAGGCTGTTGCTATCCTTGAAAGCGAGTATTCTGTTTTGGATGAGGATATTGAGACAGAGTATATCTCCTTCAACCCATACTATGAGTGGATTGACAACACAAGAGTCAGCAAGGGATATAGGGCATCCCAATCCCTGACGGTGACAATCCATGACATCGATTCCATAGGTAGGATCATAGACAGTCTCTCACTTGTTGATGGCGTCTCTGTTTCATCAATGGAATTCGATCGAAAGGACATAAGCAGATTCGAGGATGAGGTAAGGGCTCTTGCTGTCAAGGAGGCTTACAGGAAGGCTTCGAAATACGCAGAGGGAGCTGGCCTTAATGTTGGAAGGATACTCTCAATAAGCGATGGAAGCTCTTATAGCCAGGCGAAATACGCAAATACGATGGTCTACGCTACTGAGGCAACCTCTGCATCTGGCTCCACAAGCTATTATGAAGGAAAGGTGACGGTTTCAGACAGAGTGTCTGTCATCTATGTATTGGAGGACTGAAATGGAATATTTAACACATAGGGGAGTGAGGCTGCCTCTTGTTGGGATTGGCTCATGGTTCATTGGTGAGAACCCTCGTAAAAGGAGCGATGAGATAGCTGCTTTTCTGCATGGGATAGACAAATATTCAATGACCTTGATAGACACTGCTGAGATGTATGGCTATGGTGAGTCGGAGAAGCTCATCGCTGAGGTAATCAAGAATAGGGATAGGGAGAATCTCTTCATCGTTGATAAGATTCTTCCAAATAATGCTGAGCGTGGTGTGTTCAAGAGGGCATTTGAACGCTCATTGAGAAGACTTGGCACAGATTATATTGACCTCTACCTTCTCCATTGGTGGACAGGCCAGGACCTTCAGTTCGTGATCGATGAGATGGAGGATCTCAAGAGCAGGGGCTTGATCAAGGAGTGGGGAGTTTCCAACTTCGATGTGGATGAAATGGATGAGCTGCTTAATTGTGATGGCGGCGGTAATTGCTTTGTGAACCAAGTATTGTACAATATCACGTCAAGGGGAATCGAATACGACTTGATTCCTTATTTAAAAGAGCATGACATCCTTCCTATGGCATATTCTCCTCTTGCGAACAATATGGGATTCAGAAGAAGCTTTTCCCAAAACAGCGATGTGCAGAGGATTTGCAAGGAGAACAATATCACGCCAGAGGCAATGATGCTGAGCTTCGTAATCAGAAACGGGGATGTGATCACAGCTCCAAAATCTGGCTCCATTTTGCACGTTGATCAGAATATGAAGTGCTTGGATTTCGATATAAAGCCTTATATGGAGTGCCTGGATCGGTCATTCCCACCACCAAGACGCAAAATGCCTCTTGATATTCTGTAGGAAAATGTCCCCTTGCGGGGCATTTTCTATTTAAGTGCATTAACCATGTATTCGTTGAGAGTCCCACCCCTATAGAGAAGCTTGTAAAGGTTCTGGATCAATGGGAACTTCTCCTCAAGGCCCTCTGCCATTGTCTTCTCTCCAAAGAGCTTGATCGTTCTTTGGCCTTCGATTGTCGTTGAGTTATTCATCTCATCTAGCGCAAATCCTTTGCCAAGAAGCATCCCAAGAGTCCTGTTTCTTGATAGGTCATTCAAAGCAGTGAGTCCAAGGTCTCCAATGCCGCAATATCTGAAGATTGTATCCTCATCGCAATTGTAGAGCCTCAAAAGCTCTCTCATCTCATTGACTGCCTTTGTATATACCATGAAGTCCACATTAGGGCTGCCGTATTTTCCTGAGACTAATCCAATTGCTATTGCATACATGTTTTTCAGAATGGACATCAGCTCAACGGCTCTGACATCGCTAGACCAGTCAAGTGTGAAGCCGGTATGTGGCAATACTGTGTCCCTGAAATACTCGAAGTCCTCTTTTTTCCCCCCGAAGGTGAACGATGTGGGAAATCCATTCATTGTCTCAATTGCAAAGGAAGGTCCCTTCATGGAGGCAGTTCTATCGAATGGTATATCCTCAGTGATGAATGCGCCGTTATCGCTCATTCCCTTTGCTAGGTTCACAATCAGAGGGTTCTTGGTGCAATGCTTCCTGATTCTCTCAGAGAAAGGGACGATTGCCTTTGATGGCAGAACAAGCATGATGACCTCGGCATCGCTGAACACCTGCTCATCGCCTGTTGCCATGATTCTGCTGTTCAAGAACCTGGTGGGGAAATATTTTGAGTTTTGATGATGTGTGTTTATATCCTCAATGACATCACTCTCTATTGAGTGAAGCACTACGCTATTGTTTGTATTCCAAGATAGCCTTTCTGCAACAGAGGTGCCGAATACGCCTGCCCCTGCAACTACGATTTTTATCATTTCTTTTCAACCTTCTTAATTAGATAGAGTCTTGATGAGAAGTCACCAAGCACTCTCATTCCTTCTCTGTATCCATTGCCTGAATATTGCTCAGAGAGTGATATGCCTGCCCATTTTAAAGCATCGCCTGAGATATTATAGCATTCTGGCTCCTGTGGGTAGAGAGATGCCTCAATCTCGCTTTGCATATGGTCTCTAGCGAAGAACCTATAGTCGTAATTCTCGTTGGCGCACTCCACATAAAGCTTCTCAGCAGAGGTGTTGATTCTGTTCTGCTTTTGCAAATAGAGGAGCATGATGACAGAGGCATCGCTATTTGATAAGGTCCAAATGACTCTATTTCCATCTTCCTGCACCCTGAAGGTGCCAAATTGCAGAAGGAGCCTGTAGTTCTTGTAGAACTCAACCTGCTGCTTATAGGAGGTTTTCAGAGCTTTATCGAGTGTCTCTGCTTCTATTGAGTAATTCAAGACACCAAAAACAGCTGTATTGAATCTAGTCTCAAGATCCACGATCCTTCTTGTATGGAGGTTAGGTGATGGGGAGACGGAGATGCCTGTGACTGACAGTGGATAGACTAGCAGAGTTCCTGCTGTGATATCGAGCCTTTCAATAGGATCTGAGCAATCACTTGCCCATATGGATGGACAATAGCTGAGCATTCCCAGGTCAAACCTAGCACCGCCAGATGCGCAGCCCTCGATATAGAGGTTAGGGAAGCGCTGGGTTATCGTTTTGAGTATTCTGTATAAGCCAGTTATGTACTTGTGGGCAAAGGTGCCATAATCGCCGATTGGCCTATGGGAGAATAGGTCGGATACGCTTCGATTCATATCCCACTTCAAGTAGTCAATCTTCACTACCTCTATGAGGTTGGAGATTGTCAAGGTAATCCAGTCCTGCACATCTTCTCTTGTGAGATCGAGAAGCATCTCGTTTCTTCCAATCGCATTTCTCTCTGGGTTTCTGCCAATTATCCAATCAGGATGTTTTTTTGCGAGATTGCTTTTTTCGCTCACTGCCTCTGGCTCAATCCATAGACCGAATAGAAGCCCCATCCTATGGATCTCTGCGGAGGTGGATGCAAGGCCTGATGGGAACTTCATCGTATTGGCGTACCAATCGCCAAGGCTCGTCTTGTCATCGTATCTCGCACCGAACCATCCATCGTCAATGACAATGCCTTCAAGCCCGATTTCCTTTGCATTCTCTGCTATCTTAGATATCTTGTCCTCATTGATATCGAAGTAGGACCCCTCCCATGTATTGAACATGATAGGCTTCAATCTATCTTTCCAGACACCTCTTCTCACATGCTTTTGGATGAATCTATGGCTTATATCCCTCGCTCCATCGATGCCCTTGTCTGAATAGATCATGACAGCCTCAGGACTTTCGAAGTACTCTGCTGGGGCCAGTGGCCAGCTGAACATGGCCTCGTTGATTCCCCATACGATATGAGTAAGGTTGTGGCTTGTCTTTGAGAATGTCGCTCTATGGGGGCCGGAATACATGAGATTCATGAGATATGTATCCTTTCCATTGAGCACAAAGAATGCGGGATTGGCGTCAGCAGACGACTCAAGGGTTCTCGACTCTATGAAAAAGGACCCCTGCTTTAGCACCGATCTTATTGGTTTTCTTTCTCGAGCCCAGGCTCCTTGAAGAGTGATTGTCTCTATCTGCTCCGATCTTAAATCGAGCTGGGCTGAGTACAATGACCTCAAGGTGACTTCCTCTTGGCTTTCATTCATGATTGTGCATCGTCTTGTGATCACATCAGCCTTATTGAAGGTTGTGTAATAAAGCACTAGGCGTATGTCCCTGATTTTGTCCTTATAGACGATTTCAAGAGTATCTGCATCGGATTCTATTGCGACCGCCTGTGGCATGATGTATGATGAGGCGAATCGCTTGATCCCCTTGTGGATGGCATAGCCGAGGAATTCAAGGTTTAGAGTCCTTTCCTTTTCCTCTCCATATGATATAGAGACCATGGGCGTTCTGTAGTCGCCTTTTCCCTCTGTGGAGAACTCCAATAAGGTGTCGTTCAGGGAGACCTCTCTGTCCTCTCTATTGGCGATTGTGCTCATGACAGGTGCGACAAGATGCTTCTCTTTTATAGCAGACAGACAATCATCAGGGTTTCTGAGCCTTCTGCCATAATAGACGTGCTCAGGGTATCCACTGTCATTGATTGAGAATATGTAGCTTGTGTTCTCTGTAGCAAGGTGTATTGTCTTATTCTGTCTAATCTCTATCATCTCTATCTCCACATTAGGACTCTTTATGCTATTATAATCGAAAGATTGCTTAAGTGTATGTAGTCGTGTGTATTTTATCAGGAGGTTCCAGATGGATATAAGGCGTTTATCTCTTTGGGAGGGGAGAAATGCCACTTATATGTCAAATGATTCCTTCTCTGTTGTCATTGAGGACCAGGGGGAGGTTTGCCTTGAGCTTTCCGCAAGGATGGAGAATGGCGCAAGAATCTCGCCTCTTTCTCTTCCTTATTTCAGGGGCACAGGCTCAGGTGTGTTCTCCGATGAGAACAGCACCTGGTGGAGAAGCCAGCAAGGGCTTTATCAAGCAGGCGGGGCCTACTTCAACTTCCCAGAGAACAATGAGGATATAATCAACAGCTCAAACACATATTGGATGCTTAGGAAATATGGCACAGAGGATGAGCACCATGGCGTTTGGAAATACTCTGAGATGAAATCGAGAGCAGAGGGCAACAGGTATCACTTAGGAAGGGTTGATCTGTTGATTCCTGGCCAGAATGTCCTCTATACAGCAATCAGAATCACAAACACCGGAAATGAGACGCTTTATGGCTCCCCCTCATGGAATGCCATGCTCTCATCACCTCTAATCGAGTCTGGGGCAATGATGGCGACGAACGCTAAGTATTTCACTGTATATCCATTGAGAAGACGGGAGTCAGGGGTAAATAGGTTCGCAACAGGCAAGATATTCGATGACCTTAAGAAGGCGCCTCTTGAAAATGGGGGTTACGCTGATGCCTCTATTGTTCCCGCTCCAACTGGAACCTATGACTACATTATCGGCAAATTCCCTGAAAAAGACTCAACCAAATGGGTATCTGTGATCAATCCAAGGTCCCAGATGCTATTCATCACCTTCACTCCCCAAACAGAGAGCAGTGATGATTACGAGTTCCCAAACTCAACAATCGGAGAGAATTACTATGGAAGGATGGATGCTCCATGGGCATTATTCGATGGTGCGACTCCTCAGGTAATGGCTGTGACAGCGGGCTTCAATTCAGGCCCAAAGGGAACAAGAAATCTTGCCATTGAGCCTGGTCAGTCAAAGAACATATACATAGGCACGGCATTCTCGCACTACACGAATCCTCGTCTCAGCCTGGGTTTCTATAACAATGAGGTTGATGACATAGGCTTCATATTCAAGAGGACAAAGAGCTCAATCCTGATTCCTGCGGATACGAAGTTCACAGCTCTTAGGAAGCTCTCCAAGAGAGTGTTCTTCCTGGGCTCTGACTCAATAAGGAACTAAGTCCTCCAAGGCCATGTGTCCTTGAGGCCGTATCTTTCAGAGAGCTCATCTATCACAAGCTGAAGTGACTTAGGCACTGGACAGCCATGCTTCAATCTATATCCATAGGCCTCGTATTCCTTCTCTCCTGCAGTGTATATCCTGCTCTCACCTGGAGCCTTCCTGGAGTCTCTAAGTTCTTTTAGGATAGTTGTGGATATTGCCTTGAAAAGCTCCTTTCCCATGAAGAAGCTAGGGTCGATCGCAATGAAGAAATGGCCAAGAGGATAGGGTATTGGCTTTCCTTCTTCATCCTTTCCGTTCAAAGCCTTCATGAAGGATCCATCTTGAAGCGCTGCTGATAGGATCTCAACCACAGTTGCGTATCCAAAACCCTTGTATCCGCCTGTCATCTCACCAAGTCCTCCCAAAGGAGTGAGAGCTGCCTTCCCGTTTGTCAGGTCTATGAGCACCTGCTGGGTATCTGTTCTTGTCTTGCCATTCTCATCGATGACCCATCCTGGAGGAAGGTCCTTCCCGGCCCTGCCGTAGACCTCGATCTTTCCTCTTTGTGAGACTGAGGTCGCACAGTCGAGCACGAAAGGATAGGGGTCATTTGAAGGGATGCCGAAGGTCAGGGGATTCGTTCCTAGCATGTTCTCGACACCGAAGGTAGGAGCAATGGAAGGGCGTGCGTTTGTTCCAGTGATTCCTATCATGTCCTTCTCTGTGGCCATTGTCACATAGTATCCAGCAATGCCATAGTGGTTGGAATTCCTGACAACTGTCATTCCGATTCCATATTCCTCTGCCTTTTCGATTGCCATCTCCATGGCTTTCTTTGACACGACATGCCCCATGCCATTATGTCCGTCAAGCACAGCAGTGGCTTTTTCGTTTCTTAGTATCTCAATATCTGTCCTTGGGTTCATTATCCCAAGCTCTATCCTGTCGATATAGATAGGCTTAAGCCTTCCTATGCCGTGGCTGTCGATTCCTCTTTTATCTGATTCAATCAGCACATCAGATATTATCGCCGCATCTTCTTCTGGCACACCTGCTCCGATGAGGCTCTCTTTCATGAATCTTTCAAGTTTCTCGAAGGAGACAAATTCGCAATCCTTATAGCATTCCAAGAATTCCTGTTCCGTCATAGTCCTGTCCTTTTATTAAAATAGGTAATAATCATAGAGCTCTGCGTGGTCGTAGAATGACCTTAATGCGACTCCAAAGAAGATGGATGTGTATGAGCTTGGCTCTCTGTTTGATTCGTCAAAGCCGATGAATGAGGTGTAGTTTGCAATCCCCATTGAGAAGGCCACATCCTTATGATGGTTCACGTAGTGGTTATAGGAGATGGATGATCCTATGCCTATTCCCATATAGTCGTCCTCGAAGTCCAGAATCCCTGATTCGGAGTAGAATGCGAATCCTGAGGATATGTTGAGCGTAGAGGATGGCGTCATGCCAATCTGGATTGCGGGGCCTGACATGACAGCTGATGATAAAGCAAAGTTGTCTGCATTGACCAGAAAATCAAGATTCGCAGTCACACCAAAGCCCAAAGCCACACTGCTATTAGCATATTCAAACACCTGATAAGAGCTGTTGAAGCCAAAGGCGCCTCTATGAGATAGCGAGGTGTAGCCGCCAGAGAAGGATGCAGAGAGATATTCACAGCCTGCATATAGTGAGGTGAGCGATAATAAGAGAAATAAGAGGATGATTGCTTTTCTCATAGTCAAAGGGTAAAACTCAAAAATAGGCAAGTCAACAGAAATAAGCGGATATCTCCTGGATGAAGATTTCTGGCATTATGCACTTGCAATTACTTCAAAGGTCTGTTATTTTAGTTAAAGCAAATGGTGCTGTGCCCGAGCGGCCTAAGGGGACGGTCTGCAAAACCGTTTTTCATCGGTTCGAATCCGATCGGCACCTTCGAAGCTCTCTCAGGAAATGGGAGAGTTTTTTATTTCACCATATATCGTGGATTTTCCAAAATAGAGCTTCCGTAGGTTCAAGGCACATTCTAAATCACCAAGGAGCTTGAACCTTGATTACCTAAAGGTGGGTCATAAAAAGGTCGTTATGCTACATTGCCCAATGCGTGTAATCGAATTCGTGTTTGTGCATAATTGACAAACGGGTGATAAAGTTTGCGGAGGCCCTCATCACCAATTAGCTAAGACGCATGATATAAAAAGAGATAAAGACATCTGAGAAGACAATGCCAAGGCAAGCACGGAGGATAGAAAAGGATTTTTGGGTTTGTTATATGCTCAACTTTTTCACCGTTGCGCATGGAAGGATAACCTTGCTTTTAAGGGTGGTACGAGCCTTTCAAAAGCCTACGGGCTTATTGAGCGTTTTTCTGAAGATATCGACTTGATTCTTGATTGGCGTGTTCTTGGAATATTGAGAATTGTGATGGATTATGGCAAGACATAAATGGTATTGTCGGAAGTGAAAGCAAAGATGGATATTTCTATGGGGAGAGTATGGAGCTTTGCCTATTTCTGGTTGGTGTTCTGAGGTGTAAATGCGAGGACTTTTGCTTTGTTTGGCAGAATATGCGAAAATGCTTTGTGAATTGGATTTCAAACTCAAAGCGGCAGTATAGATGTATTATTTTGAGATAAGGTGTATGAATGAGCGATAAAAATAAGACTTGTATTATTGATGGAAAAGAATGTTCATTATCCGATATGGGAGCAGGGGGAGCTAGCGCAGATGCTCGTGTTTCTCCATGCAGTAGCCCACTTGAAGATATGAGAGACAGGATCGTGATCATTGGAGCTGGAATCGCAGGGGTTAATGCGGCAACTAGCTTAGCTCAAGGGCACAGTGTTGTCCTTATCAATAGAGAACCATATCTTCCATATTACAGGATGAGGCTAGAGGAGATTGTCTCGGGTAAAAGCGAGGATGATATCATCATGCATCCCGCATCATGGTATAAGGAGAAGGGCATTGAGCTTCTTGATGGAGAGGTTGTAGGCATAGAGCGTGACAACAAAAGCGTTTTGCTTAAGGATGGCAGGAGGCTTGGATATGATAAGCTCCTGATCGCAACAGGCTCTGATGCAATCTCTCTTCCCTTTGCGCCTGGTCTCACCTTAAGGACAGTGGATGATGCAAAGAAGCTTAGGAGCATCCTTCTAAGCTCAAACGGCGTTGTCTCTATCATTGGAGGAGGGCTTCTGGGCCTTGAATTGGCATCCTCAATCAGGGAAGCCTTCTCACTTCCTGTGCAGGTATTTGAAAGCGCAGACCATATTCTCCCTCTTCAGCTGGATGCGGAGAGCTCAGATATCCTGAAGGCATCCTTTTTGGAGAGAGGAATCAATATAGAGACCTCAGTAAGGCTCTCATCTTACGAGGATGGACGCTTGATCGACTGTGAGGGCAGAAGCTACGAAGCTGGCACGATAATCTTCTCTGTGGGCTCATCGCCCTCAAAGAGTCTAGGCGAAGTCTCAGGGCTTGCCTGTGCTAAGGGCATCATAGTCAATGAGGATCTTGTAACAAGCGATGATGATATCTACGCCCTTGGGGATTGCGCAGAGAGAGAGGGAAGATGCAGCTCTCTTGCCATGTATGCGCGCGAGATGGGGCTTTATGCAGCAAAGAGCATAAATGGAGAGGGCTTGCCCTATCGTCCTAGCCAATCCTCCACTATCTTGAAGGTAGGAGGGATTGATGTCGCCTCTTTCGGCGCCATCGATGGGGAGGCAAGGAGACACGATAAAGGACTTGCAAGGATCACAGCCTTTGTCAAGGATGGCGTTGTTGCAGGCGTTGTGCTGATCAATGCCAAAGCTTATATGATGAAGGCAAAGAATGCCATTGGAAAGGAATATACAGAGGCATTGTTTGAGTAGGAAGGGATGAATATATGGATGAATTAGAGAGAAAAGCGCTTTTGTATCACTCAGAGCCCACAGCAGGAAAGGTCTCTGTTGAACCAACAAAGCCTTGCCTCAATGCAGAGGATCTATCACTTGCGTACACTCCTGGTGTCGCAAAGCCTGTGCTCAGAATCGAAGAGAACCCTGAGGATGCTTATAAATACACATCAAAGGGCAATCTTGTCGCAGTGATCTCAAATGGCACTGCGATTCTTGGTCTTGGTGACAGAGGGGCTCTTGCCTCCAAGCCTGTTATGGAAGGAAAGGGAGTGCTCTTCAAGAGATTCGCGGACATCGATGTCTTCGATATAGAGATAGATGAGAAGGACCCAGATAAGCTTGTTGACATGATTGTTGCCCTCAGCCCTACCTTCGGTGGGATAAACCTGGAGGATATAAAAGGACCTGAGTGCTTTAAAATAGAGTCTGAGCTGATCAGAAGATGTGGAATTCCAGTGTTCCATGACGATCAGCA
>JAZURW010000048.1:0-22964 GCA_045606405.1 Candidatus Ornithospirochaeta sp. | reverse complement strand
TTGCTTTAGCCTCTTCTTCTGCTGCTAGTCTTTCGGCTTCTGCCTTTGCTTTAGCCTCTTCCTCAGCTGCTAGTCTCTCAGCCTCAGCCTTTGCCTCTTCTTCAGCTTGATCGATATCCACTTCAGCACTTACAGGCTGGGATATTGTTTCCACATCACTAGGAGCCTTGACCTCATCATCCTTTCCGCACTTTACAAGTGTAACAAGGAGGATTATCACTAAGGCCGCTATAGCGAACAATAGGCCAAGCTTCTTTCCGTTTGGCTTATTTGGTCCCTTTGGTGCTGCAGGAAGAACTTCCTTAGCCTCAGCTTCAACTTCAGCTGCCTTGCTTTCTGTTTCTGCTTGCGCACTCTTCTGCGGCTCTGCAGGCTTTGCTTTTGATGCGCCACCAAGCACCTTGAGAGTCTTGATCTCTTCTCTGACTTCATCGAATTCCTCTTTAGAGGCAGCTTTCTTCTTCTTGCCTCTATTAAGGTATCTTTCGATGATATCGAGCTCATCCTCTTTAGTGAGATCGATTCTCTTCTCATTCATTCGAGGCTGCTTTCTGTAATTCTCCTCTGCTTCGTTTGTAAGAAGGGCTTCGATGTAGCTGTATTCATCCGCAGAGCGTTCAAGCGCGATTGCCTTTGCATAGGCAATATCGGCCTTCTGCATGATTTTCTTCTGCTCAGCCTTAAGCTCAGCACGCTTTGCCTTAAGCTCTTCCTTAAGAGCCTCATCAGCACCCCTAGGAGCTCTGCTCTGCTTAATAAGGACATCAAGCTCAGCTTTTTGTGCACAGAGCTCGTTATATGCAGCGTATGCATTGTCATATCCGGAGGATGTTGTCTTCGCCTGTCTTATGATAGCGCTTAAAGAGATCGCACCAAGATCTTTCTTGATTCTTTCCTCTGTCGAGAGAGCAGGACGTGCTGCGCGATAATATGCACCTTCAGGTCTTTCATCATCGCTTCTGATGATAAGATACCCTGAATTAGCCTCTTCTCTTGCTTTCATCAGCTTCTCTCTCAAGGCTTCCTTCTGTCTTAGCCTCTCAAGCTTCTTCGAGCCACCTCTTTGCTTGCTTTTTCTCCCTTTTTTGTTTTTTGATTTCTCCAGATTCTCCAAAGCATCCTCCCTTTGACTAAAACAAGATTAAAGCATAGCCACTATTTTATATATTATGATAATGATACACCATTACACCCCTTTTTACCTATAAAATTTGTACTAAATTTATTATTTCATTATTTTTTTCGTAATTTATTGGTTTCATTCAAATTAGTAACCCAAAGTGGTGAGAAAATCCCTAACCAAAGCACTATTCATCTGCTTTGACATTGCTGATTGTTTATTCGTTGATTATTTGGGAGCATATGACTATTCTTTGATTGATGAGAAAACTTCTAATTACACTCTTGCTACTTCTTCTCTCTCTGTCTCTTCATGCACTCAGCTTAGATAGCAGCGTGACGCTCTACTATGGCATCGAGACACAGGATGACAAGAGAGAGGATGGCATGATCTTGAGGAATTCAATCAGAGCGGAAATGGTCAGCAATCCCTTCACTCTTGTTTTTGATAATATTTCGATAGGCCCTTCACTGGGCTTTGAGTTCACATATGACTCAGAGCCAGTTTCAGGAATTAGGCTAATCGGACACGAGGGTGCTGTTTTCGCGCTCAATTTCAAATATAGCTTCCAGGACTCATTCTCACTCGGGCTTGAAGGTGGTATAGGTGTAGGCCACTACAACTACATGGATATGTCATATGCATCGCTAAATGGGTATTTGATCGCAGATTGGCATGTCGATAGAGTCATCCTGTCAATTAAGACAGGTCTTTCCTACAGAAGGGAGACTATCGCGGGAGTCATCGAAATCGGAGCAGGATTGGATTTTGGCAATAGGGAGGAATGGACGTGAAGCAAATGAAAATATTACTGGTTCCTCTAATCTTCTTGCTTCTTTTCAGCTGCGATCTCTCTTTGGATGAAAGAAAGCCAACGATTAGAATCATCACCGTCGCCTCTGATTACATCGGCATAGAGGCTGGCGACCTTGAGTGCTGCATCAATGACCAAAAGGCGATGAAGGAGCAACTTGAGCATCTCTCCCTCCACAGCGGCTATGAATTTGATGGAATCCATATAACCTACTCAAATGGCGAGATCTACTCCATTCGCTCAACGAATGACAGCAGCTCTGAATTCCAAAAAAGGATCACTTCTCCTTATTCAGACCTCTCAAGAAAGCCTATGAGAGAGACAATAGAAGCTGCCTTTGATGCCCTGTCAAAGGGATCTAATGACGAAGATATCACTATTTTCTATTATACAGGACATGGCGCACATGGAAATGAGTATCCATGGCTTGAAAGAGGTACTCTCTTTTTCGAGAACAATTCAGAGGACGGCATCCATGTGCATGAGCTATATGAGATGCTTTCCCAGATTAACGGAAAGAAGCTTCTCTTAATCGATTCATGCTACTCTGGCGCCTTTGTCTATGATGACATACATATGCCAGGAACTCTGAAGGACGCCTTAAATCTTCTATTTGTGACACCTGGATTCGGGAATGACGACATATGGATGCTCTCTGCATCGAGCGAGGATGAGGAATCCAAGACAGGACATACCTACAGTCTCTTCACAGACTCGCTTCTTGAAGCTCTGGGATATGATACTGAAAATGGCGCTGTTGGCTTTCCAGAGAGTGATGATGTCTATTTCTCTGAGATCTATGACTACGTGAAAGCCAACACAGATACAATCCAGCATCCACAGAGTGAGAGAACGATAAGAGATATGCGTCTGTTCTCAATCATCACCAGATCTTTGAGAAGCTATCGCGATTGAAGCTATGCTCTGCCGCAATGGACCTAAGACCAGTCTCATCAGCAACCAGTTCCATGATAGAGCCACTCTCGTCTGATAGCACAAGCTCAAGGCCCTCGCCCTTCAATATCTCGATGAACTTGAGCGACTGATGGATGTCCTTGATCGTATCATCGTAGATGCCCTTGTAGTATCGCTTTCCATTTTCGATCTTGCTGTCAATCGTCCAAGCATGACCAAGCTTTAAAGTGATCTCCCCATTGGAGGATGATGCTTTCAGCTCGCCAAAGCCTTGTCTTCTTTCCTGATAAGGATAGGAGATTCTAATATACTCAACCATCTCCCTACATGAATCTATGGAGAAATAGAACTCGAAGTCATCATCAGCAAGTCTTGTGTCGCGATAGTATACAAACACTGCTTGCCGAGTGGTCTCAATGCCTCCTTCCTCTGCAAAGAGCGATAGAGAGGAGAAGATGATAAATAGTGATATTCCTAGTAATTTTATTGCTTTCATGCAATCAATGTAGCATAGCTTTCTCTTTTTCCACAGTGATTTTGTCACCAAAAGGGGCCTCAATGCTCTCTACAACCTTCTTGTATGGGCCAACCATGCCTTCTGTGATCTTTCCTCCAGCTTTCTTCATGATTGCCTGACTAGACATAAGAGCACCCACTAGATACATCTTGAATATCGTGCCTCTTCTCTTTTGCGGGAAGTCATATTGCCCATGGCTCTTGAAGAATCTATGGTCTGCTTTCATCATGCCCCGCATTGTGTAGATCAAGTCTCTGAAGATCTTCATGCCACCGACGCCATAAAAGTTCTGCGGCTTGGATACCTTATGATCGAGAAGATACGACACGCTTCTTGAGAGCATATCGATATCTGCGTTGGGGTCTATCTCATCCGTTGCGACTCCAGCAAGGATATTACCACCAACCTCAGCACGCGCCTCGATTATAGTCTTGAGATTAATCTCCTGACTGTATGGTCCGCTTATGATATATCCTACAGGACTACCCATTGTCACTGTCCTATGACCATTGCAGAACTGCCTATCATCGAACATCTTGAACTGTGGCCCCATGGAATGGTCCTTGATTCTGAAAGCATATATGATGCACTCTGCACTCTGTATCTCCTGCCTCAGATAGTCATCATATCCATCGGTGTACACGCATTTGCCGGTTGATGCGCAGTGAAAGCAACCTAGACAGCCTCCACGAAGAGGAATGTCCTTTAGCTTTATTATCCTAACATTCCTATCTGATGCCGCCTCAAAGCGCTTTACCATCCTATAGAGGTTATCGCTAGAGGATTCATGGTCCGAGACAATGACAATATCGCCCTTTCTGTCCTTTCTCACGATTTCAGGGACATCGGCAGATAAAGGAGAGTAGGAGGATTGAAACCTCACCTGTCTTTGGTACATGCCCTCCTTCATAGACCATTTCACAAGCCTGTACCAATCCACAAGCTCCTTTCTGCCCTTCTCTGTAAGAAGATCCTCCATGTCAGCGGAGAGCCCTTTGATATACCTCATGCCCAAATCACCGACATTCTCCTCAATGTACTTGTGGGCAGTAACGTCATAAAAATGCTTGGAGGTCGTGATCTGGGTGCAGAACCTGCCTTTCAAGTTTATTCCATTCTCCTTTAGAAGGCTCATGAAGAAATGAAGCTGAGCTGGGGCGATGAAGGTATATACAGGATATGAGAACACTATTAAATCTGCACCCTCTATATCATCCTTGATCATGGTGAAGTCCTTAGTGTAGGCCTTGATTCTCTTTCCCGCATCTATATATTTGAAGCTATCCTCTGGAAAAAGCCTCTCTAGATAGTAGAGACTGTGAATTGTTATGCTATCACATGCCTTTGGGCTTCCATTTATGACAGTTATCCTCATATGGCACTCCTTTGGAAATAATAGGCAGAATCATAAAATAGTGTAGCATATAATCATACAAACAACATTGGAAATCAAATTAGCAACTAGGTTGAATGACCTATCTTATGCTATAATAGTCCAGTAATCTTGTGGAAAAATAAGGAAAATGCAATGGAGAACTCCTTCGATATAATCAAAGAAGAGCTTAAAAGACATAAAAAGGTTGTTGTAATCGGACACATTCAGCCAGATGGCGACTGCATAGGAAGCTCACTTGGCATGGCGCATCTTATAAAGGACAACTTCGGCGTTGATGCGATTGTCGTCAATCAGGAGTGTGAGAGATTCCGCTTTCTTGGCTCATGGGATCTCCCTGGCAATATTGACTACAGCGATGCGTTCGTCATCCAGGTGGATAACGCAACAAGGGAGAGAAGCGCAGATGCATCTTTCATGGCATCTCCATGCATCCTGAAAATCGACCACCACTTAGTCGTTGACTCCTATGGTCACTACAATGTGGAGATCAAAAGACCAAGCTGCGCGGAGATAATAGCAAATGACGCAATTGCCGCTGGCCTTGTGATAAAAGAAGATGCAGCACGTTGCTTATATGCAGGCATGGTCACTGACACAGGAAGGTTCCTATACCCTGGCGTTGACCCCAAGACCTTCATAACAGCCTCAAAGCTGCTTGAGACAGGCTTCGACTTCGGCTCCTTGATGTCAAGCCTCAACAAAAGGGAGATGAGGAATGTGAGATTCATCACCTATGCCTACTCCCAACTCCAAATGACGCAGAAGGGCGTGCTATGGATGTACATCCCACAATCTGTCATAGATAGATTCGGTCTCTCTTACGACATGGTCAGTGAAGCACTGGGCACGATGCAGAATATCGCTGGCCATCCAATCTACGTGCTCTTCTCTGATCTCTATGAGGAGATAAGAGTCGAGTTCAGAAGCGATAGAATCCCAATAAACCATATTGCAAGGATGTTCGGAGGCGGTGGCCACAGCTTCGCATCCGGTGCGAGAATAAAGACAAAGGAAGAGATTCCTCTTGTCTTAAACGAGTTGGACAAACTGCTTTGAAATACTCCTTTTTGGTGATATTGTCACAGATACACCACAAAACAGGTGGTATTATCTAGGTGTAAATGAAATAAAGGAGAACAAAAACATGGAAAACACATATAGAATGCCATTAATCGGAGACAAGGCACCTGCTTTTGAAGCTGTGACAACACAGGGCAATATCAAGTTCCCAGAGGATTACAAGGGGAAGTGGACAATCCTCTTCTCCCATCCTGCGGACTTCACACCTGTATGCACAACAGAGTTCATGACATTCGCATCAATGATTGATGATTTCAAGAGTCTTAACACAGAGCTGATCGGACTCTCCGTCGACTCACTATATGCCCACATAGCGTGGCTGAGGAAGATTCAGGAGATTGAATGGAAGGGACTTAAAAACATCAATGTCACTTTCCCTCTTATTGAGGATATAAAGATGGAGGTTGCCTCAAAATATGGAATGATCCAGCCAAACAGCTCAACAACACAGGCTGTAAGAGCTGTGTTCATCATCGACCCAGACAGCATAATCAGGGCAGTTCTGTACTACCCTCTCTCAACTGGCAGGAACTTCGATGAGATCAAGAGACTCATCATCGCACTGCAGAAGGCCGATAAAGATGGCGTCGCAACACCAGCTGATTGGAGAGAAGGCGAGGATGTCATCATTCCTACAGCAGGTAGCTGCGGCACAGCAAAAGCCAGGATGGAGAGTGATGATGAGGGCATGTATTGCCTAGATTGGTTCATGTGCTTTAAAAAGGAGAAGCCTGGAAAATAGAAGACAGAGAATAATTAGGAAAAAGGGGGGTGTTGCAAAAGTCCAGGATGTGCCAACACCCTCTCTTTTTATTTGTAGCGTTTCTTGTGTTTATGGTAATTGCGGGATATATCATTTGGGTCATTTCTCCTTGTTCTCTCAACACTGTTTTTGAGTCTTTTAGAAGATGGTTTCTTGAATTCTCCGCATCTGGTATCAGCAGGCGCTTTCCAGTACGAGAACCTGGCTTTGCCTTCGATGAATCTCATGTATTTGCGCATATTGTACCCTAGGCATGCAAGCATCATTTCGGCATCTACCTTGCTGAAGCTTGTCCTCCTGAAGCGGTCATAAGACATATTGCTCTTTAGGGATCCGAAGGCGCCCTCGACCTGGCAGCTTCTATTGACTCTCATCTCAATGCCTTCCGGGGTCAAAAGCATGTCTCTAGCTTCCTGCTTGAGAACCATATAATCCACATCCACTTCAAACACCTTAAAGCTGCCTTCAGGCTCCTTCATGAACCTTCTGCAGTAAGGCATGAAAAGGCATCCCGAACAGTTTTCAACGAGGAAGAAGACGGTTCCTTTTCTTTTGGGGTGTCTCTCCTTGATGTCAGCCTGGTGCCCTGTCCTTCCACCCAGACAGGTGATCGTGTTGCTTTCCTTGTCGTATTCATAAACAGAAGGCCGGCGGCCGCTGCTCTCACCCTCCCAGCTACCGTATTTGATGAATCCCTTTATGCCGTTTCTCTTGCAATACCTGTAATTCTCGGTGCATCCATAGCCGGAGTCTGCCCCTATACGGGCAGGAAAAGCGCCATACATGTCATGGAATTTATTGACGGTGTTGGCAAAGTCATGCATGTCAGCTCTTTGCTGTGAAAGAAGATACGTGGCAATCAGGCCATTTGAGACCAGCAGCTGCACGGAATAGGCGGCATGCATGTTGCTGCCAAGACCGCTGTAATAGTCAAGCTTCAGGCACATCGCGGTTGCATCATGGTCTGTCTTGTAATATGAGCTCCTGCCAGGGCCGCAGATCGCTTCCTTTTCCTCATATTCGACAGCCTTCAGCAGATATTCAATCAGCGTGGACTTCATTTTGCCAAGAGCCTTTTCCGAAACGTCTATGTCCGATGGCTGTATTGCTTCGGCTTCCCTTATCTTCTGCTGGATGACTGACGAGCTGAAGATCCCATTCTCCGAATCGTCTATTGGTATGCCAAGCACAGAGAGGAGATTCCTTATCTTGCCGCAGAGCTTCGAGTGGAATGCAGTGGGCTTCCATACGAATTTGTATTTGTTGGGCCTCGCCTCGATCTTGGTCCCATCAATATAGCAGGTGTCCATGCTCAGCGAGCACAGTTCGAACACGGCCCTTGTGATGCATGAGAAAATCTCTGTCCGCTTCGGCAGGACCACGTCTGTGATGAATCTTGAGATTGTCGTATGGTCCGGGACTTTTCCCTTGAGCACATAAATGAACCTGAGATCATTGCGGCATGCCGATTCCATCTCCCTTAGGGTTGCCTTCCCAAGGGCGAATCCTATTGTTATGGCCGCGAAAAGATCGCATGGATTGTATCCCGGCCTGCCTGTCTGGGGCAGTTCCGCTTCCCCTGCTTCGAGGTATTCCGCAACTCCGGAATACTCCAATAACCCCATAATCCCGTCAATCTGCTCCCTTTCCTCCTCTACTATAGGGTAGGAATAGAACAATTGCGGTGCAATTGTGCTAAAATGCTTCTTGTAGATGTTCCTTCGACAAGAACAGTCTACCACTGCATGCATTGGATCTTGGTCTTTTGCATGCTTTTTTATTCATTTTTGGAGTGATTTGCTTAAAAAGAGAGGTGTTGCTACTCAGTTTCTAAAACTTGAGTTTTGCAACACCCCCTTTTTTCATATCAAGCATATTCTCTTTTTGTGCTATCATCTAGTCATGACAGCAGAAGAGAGAAACAGAGCGCATTACATCAGGATGACCGAGACACCAGTATCTAAGCTCATACCGAAGCTTGCGCTTCCAACTATAGTTTCGATGCTTGTCTCTTCAATCTACAACATGGCGGACACATTCTTCGTCTCACAGCTGGGAACAAGCGCCTCAGGGGCTGTGGGCATTGTATTCTCCATCATGGCAATTATCCAAGCTGTGGGATTCACAATCGGAATGGGAAGTGGGGTCCTTGCCTCTAGCGCACTTGGGGCAAAGGACCAAAAAAGAGCAAATTGCGTCGTATCATCAGCCATAGCACTTGGCTTTGTGCTTTCTGCGCTTCTCATGGCGCTTGGGCTATTGCTCAACAAGCCGCTTATGAGAGTATTAGGCGCAACTGAGACGATACTTCCCTATGCAGAAGCATACTCAAGATACATATTCATCGCATGTCCGTTCATGATTGGCTCATTCATACTCAATAACATCCTGAGAAGTGAAGGAAAGGCATCCCTTGCGATGGTTGGCATAACGACAGGAGGCATACTGAACATCGCGCTTGATCCTTTGTTCATATTCGCCTTAGCGCTAGGGACTGCAGGAGCTGCCATAGCAACAGCCTTGAGCCAAGCCATAAGCTTCTTCATCCTTCTATCCTTCTTTCTAAAGGGAAAGAGCAATACTAGAATAAGCATCTCTGAAATATCAAAAGAGAGAAAGACCTATCTTGCCATCCTCAAGGTCGGGCTTCCATCTCTATCAAGACAGGGGTTAGCCTCTATCGCGACAACCCTGCTTAACATCAACGCCGCTCAATATGGAGATGCGGCTGTTGCAGCCATGAGCATCTCAGGAAGGATAACCTTCTTCCTTTTCTCCGCCCTTCTTGGCTTCGGACAGGGTTTCCAGCCTGTCTCTGGGTACAACTGGGGAGCAAGAAGATATGATAGAGTAAAGAAGGCAACAGTATTCACAGCTACTTTGGGAACAGCGATAATCACAGCCCTTTCCTTACTTTGCTTCATCTTCGCAGAGAGCCTTATCACCTTATTCAGAAAGGATGACCTTGAGGTAATAAGAATCGGAGTGGTCGCATTGAGAGCACAGTGCCTGATGCTGCCTTTGACAGGAATAAATGTCACCACGAACATGGGACTTCAGAGCACCTCCCATGTCAAGGAAGCGACTCTGCTTGCAATGAGCAGACAAGGAATATTCTTCATCCCTACAATCCTCGCACTGCCTAGGATCATCGGTCTTTTAGGCGTTCAGATCGCACAGCCCCTGAGCGATGGCCTGACCTTTATTCTGACCTTGTTCTTCTTCATCAAATACATAAAAGAGCTTGACGAAAGAATAGAAAAGGCTGATTAATTTTAAAATTTTTTACTCCTAGTAGTAGGAATAGGAATATCTTCTGAGTAAAATTAAATCGCTAGATATCTCAGGGAGGTAATTATGGCAAGAACAGTTGGTGTGGTTTCACGAGGAGTTAGAACTCCAATCATAAAAGAAGGCGACGATCTCGCAGTAATCGTCAGGGACTCTGTCCTCGAGGCAGTGAAGGAAGAGAATATCCAAGTAAGGGATAAGGACATAATCGGTGTCACAGAGGCTGTTGTTGCAAGAGCACAGGGAAATTACTGTTCTTGTGATGATATCGCCAAGGACATCAAGGCAAAGTTTGGCGACGCAACAATCGGTCTTATCTTCCCTATTCTTTCAAGAAACAGATTCTCACTCATCCTCAAAGGCATTGCAAGAGGCGCAAAGAAGATTGTCCTCATGCTCAGCTATCCTAGCGATGAGGTCGGAAACCACCTCATTTCACTTGACCAGGTTGATGAAGAAGGTATCAATCCATATAGCGATCTTCTCACAGAGGATGAATACAGAAAGCATTTTGGCTATATAAAGCATGAATTCACAGGTGTTGACTACGTTGAATTCTATAAAGAACTCATTACAGCAGAAGATTGCGAAGCTGAGATTATCTTCGCAAACAATGCAACAAGGATCCTCGATTATACAGACTATGTCATCTGCGCTGACATCCACACAAGGGAAAGGAGCAAGAGATTGCTGAAGAAAGCAGGCGCAAAAGTCGTTTACGGCCTGGATGAGCTGATGACAGCCTCAATCGATGGCTCAGGCTACAATGCGGACTACGGTCTCCTTGGCTCCAACAAGGCAACAGAGAACACTCTCAAGCTCTTCCCAAGAGATGCACAGAGCTTTGCGGAAAAGCTATCTGCTCTCATGAATCAAGCAACTGGCAAGAATATCGAGGTTCTAGTATATGGCGATGGCGCATTCAAGGATCCACAGGGCAAAATCTGGGAGCTTGCTGACCCAGTGGTATCACCAGGATTCACCTCAGGTCTTATCGGACTTCCAAATGAAGTCAAGCTCAAGTACCTTGCAGACAACAACTTCGCTGATTTGAAAGGTGAGGAGCTCAAGAATGCAATGAAGGACTTCATCAGCCACAAGAATTCAGATCTCAAGGGTCAGATGGTAAGCCAAGGCACAACGCCAAGAAAGATCACAGATCTAATCGGCTCTCTTTGCGATCTGACAAGCGGAAGCGGAGATAAGGGAACTCCTGTAATCTTCATTCAGGGATACTTCGATACATACGCTGACGAATAAGAAACAGATACCGGAGAATTGTCAAACTAAGAGCACACTTAGGTATGCTTTTGTTTCAGATTCGAACGTATTCCATAGGCGATTTGATCCAATAATTTCCTAGACCTAGCGTTCATCAACGCTAGGTTCTTTCTTTAGCGTCTTCTCCGAAACACGGCTTCTTTTCGATATTCTAAAATACTATTTTGACTTTCTTTAAAATTCATATTTTACGCCTCCTATACCGTAAGCGAGTTTCTTATACATCTTCGTTATCTTCAATCTCGCTATTATCGTACTCCAACAGATCTTCCACGCGGCAACCGAGAGCTTTCGCCAAAGCAAGAAGCGTAGCTCCTGCGGCTTTGTTTATGTCCTTGGCGCGAATTTCGTATTGTTGCAGAGTGCGCAGATTGACACCAACTTTTTCTGCAAGCTCCCTCTGCGAATAACCGCAGATCTTGCGCTGTGCCTGCAAGCGAGTCGGCGGATTTTTTTTGCGTATTATGCGATTGACGGTATCGACGAATTTCTTTTCAGATGCTTCGTGCAAAGTGGGATAGAGTTTTTCAATATCTTGCATAGATATATGCTTTTGAATTTCCTTAAAGCTTCGTCCTGTGTACCATTGATAGTAAGCCAAAATCCAACCACACCAATATTCGGGAGAGTAGTCATAATCAATTTGCGCCTCGGGAAACTCCATATCTGCACCTGACTTTGAGAGAACATCCATCACAAGCTCCGTACCCGATACTCCCGATACATATTTGGGAACACCCAAAGCAAATTGTTCTGCATAGCCTGTTCCAATAAACAACTCAAGAAAGCTATCCATTTTCATCCCACAGCTGTTTGCGGCATAGTCCATAGCTTCGCCAAGACATTTCATTGCATCATCAAGATATTGATTATCATAAGCGTGGATCATTCGGTTGCACCTCCTCACGAATAATATCCCTCATATACAAACCGTCTAAACCATCTCTTTCAAGCTCGGCGCGAAAAGCAGCTCTCGCCTTGTCATCGCGGGCTTTTCTTTTTGCATAACATACTGTATTGTCACAGGTTTCATAAGAGATAAATTGATTTTTTTCAAAAGCACCAGGACTTTTCAAAACAAACTGCTCTCCAAGCTTGCCGAGCCTCATAGCATAGGCAAGCTGAGTAAGTGATATTTCATTGTTTACAAAAGCTTTTGCGAAAGAAAAATAAGAGTCATCTGCTCGATATCCAATGACCGCATCATAGGGCGTCAGGTCAAGTAGGAAATGCTCTTTTAGCCAATCCGCACCGCGCTTCATAACCGGGGTGGAAACACGGAATTTTCTGTATCTCATAAGTAAAGCTAACCAATGTAGGATTGTATATTCATCAGAGGAAAGGTTCAGTACAAAAAGTCCTTCGGTATCTATTTCATATTTATTAGCGTATCCATCGGTATTTTCAGTACAAGCCCACTCTTTAGCAAGTTCATGGTGCTCGGTACAATAAAATCCACGTCCGTAGTCATTATAGGATTTTCCTTTACCAAAGATGGGTGTCTTAATGATTTCGGGTGAACCGTGATATAGAATTAGTTTGCTCATCTTGTTTCATCCATACTTCTTTAGAGTTATCTTGATTATATTATACTTCCAAAGAAGTACATTGTTAATATGTTTTTGCATGTTTTAGAATCAGTGACTTTTGAGATTTAGTAGGACATCATATGTCGTGGTAAATCTCCTATCATGAATTTGTAAAAGGAGACAAACTCATGAAGGGGATCGATTTCATTGATTATCTCAGGAAGGAACGCAGGCTCACGGAATATCAGATTGGCAAGGTCAAGGAACTGCTTAATTCTTTCGAGAAAGCAGAAAAGAGAGAGGAAAGAGTCTTTTTCAAAGTCTGTCCAAAATGTGGGAAGGTCCACCCAGACACCATCAGGGCAGGAAAGGCAGGAAGTGGCAAGCAGATGCACAGATGCCTCGAATGTGGCAGGCGCTTCACTGTAGACCATGGCGCAGCTACATGCATTCCCATCAGGAAGGCTCAAAATGGGACACACTCATAGAGGATACGTTTGATGGTGTTCCGATGCTTAAGACAGCCAGAAAGCTCGATGTCAATGTTGCAACGGTGTTCACTATGAGACACAAGATTCTGAACATGATGGAGATGGCGCAGGAGAGTGTGATCCTGGATGAGACATTCGTGAAGGCAAGTCACAAATCCTTGTCTCTAGAAGAATTGGCAGGGATTGAAATGATTGCGGGAAGGACCAAGAGAGGTCTCTCGAAACAGAGGGTATGCATTGCCTGTGGAGTGAATAACAGAGGCGAGGCCTTCGCCCGCTCCTTCGGATGTGGAATCCTGGGCAGGAATGATGCGATGAATCTCTCTCCATATATAGAGAATTCGAGCAGTATCACCACTGATGGAAATGGAGCATATGAAAGGCTGATACGGGAAAAGAACTGCATCCATCAGACATGTTCAGACTGTACTGCCCACAAGGCAAGCATAAACCTCAACAGGATCAATAGCTTCCACTCCAAGATCAAGGGATACTACAGGACATACAGAGGTGTTGCCCCAAAATACATCAACAGATATGCTGCATTCTTCTCCCTTGCATGGAAATTGAGGAAGCTGGGAGTTGAAGACCAGATAAAGAAGGTACGGGACATGATTCTTGATTTAAGGCTCTTTTTCTCCTTGAGTGATCTCAGGGAATACAGACTTTTCACGTCTGATGATATTGAATGGAGGCCAGCATTATGAAAAGTCACCAATTCTTAAATAAGCAAACTATGAAAATGTGAAGAAAACACTGGGATTAGGATTGGAAAATCCGTTTTACTGCGTTATGGAGATTAAGAACCTTAATTCATTCACTGAAATGCAGTTTTTCATCCCCGTTTGCAGATCAATAGTTTTAATTTATAGACTCTGTTTCTGTTTTCGCCCTCAGTAACAAGAATATCATCTTCAATCATCTTACTCAGAACGGCTCTTGTTCTAGAGTCACTAATTCCAATAAGGGTAGAAAGCTCGGAACACTTGGCAGAAACATTTTCGGTAAGATATGCTACAATAGCTTCTCTATACGCAACCGTTTTTGTCGCTTGATTTTGTCGCTTGATTTTGTCGCTTGATTTTGTCGCTTGATTTTGTCGCTTGATTTTATCGCTTGCTTTTTATCGCTTGATTCTCCCAAAGCAAGCGATAATTTGCTTCAAGGTCTATCTCGTGCAACCGATCGTTCAACTTGCCTTCGGTCAGGAGCGTGGTGTACCTTCCGAGACGGTGTTGTTTGGTGTAGTCAAGGTGAATCCGTCCGTATTTGCCAATCTGATAGTCAGTTTGTTCGGGAAGGATTACGTTGGGAATAAGGTGTCCGTTTTCTTCGTGATAAATCCCACCAATGTTTTCATTACAGTATCTCCATTCAAATAAATATTTGCGATATACTGTATCGATTGTCTTTACCACTATTTTTTGAAACCTGCGTTATGGTACATCAAGAGATGCCTTGTTTCTATCAAGATTAAATCAGAAGACCACTCTCGCTCATTGAGTCGATGATCCTAGTGACGGCTGTAAGGCATAGCTCCTCGCTTTCTGCCTCTGCCATCACCCTGACCACAGGCTCAGTGCCTGATGGACGGACAAGGACTCTTCCGCGATCTCCTAGATATAATTCTGCTGCCTTGATCGCGCTCTGCACTTCAGCATTCTCAAGCGCTGTCTCTTTATCGACGACCTTGACATTCCTTAGAATCTGGGGATATACCTTCATCGGCTCAGCGAGCTTGGAAAGCGATGTCTTTCTTGCCAGCATGACCTCCATGATCTTAAGGGATGTGAGTATACCGTCTCCTGTTGTCGCATATTTGGTGAATATGATATGGCCAGACTGCTCGCCTCCAAGGCGATTGCCATGCTCTGCCATATACTCGTAGACATATCTATCGCCTACAGCTGTCTTCGCATATTCAATGCCAATCTTGTCAAATGCCTTATATAGCCCAAGATTGGACATCACAGTTGTCACAACCGTGTTATGAAGCAGCTTTCCCCTCTCCTTCAGGTACTTCGCATATATGTAGAGGATATGGTCGCCATTCACCACAGCTCCCTTCTCATCCACTGCGATGCATCTATCTGCATCACCATCGAAGGCAAAGCCGCAATCAAGGCTCTTCTCTCTCACAAGCTCCTGGAGAGCTTCGATGTGCGTTGAGCCGCACTCGTGGTTGATATTAACTCCATTTGGCTCATTGCCGATTATATACACCTTGGCGCCTAAAGCCTCGAACACAGATTTTGCGATCATCCATGCAGCGCCATTTGCAGCATCAAGGCCAATCCTCATCCCCTTAAAGGAGAAGATGCCGAGGCTGATAAGATATCCTATGTACCTGTTTCTGCCGGAGGAGTAATCAACAGTCTCGCCGATTTTCTCGCCCCTTGCAAAAGGAACATCAGGGACATTGCCGTCTATGTAATCCTCTATGAGCTCAATGAAGGCGTCATCTATCTTCTCGCCATTTGAATTGAGAAGCTTGATTCCATTGTCATTGTACCAGTTATGGCTTGCAGAGATCATGATGCCGCAATCAAAGCCATCAGTCTTTGTGATGTAGGCAACAGACGGTGTTGTTGTGACGTGCATCATATATGCATCAGAGCCAGATGCTACAATTCCTGCGATTATCGCATACTCGAACATGTAGCTTGACCTTCTTGTGTCCTTGCCTATTACGACCCTGGCCCGCTCTGGGTTGTTCTCTATCTCATGCTTGTTTCTGAAATACCAGCCTAGAAATCTTCCGATCCTATAGGCCTTGTCTGATGTCAAGACCTCATTAGCTGGCCCCCTAAAGCCATCAGTGCCGAAGTATCTTCCCATTATCGTTCCCCCTTTTTCACGATATTGCCCTTGCCCTTGTAAATTGAGGATGCAGGGATGAAGCCCCTTACGGATGATAAAGGATAAACATTTGTCTCCCTTGATATGACAGTGCCAGGATTCAGCACTGAGTTGCACCCTATTTCAGCGTAGTCGCCCAAAATAGCGCCCATCTTCTTAAGCCCTGTCTCTATTTCAACGCCATCAGGCAAATGAATGACTATGCTACTTTTATCTGATTTCACATTGCTTGTTATTGAGCCGGCTCCCATGTGTGCCTTGTAGCCTAAGATGCTGTCTCCGACATAGTTGTAATGAGGAACCTGCACTCCATCAAAGAGGATGACGTTCTTTAGCTCAACCGAGTTTCCTACAACAACACCCTTGCCGACAAATGCAGATCCGCGCACAAAGGCGCAATGCCTGATCTCCGACTCGGGTCCGATTATGCAAGGAGCGCCTAAGAAAGCTGTGGGTGCGACTGTAGCGCTTTTTGATACCCATACATTCTCCTCTATTTCATCATACTCATCCTGCGACAGAGTCTTTCCATATGCGATGATGAAGTCCCTTATCCCAGAAAGCGCTTTATGAGGCTCATCAAAGCCCAGAAGATAATCCCTGGCCTCTGTGTGGGAAAGATCTAGTAGAGATGTTGTTTTATACATGCCTTGCTCCTTATGCGAATCAAGACAAGGGTACACCTATAGCTTGATAAATTCAACAGAGCGCTTTAGAGCCTTTTGCCCCCTCCGATATTCCATATTTCAATCTTTTCATATAATCTAAAGTCAGAGTCAGCTTACCATAAATGGAAATATCACTGGCAAACAAGGGGCAATATGGAAGATACAGAACTCAGTCTCTATGACTTATTCGCACTTATACTTAGAAAGTGGCGTGGCATTGTGCTCTTCGCTATCATTGTTGGCATTCTCGCAGGACTTGCTTGCGGCGTCGCTCTGCGCCTTATACAGATGAACGATCCTGAGAAAGTAGCAGAGTGGCAAGAGGAGTACGAGGCTGCTTATGGTACATACCATGCAGAGATCAATGATATTGACAGACAGATAGATGACCACAATCGCGCCATCTTGAGAAGCAATAACAAGATCAACGAGCTTGAAAGAAAGATAGACATATACGGCAACTCAATCGCAACTTACGAGAACAACATCCTAAAGTACGAGGCAAGGATCGCTGACTATGAGAAAGACATCCTCACTTTGGAAAATGATATTGAGAAGCAGGAATACTACCTTCTTTACCAAGAGGAGCAGAATGAGAACAGCCTCTATATGGAAATCGACCCTTATGATGTGAAGTCCTATGAAGCATATATAAGAGTGGACAGTGGCTACCAGATCATCCCTAATGCAACTTATCAGGATATAAATCCAACTCAGGAGATCCTGAACACTTACATAATGCTTGTGAACAACACAGCTTTCTATGAGGAGATGATCAAGGACCTCAAGCTTGACACTGAGGTCAGATACCTCACAGAGGTTATTTCCGTAGGAACCTACAACAGCAACTCCCTTAGGATCAAGGTTATTGGCAAAGATGCCTTGACTGTAGAGAAGATCGCAAAGTACATTTCCGACGAGATTCTCAGAAACCATGATAAAGTGCAGGACTCTGTCTCTAAGCATGATATTTCGCTCTACAACGAGAAGAGCTATTCAGCAATCGATGTCAACATCTACACAAAGCAGCAGGACAATCTCAAGAAGGTCGTGAACTACAACGCCCAGATCAGAGACCTTGAGATGAGCATCCTCAACCTAAGGACAGCAATCAGAGACCTTGAGACAGATATCTTCAACGCTAATGTGAGAATAACTGAGATCAGGGAGGCAATTGACCTTATCCCTGCGGATATCGAAGCTGTCAATGCTGAGATCTCAGACTATGAGGACCAGTGCTTCGTTCTGAGAAATGAACGTGTTGAGCTTCTTTCTGAGCCAGAGCCTGAATACAAAGGCTTCACCTATTTCTCACTCCTTACAGGCTTTGCGTTGTTCACAATCATCGGCGGTGTCATTGCGGGCGTTATTGCTGTTGTATATGTGGTTGTCATCGCTCTCATGGGAGGCAAGGTTCTCTCAGCAGATATGATCTGCGCATATTCAAAGACTAACTTCTTTGGCACTTGGCCAAACCAGAAAAAGAGACCTTTCGCTTTTGTTGACAAGTGGGTTGATTCAATCCTAGGAACTGCCACAAAGAAGACAATCAAGGAGAGAGAGGATATCGTCATCTCCAACCTTGCAGTATCATCCGCAGGGAAGACCGATATCCTTATCTGCGGCGGCGTTGAGGAGACCATCTTAGAGGCAATAAAGGAGAGAATCAGCGCAAAGTGCCCAGATGTTCGCTTCATCATAGGTGGCACAATCGATTCAGACCCAAGGACAATCGAAGGCCTGGCAAGCTCATCCGGAGTCGTTCTTGTTGAAGAGAGGTATGTCTCTGAGATGAAATCCGTTGAGGAGCTTAAGAAGAGGGCAGCTGCCTTGAATAAGCCAATTCTGGGTGTCATAATCATCTAAATCACAATGCCTCTTCGGAGGCATTTTTCAATCCAAGCGATTTGACACAAATTTCCTTGAAGCTATTATATTCTCTATATGAGAAGGCTTTTGATCGCATTCATCGTCATCGCGCTTATAATCACAATATTGTTCTCGGTATTGTTCTTCAACATCGTTCTAAATAAGAGGTTTCTTAACATAAGACCTTATCCAGGGCTATCTAGGGATGAGTATGGATTTGTCCATATTGTGAATGATGATTTGAGGCTGCAAGGCTACCTTAGGGAGAATCCCACCTCAGATAGTTATGTCCTCCTCATTCATGGCTACACTGGAAATGGAGCCACGATGCTTGAGTATGCCGACTACTATAGTGAGAATGGCTACAACATCCTCATCATAGACCATAGGATCCATGGCAACAGTGAGGGCGAGTATTGCACAATGGGGATAAAGGAGAGCGATGATATCCTCAATTGGATTGATTTCATCGTAGAAAGGAATCCTGATTCAAGGATTGTGCTTCATGGCATCTCCATGGGAGCTGCTGCCCTGATGATGGCAACAGGAGATGATGGGATAGAGGACAATGTTGTCGCAGCGATTGAGGACTGCGGCTTTACATCCGCACTCGATGAGTTTGCTTACCAGATGAAGGAAAGAATAGGAATAGAGGCAAGGCTCTTATTAAAGGCATCCTCACTCTATGCCCGCATGAAGGCTGGGTTCTTTTATGGTGAGAACAGCCCTATTGAATCTATTAAGGACTCCCAGGTGCCGACTCTCTTCATCCATGGCTCAAAGGATAACTTCGTGCCCTTCTGTATGGTAGAGGAGCTATACAACAGCGCCGGTTGCGAAAAGGAGCTTCTTGTTGTTGAGGGTGCAGGACACGTGATGTCGCATATCATAGAACCTGAAAAGTATTGGAGCGCCGTGGATTCCTTTCTTGAAAAGCAGGGGTTTTAATCAAAAGTGATCCGAAGGCGCTTTTTCATCGCCTTAGAAAGGCTCTTCATCTCACCTAGCGTAGGATTCCCCTCTAAAGAGAGAAACTTCATCACGCGTTCAAAGCTTATGAGGCTTTCATCTTCCAGCTTCTCAATTGAATTGCTCTCTAAATAAGCGCTTATTGCCTCAGCAAGGGCAAGCTCAGGCTGGCTCTCCTTCAAGAGGCTTTCAAGAAGATTCTCATCAAATAGATTGTCCTTTCTTTCCATTCTTTACCTACTTCCCTCTTTATTGTAGTCTTTTCCTATGGAAATAGCACTCATTTCATTCAGCCCAACTGGCGGCACGCTCAAATGCGCAAGACTCGTTGCAGAGGGCATGGGAAGGATCATTAAAGAGATCGACTTGACTGACTCTGCCTTTGAAGAGGCATACATCAGTTCATCAACAACTGCCCTCTTTGCATTCCCTTCCTACGCAGGAAGGCTGCCATTGCCTCTTAGAGAGCGTCTTGGGAGAATCAAGGGAGACGGCGGCGATGCTGTCTTAGTTGCAGTCTATGGAAATAGGGATATAGATGATACTCTCATTGAAGGGGCAGATATAGTCAGCGAGAATGGCTTTAGAATCAAGGCATGCGTATCAGCTGTCGCAGAGCATAGCCTTGTCAGAGCATATGGCAAGGGAAGGCCAGATGAGGAGGATGCCCGTGAACTATCTATGTTCGGAAAAAGGATTGCAATGCATGACTCATATCTTCAAGAATTCCCTGGCAATAGACCGTACAAGGAATCCAAGCGAAGCGGCATAGTCCCAATCACAGATAAGGAGAGGTGCACCTCATGCTCTCTTTGCCAAAGGCAATGCCCCACAGGTGCAATCTCAATCGAGGACTATTCCAAAGTCGATCCTTCAAAGTGCATCTCATGCACAAGGTGCATCGTAGTATGCCCTAGAGGCGCAAAGCACATCGATAAGGAAATTATAGACAATATAGATGCCATGCTATCAAGAGTCGCAGCAGAGAGAAAGGAGAATGCTCTCTTTCTTTAAAGAGCGCCGATCTCAACCACGACATCAAGATCCTTGACATCTCTATTGAAGCCCCTGACAAGGCTGCTTACTATTCTCTCAGCAGAGGATCTTGCTGTCTCATAGTAATATGGGTTATTCGCTATTGTATCCAATATCTTGGTATAGGCACGCTTAAGGTGGCTCTCAGCAAGATCTGCGCCCTCACTATAGCTATCATCACTCCAATTGTTGTTGAAGAAGAGCTCCCTTGTCTCACCATAATCCAATGTGAAGTTATCAGAAAGAACAACATCAGGCGTTCTGACTATGACCCTTCTTCGTGCTTGATCGATCAGGAACTCGCTATTTGCGATATCCAGAATGAAGACTCCTGAGCCTGTGCATTCAGTCCAGGCATCAATTTTCTGAGGATTATCGCTTGCGCTGTCAACGATGACCTCACTTGCCTTTATAGTCAGCACCTCAAGCTCGCTATGACCTTCCAGACCCGATACAGTGATCTCGATGTTGGTCTCGACTTTCCTGTTGTTCTTTGCCTCCAGATAGGAAGAGAGGAATACCATCAAGAAGATGACAACGATCAGGAATGCGAAGAGAAAGAACCTATTTGCTCTCCTTTTGCTTCTCTGGAGAGCGAGTGCATTTGCGCTTATTCTATTATCTGGAAGCTTGTTATACGCCATCTTCGCTCCTTTCTGAGAAGAATACCTCTACAGAGATGTTCTTTCCAACAATCGTTTCCTCTATGAGCATCCTCACCTGCTCCCTCGCCTCCTTCTCAGCCATAGACAGAAGGCCGCTGTAATCCTTTATCGTCCTCTCCATCTCAGCATAGCTGTTCCTCGCAGTCTCCAAGTACGCTGAGTAGCCATCCTTCGCGCTCCCTGTGAACCGTCCTGTCTGGAATTCAGCTATCTTGTTCGTAGTGCTCTCATCGATATAAAGGGTGGCATCAAGATCCTGAAGAGGAATGAAGACGATCGTCTTATCACCATTTGATGCTGTGTATGGGATGACCTTCGATAGATCCACTGAGTACACCACAGTGCCCTTCTGGCTGTATATCCTCTTATAATCAGGCGATGCTTCATCGCCGATTGTCATATCCTCAAGTATGCTGACTTCTGCTGTCAGGACATCCAGCTTGGCATTCTCCGTAATGTAATTGAAGTCGATATTGGGAGTCCCAAGCTCCATATCTGCATTGTGCCCAAGATACTGGCCTGAAAAGTATGCGAAGGCGACTATGATCAGAACCAGTGCAAAAAGAAACAGGACCTTCTTCATCATCTTACCTCCCTCATGGAGACTATGCCAAAGCTGAACTTGTCAACAATGCCCTTGTCATTGTTCTCACCTAGGACAATGCTTGCTGTTGTTTTCCTGCTATTGAAGATAGATGCGTTGCTTACTCTATGCCCAGGAGGGGCTGTATAGCTGAGCTCAAGCACATCACCCTCAACAAACTCAATTAAGTTGCCGCTCACTATCTGTCCGTTGAGCCGATATACATAAATCTCGTCATAGTCACCATAGAAGAGCTCGAGGGAATAGACCTTCTTAGCCTCATACTCGCTTAATATCTCATCTATGATATCAAGGTAGTTCTCAAAGCTTATCTCAACTGAGCTATAGCCATCCTTCTTAGCTGTCTTTCCAAGGTATAGAAGATATCCATCATCTGCCTGTATTGTGAAGCTGACCTTTCCTGTGAGCTCAACAATCTGACCTGGCTCAATCTCCCTTGTGCCAGTGAAAAGGGAGACTTTGGCATTCTCCAGCACTGCTCTTTGATACATCTCTGCCTTCACCTTGGAGAATATGAACTCTATGGTTGTGGCATCGTCTTTAAAGCCGTCAAAGTCATATGAGAATGCGACGTCAACAAAGAGGGCGCCATATTTCGCGATCTCAGTCATTGCATCGTTATAGAGTACCACATCAACAGAGAGAGCCTCACCATCCTTCAAGTGGTTGCCGTAGATCTTGAATGGGATGATGGTTGAATCGACCTTGCCGATATCCTCTGTGTATGTGGAGTTCTTTATTCCGAAGGTCCTGTTGTCCTTATATACGATTGTCCCCTTCCCCATATCCTCAAGATTCACCTTGAAATCCTTTCCTAGGCTCTCAGAGACTGTTATCTTGACATTAGGCTTATGGTAGTCACGCTCCACAAATGCAGAGGAGAGCTGAACAATGGTGTCTGACTCTTTGACGATTATGTAATCCGGAGCCTTTGTCTTATCTGTGCTCTTAGCCCAGCCCGGTGCAGGATAGTAGATGAAATCAAGACGCTCACCTGCATATAGTGATACACTGTCATCAGTGAGTATCCTGCCATTATAGAGAATGCTTACATCTCCACCATAACGAGGCTTATCAATGCCCACCTCTGAAAGAACC
>JAZURW010000047.1:0-6071 GCA_045606405.1 Candidatus Ornithospirochaeta sp. | reverse complement strand
TCTATTCTCCACAGTATTCCTCCTCGAACCACCTATATTCCTCTTCATCATAGCTCACTTTCGCAAGATATAGGCCCTCAGATGGAGCTGTCCTCAAGGCTTGCCTCCTATCCTTGCTGTCGAGCTTCTTCTTGAAGTCTTCAGGTGATATGCCCATTCGAGCGCACTCAAGCATCGTTCCCACCATGCTTCTCACCTGATGGTATAAAAAGGCATTGCCTGCAACTCTGTACTTAAGGACCTCAAATCCATAGGAGTCAATCTCCTTGACCCATTCTGATAAATAGATATCCCTGAATTTTGAGGGGCATTCATCTCGTGCGGACGCGAATGTGGTGAAATCATGGGTGCCAAAAAGGTGTTTTGCATATTCGTTGAGAAGATCGATGTCAGGAAGCTCCTTTAAAAAGCAGTATCGGTTCTCATCAAAGGGAAGCATCTGATCCATTCGCTTTATCATGTACCAATACTCCCTTGAATAGGTTGTGAACCTTGCATGGAAAAGCTCCTCTGGCTCTGATGAGGATGTGACTCTTATAGATTTCTCCAGCTTCGTGTTAAGTATTGTCATGAATTTCGATGCAGGTATTCTCGAGGTTGTATCAAAGTGGCATGCCTGATCAAGCGCATGGACGCCTCTATCTGTCCTCCCGGAGCCTTGGACAGAAAGCCCTTCCTCTCTCGTAATCTCCCTTAAGATGCTCTCAAGCCGTGACTGAACGGATTCAGCGTTGTCCTGGCTTTGCCAGCCATGGTATTTGGAGCCGTCATAGCTTAATGTGAGCTTGATTCTCCTATACCCTTCCCTCACAGGCTCCACATCTGGTCTTCTCCAATCACTTCTTGCCATCTTCAATCACCACCATAGCGATAGAGCTATCTCTTTCATGACTGATTGAAAGATGTATTATGATATCCATTTTGATATCCTTCATCAGTCTTATGCCTGGCTTTCCAAGCTCATCCTCGATTATCTCAATATCCTTGGGCGATATTCCTCGAAAGCCTGTGCCTAGGGCCTTGGCAAAAGCCTCCTTCGCAGCGAACCTGGATGCATAGAACTCACACATTCTCTCCGACAAAGAGGCTTTATCAAGCTCATTTGATGTAAAGAGCCTCCTAAGAAGCCCTTCCTTCATCTCATTGAATCTTGAATTCGAAACGATATCAACTCCGATTCCGAGAATCATAATGCTGTCTCATTCTCCTCGAATAGAATCCTAACAGCAGATGGCTTTGCTTGGATCGTGAGCCCCGCTTCTGTGTACACATCATCATTATAGACAAGCTCAACAGGCACACGTGCAATGCCTGGAAGATAGACGTCTGAGAAATCAGCATAAGCCTTGACGCTGGCCGGATCCACTAGATAGATGATCTCCTCGTTTCCTGAGATCACGATATCGATAGTCTCTGGAACAAGAGATATAGGGACAACACCCTCCGAGCTAGGAAGAGTGACATCAATAGCGATTGTCACAACTCTATCTGTTATGTTCAAAAACCTTATTGAGATAACAATGAGCAATGCCGTCAGGAATGCGAGCATCTTGGCAACCCAATTTCCGAAAAGAATGCTTGAGAATTTATTCTGTGACTTCATTTGCATCCCCCTTCTGAAGCTCTGCAGGAAGCACATCTCTGTAGCTGAGAAGAATCAAGAGAGTGTTCTTGATGATCTCCGTGTCAAGGTCATAGTAGATATTCGCATTGTATGCAAGCGATATCGCACCTGACTCCTCCGAAACAACAAGGACAACTGCGTCACTGTTCTCTGAAAGTCCAAGAGCTGCCTTATGTCTTGTTCCAAAGCTATTGCGAAGCCCTGTCTGCTGGGAGTTTGGCAAATAGCAGGCAGCATAGGTTATCTTACCACCCTGAACGATGCATGCTCCATCGTGAAGAGGAGTGTCATGGTCAAAGATTGTAAGAAGGAGCGTTGTTGACAAATCAGCATTCAGCTTGGTTCCTGAATTGACAACATCCTTGATGTCTGTGTGTCTTGGGAATACTATCAAAGCACCCCTCTTCTTCTCCACCAGGACGGTACAGGCATTGAGGATTGAATCGATCTGGTCGCCTGTGCTAAGGCTTCCCATCCTGAAAAAGCGCTTCCTCGTAAAGGAGCTCGTAGAAGAGAAGGCTCTTCTGAGCTCTGTATGGTAAAAGACGACAAACATCATCAGAATCGGAACAAACAGCAGATGCATAAGCTCCAAGATGACATCGAGCTTCAGGACAAAGCTCACTCCATAGATAAGCGCAAGGCCAAGGCAGATACCCAAAAGCTGAGTTGCCTTTGTCTCTGCAATAGCTGCATACAATCTGTAGATCACAAATGTAAGGATGGCTATTTCAGCAAACATCCTAAGATATTCCTGAATGCTGATCGTCGCAAATAACTCTAATAGCATCTATTCCTCTTTCCCTGTTTCCCAATCAAGCGTCCTAGAGACTGCCTTCTTCCAGAATCGTACCCTTTTTTCACGCTCTTTGTCATCCATTGTCGGAGTCCATCTCAGCTGCTCCTTCCAATAGCTTTTAAGACTGGATATATCCTTCCAGACACCACTTGTCAAACCTGCTGCATAAGCTGCTCCCAGAGCTGTCGTCTCAACAATCATAGGTCTTATGACAGGAAGGGAGAGAATATCGCTTTGGAATGCCATCAAAGGCGCAGAATTAGTCATTCCGCCATCAACCTTGAGGCAGTTGATCTTTATCCCGCTATCCATCTCCATGACAGTGAAGATGTCATTCGCCTGGAAGGCTGTGGCCTCAAGCACTGCCCTGCAGATATGGGCTCTCGTGGCAAAGCCTGTAAGCCCTGCGATGACTCCTCTTGCATCGCTTCTCCAATATGGAGCAAAGAGACCAGCAAAAGCTGGCACGATATAAACTCCGCCAGAGTCTGGCACTGAGGATGCAAGCTCATCAAGCTCCTTTGCAGAGCTTACCATCTTCAAGCTGTCTCGTGTCCATTGAACTAGTGAGCCCGCAACGGCAACAGAGCCCTCAAGTGCATAAACTGGCTTCTCACCCTCTATCTGGTATGCGACTGTTGATAGCAGCCCATGCTCTGAATAGCAGAGCTTCTCACCCGTGTTTGCAAGCATGAAGCACCCAGTTCCATAGGTGCACTTGCTCTCGCCTGGCAGGTAGCATGCCTGACCGAAAAGCGCGGCCTGCTGGTCTCCTAGTATGCCGCAGACAGGGATCTCCGCCTTGAAAGGGCCATCCAGCTCTGTATACCCATATACAAGGCCGGAGGAAGGGACGATTTTTGGAAGCGACTCCTTTTTTATATCGAACAAGGAGAGCATATCCTCATCCCATTCAAGACTCTGGATGTTCATCAGCATATATCTGGAGGCATTTGTCACATCTGTGACATAGGACTTTCCACCTGTCAGCTTATAGGTAAGATACGTATCGATTGTGCCAAACACGCATTCTCCTGTCTTGACCTTCTTCTTAACAATCGAGACATTGTCCAGAAGCCATCTGATCTTCGATGCGGAGAAATATGGGGAATACAAAAGACCTGTCTTCTCTCTGATAATGCTCTCAGGAATCTTAGCCTCCAGCTTGTTGATGAAATCCTCTCCCCTCAGATCCTGCCATACTATCGCATTGTGGTAGCTTTTGCCTGTGTTTCTGTCAAAAGGGATTATGGTCTCTCTTTGGTTGGTTATGCCAACGGCTGATATATCCTCACCTAAAAGCCCCGCCTTCTCAAGCGCATCAGAAATCACGAAGGAAGTGTTCTTCCATATTTCCTCAGGATTATGCTCCACCCAGCCTGGCTTAGGGAAAATCTGCCTATGCTCCACCTGTGAAGAGGCCACAATCGTGTTTCTCTCATCGAATATGATGAAGCGTGTGCTTGTCGTGCCTTGGTCTAATGCGCCTACGTATTTCATGGATCCTCCTTCTATCAGTATATCACGAGGGATAGCAAACAAGAGAACTATTTCAAGGGCAGAGAATAGGTCTCAAACTCAATCCCGCTCTCCTCGATCAGCCTTAACTCTGAGATAGCGACTATCGAAGGATTATCCTCAATCCTCTTTACAACAGAGTCCCTCACAGCCTCCAAGGATTCCGGGGTAAGCTCAAGCATTGAATTCTTCTGCCTGTGTCTCAATTCATCTGACACTTTATATAGATAGCGGCTAAGATCAAGCAACGCCTTTGCTGAAGGGCCTATTGGCCTTACATCCTTGGAAAGTATATTGAGCTTGCCATCCTCCAAGCTGCTCTCTGTTATCTCCTCGCTTCTTACGGCCTCAGCCATATCAGACACAGAGCCATCGACTCTAGGATCCCTATAGGTGTAGAAATAGATGATTCTCTCTGAGGTGTCTATATTGCCTCCTGCGCCATAGGCTCCCCCCTTTTCCCTGATCAAGGACCAAAGGCTGTTCTTTGACGCAATGGAAACAAGCATTCTCTCTGCTGCGGATAAAGAATCCTCCCTTGGCAATGCATGCTGGGCTAGTGATAGATAGCTCACAGGAGAGGAGAGCAAATAGGCTCTGTTTCTTGCTAAAGGCTCAACTATCCTGACTGATGTGCCAGCAGAGCTGCCAGGCTCCATGCTTGATATGAAAGCCTCTGTTGGGGCCAGAACAAAGCCCTCATCGCCTTTCTCATATGCCAAATGGAAGATGATTCGATTCGATACGAAGGTTTTCTCAGCAACACGTCTCAACCGAGCTGGGAGCTCAGAGAGCTCATCCTTAAGCATCTCCTCTATCCTATACCAGAACAAAAGCCCCTGTATTCTCTCTGTCGTATACAAAGACGGATTCAAGATTGCAGAGGATGCGCCTACTGCATATTGATGGCCATAACGAAGCACTGAACTCTGGAAATCCGTCTCAATATCTGTCAAAGCAGCCTTGATCCTCTCTTGAGAGGAGCTATCATGCTCCTTCAAAAGCCTACCAATCAGCTCAAGTGCCTCCGGATAAAGCTCCTTCAAAGCCTTGAATCTGCAAAGAAGATAGACCTTGTCAGAGCCCTCTGAATCTGTGCCTGCTTCCAGCATGAAGGCAGCGGCTCCTGTCTTGAATCTAAGCTCGGTAAGGAAATCCGAATATCCTTGCCCCCCTACATTAGTCATCAGCAAAAGCCTCGAAAGAACCGATAGATCCTCTAGCTCGCTGTAGCTGTAATCAGAGACATCGAACGCCATATCAGCATAAACGATGCCACCTGTCATCATTTCCGCCGTTATTATGTTCCCATTTATCCTATGGGGGATATCGCGACTTACATTTGGAATGTCCTCTAAATCAAGACGTGGAAGCATGAGAACAGATTCCTCGTCATCAGGACTCTCTGAAAAGAGCAAATACTGCTCCTCCTCTTCTTTAGGGTAGCTTCCCTGTCTCTCACTAAGCCTTATATCAATCTCCGCATCAAGTCTATCTTGATTCTCCTCATCCATGACAGTTATCGATAGCAGCCTATGCTCATTCTCAATAAGATGTGAGCGTATCCACTTCTCAAGATATCTCTCATCCTTTTCCATATCGGCCCGTATCTGCTTGATGACCGCTTTTGGCGCTAGCATATCAAACGGCGTCCTTCCATAGGCCCAGCCCTTGTCGACTCTTGAGAAAAAGAGCGAATAGCCCTGACTTATGCCACTTGGTATCTCCTGGAGACGAAACTCCATTCTTCTGAGAGATGCCTCAATCGACATCTTCGAGAGCCCCTTGTCAGCGATCTCCCCAAGCTTCGATAAGATGAAAGACTGTATTGTCTCTGCATCCTCCTCCTTAGCGCCAGAGATGCCAACTGAGATAATAAGCTCTCTATAGCTATCTGACATACCGCTCTCACTTGAAAGATCCCTTCCAAGCCCAGACTCCACTATAGCCTTATATAAGGGAGATCCAGGGTTTCCCAGCAAAAGATCAACGACCAAGGAAAGCTCCGTGTTCAGCACGGGGTCTTCGCTTCCCTGCAAAAGCCATGACAGCATCACAGTCGATGCTGTGCTGCCCTCCTCTGCGTTGCTTGTGCATCTGACTCTCCTGCCCTCATTCCACCTCTCTGTC
>JAZURW010000046.1:0-8709 GCA_045606405.1 Candidatus Ornithospirochaeta sp. | reverse complement strand
CCAGGAACGAATGTCTGCGAATAATACACTTGGAAGCAGCGAAGGAAGACTTATTCTGCAAAGCATCTCAAAGGAGTTGGACAAGAATTGATTGTAATACGTTCTCCAATATGAAATCCTGCTTTCAAGCCTCATTAGTCTTAAAGGATATACAAACCTATACCAGAACTTAATCATCTGGTCTGTTATTGCCCAAACAGGTTTTCTTACGTTGGATTCAAAAGGTTCAATCTTCTCAACAATGCCAATGTTTTGCATATTTGAAAGCAGTTGAGCAACAAGAGATGTAGTCATGTTGAGCTTTGAGGCAATGGCGGAAACCTTGTTATTTCCCGTTGCAAGCTCCCTGCAGATTGACTCATAGTTGATAGGGTTGTTGAATTCCATCAAGAAGATGTTTGAAGCTTCGTTGGAAAAGAATCCATTATCATCAAGAAACTCAGAGATTATTGCATCTTCTACATTTTGGTAGCGATTGAGGATGTTCAGATACAGTGCTACTCCGCCAGTCACAGACCAAAGCTCAAAGGCTTTTTGCTTGTCCTTTCCTACAAGCAATGATGTGTCGTGGATATCGAAAGGTTGAAGCTTTATAGTCATTCCACGCCTACCATAAAGAGGACTCTCCTTTCCTAATACCTGATGTTCCATGAAGTGCATTGAAGAGCCACATAGAATCAAAAAGAGCTTTCCTTTCCCTTCATATCTATCGAGTAGTAGCTGAAGAATGGACGGAAGCTCTTCAAATTCTTCAGCCAAGTATGGGAATTCATCAAGAACGCATACAAAACGCTCGGCGATGCTTTTTTCAAACAGAAACTCAAATAGATCCAGTACATTTCGAAAAACACGTTCGGTCCTATCCTCAGGAGCAAAAAAACTATTGACTTCCCTTGTCATGGCCTCAAAAACTAATTCCCTTTTACCCTTTATTCCGGTAATCCAGAGAGTGTTCTTATCTTCTGTGAACTTTGACAGGAGTGCAGTTTTTCCAATTCTTCTCCTGCCATAGACAATTGCTAGTTCTTGGTCACCTAGAGAATAGCAATGTGTTAGCTTCTTTAGTTCCTTTTCTCTTCCAACGAATATCTTGCTCATACAAATACTTTACTATGCTAAGTATAGTTAAACAAGATTTAGTTAATATTAAATAACTAAAAATATTAATAAAAGAAAAGGCACCGCCGAAGCGATGCCTATAATCAAATTCTAAATTGTCCCCATTATTAGAATGAGATTTTGCATGATGCATCAACAGAACCGTAATTTCCATTGAGAAGGTTTGTTGTGACAGCACCTGCTGCGGAATTTGGTCCATATGCAAGCTTAAGAAGAGCACCTGGGATGATTGCTGTTGACTCAATAGAAGCATTTGCATAAAGCTGCATAGCATCTTCTGCAAACCACTTATATGTTGCACCAGCCTTAGCTGTGAAAGCTTCAACTGTGTATGTTGCTGAAGCACCTGCTGACCACTTTGCAGCGGTTGCTGCTGGCTTAAATGTGTAAGCACCATTTGCTGCAACTGAGAGTGCACTGTTTACTTTGTATGATGCATTAAGTGAAAGAGCCTTTGCATCAAGGATATCCTTTGCTGTTGCTGTGAGAGTAAGAGCATCTTCGTCAAGAAGCTTTACATCTACCTTTGCGGAAAGAAGGTTATCGCCATACTTGTAGTATGCATTAACTGTTACTGGATCAACTGCTACCTTTGCTGCTACATCGAAACCGAATGCCTTGTTTGCTGTTGCATAGCCGAAATCAGCCTGAACTGTTGCAACTTCTCCATACTTGATTTCTGTAGAAGCACCAACATTTGTGTCATCTGCTGCTACAGCTGCAAACTTAGCTGTGAGGCCTTCTGCGAGTGTGTATGCTGGTGTTGCTACATATGCTGACCAGTTGATTGTTCCTTCATCTGCATCGCCCTCAATGCCAAATGCTGCTGTGTACTCGTATGCTTTTACCGTGAAGCCAGGAGCTGCTGCTGCAGCTACACTATATGTCTTTTTTGAAGGAGCACCATCGATTGCTGCAGATGTTGCAAAATCAGGAGCTCCAACTGCACCAAGAATAGATACTGTCCAAACGTCGTTTGTTACATAAGCTTCTGAAATTGTCAAATTGGCTGCTGGGATCTTGAGACCAACAAAGTCGTTACTTGTTCCCTGCTTAGCAACAAAATTTACTGCAAAAGCAGCCTTGATACCTGCATAGATTTCACCTTCACCCTTCTTATCGACTGAGCCAGACTTGAATTCTGCTGTGATATCAACAACTTTTGAAGTGTTGTTGTCAAAACCCCATTCCTTTGATTCGAAATCATATCCGAAATTAATAGATGCTGATCCTGAGAAATCTGCTGCGAATACAGAAGAAACTGCAAGAAGAGCAACGAGAGCAATTGAAAGAATCTTTTTCATTATTTCCTCGACGGGGAAACATCTGTTTTATGGTGTCTTTTGCAGGATTTCTTGGTTTTTTGCAGAAAAAGGTGCAGAAGAATAATGAGTGGGTTAGAAGAGAATTAAGATGACAAGCACTGCTATGGCTATGATGGCAAGCTATTCGAGCTCAATGTTAATTGCATTAGGTACGCTGAGCCTTTGCAGATGATATGGTTTAATATATCTAAGCAAACCAATCAATCCTTTCCGTTATACATTCAAGAATCTCTTGATATTTAAGTTCGTAAATCATAAGGAGTTTTTCACATGGCACATAGAACAGAGTTTTATCTGTACAAACGAAAGAAGAAAAAAGGAAGCTATTGGTATGTATGTTACCTGAATAAGGAGACAGGGAAGCAGATGACAGCTAAGAGCATAGATGTTTTAAAGGAGAAATTGGGGCAAAGGGACTTCACTCCTGTCAAAAGAAGGGACGAGGCTGTGATCATTGCCAAGCGAGCTCTTGATTCTGGTATCATTTATTCTGACAATGCCTCAATGCGCTTTTTGGATTACTGTTTGCGTTTCTGGTCTTTTGATAGCTCGGAGTATATTGCGATGCGCAATAGCCATAAGCCTGGATCAATTGGCAGAGAGTATGCAGCGAATATGATATATTCCCTCAATAAGCATGTTGTTCCCTATATTCCTGCTGAGCTGAAACTACAGGATGTGACTACAAGATTGTTGGATGAATTGGTCCAAAGCCTGTTTGATAAGGGGCTTTCATCTGGTTCAGTGCAGGTCATTGCTTATTCATTCCTTCTGCCTTTGAAGGAGGCTTATAGAGTAGGGTACATTGCTGAGAATCCTGCCAAACGCATGATGAGGATATCAAGGACAGAGCGAGAAAGGGGATGCCTTTCCAAAGATGAGGTGTCTCGCTTATGCAGTCTTCTTAATGAAGAGAGATCTCTAATCCATTCTTCTTATTATCTTGCAATTGTTCTTGCACTATGCACTGGAATGCGCTCTGGAGAGATAAGAGCGCTCAATGTCGCGGATTTAGTCGAATCAAACTATGAGGGATGGACTCGTGTGAACATTGTGCATTCAATAGCAGTTGTTTCAGGGTTAAAGGGGACGAAATCCAATTATGATAGAGCGGTTTTGATTCCAAACCAGCTTGCAGAGGAGCTTAAAGCCAATGCCGATAAGAGAGGTGTTTGTCTTCCATCAAAGCAAAAAATAGGATATATCTCTGCACCAACGCTTAGATCGGTGTTCTATGGCTTGCTGAATAGAATAGGCATCGATGAAGAGGAGAGGGTGAGACGGAATATCACATTTCATTCACTTCGCCATACCTTCTCAACTCTGGGAAGGGACTTCAAGATATCCCAGGAGGACAGAATGGTTGTGCTCGGCCATAAGTCAGCAGACATCAACAACAGATATACACATATCTCGGAGGAGGTGCTGCACAGGGTATCTGTTCTTACAGATGGGTTGTTTGGCATTGTATCAGGTGCAGAGAAAGGTGAAGAATCCGAAGCCTTTTCCCAGAAAAACGATGAAAAAGACCACTCTAAGCAAGCATGAGCACAACATTTGGATTTGTTTGGGATTGATGCAATTCCCCACTCATATGGAAGCCAAGACATATCCATTCTTTTATTCAAGGCATTGTTGTTCATAAGATATCTTTATGTCCCATATAGTGATATGCTTTTTGATTTTATCTAGGACAGTATAGGGATTTGACTCTTCGATATTACATTTAGGTTAAGCTGGGATACTCAGATTCCCAGAAATAATAGGATAAGGAGAGATAATTCCATGCAGATGACACTTAGATGGTTTGGAGATAAACAGGATTCGGTGAAGCTTTGGCAGATTAGGCAGATTCCTGGCGTGACTGGGGTTATTACTATGCTTTACGATATACCCGTAGGCGAGGTTTGGCCCTTGGAGAGGATAAAGGAGCTTCAGCAGGAAGTAAGGAATGCAGGTCTTGAGATAGCGGGCATAGAGTCTGTCAATGTGCATGACTCGATAAAGATCGGACTTGCTGAGAGAGAGGTCTACATAGACAACTATATCAAGACGCTCGACAACCTTGGAAAGTGCGGGATAAAGCTTGTCTGCTACAACTTCATGCCTGTCTTTGATTGGACTAGGACAGATTTAGCAAAGATAAGGCCTGATGGATCCTCTGTATTGGCATATGATCAAAGCATCATTGACCAAATCGATCCACAGGCTTTCTTTGATAGGACAAAGGAAGGCTCAAATGGCTTTGTCATGCCCGGCTGGGAGCCAGAGAGGCTAAAAAAGCTCAAGGAGCTTTTCAAGGCATATGAAGGAGTGGATGACAAGATGCTATTCGATAACCTTGTATACTTCTTGAGGCGTATTGAGGGAGTATGTGAGAAGTGGGGGATCAAGATGGCAATACACCCAGATGACCCAGCTTGGCCTGTTTTCAATCTGCCTAGGATACTCACATCCAAGGAGAGGGTCCTTAAGCTTTTGAAAGCAGTTGATGCTCCTTTCAATGGGCTTACCTTCTGCTTGGGCTCATTTGGCTCAAAGCAAGACAATGATCTGGAGGGAATTATCAGAGCAGCTTCTGGAAGGATTCACTTCGCTCATATAAGGAATATCCATCATATGGGAGATGGTGTCTTTGAGGAGGCAGCGCATCTCTCTTCAGATGGCAGCTTTGATCTCTATAAGATTATCAGAGCTTTGTATGAGACGGGCTTTGATGGCCCAATAAGACCAGATCACGGGAGAGCTATTTGGGGAGAGGTCGCTATGCCTGGGTATGGATTATATGATAGAGCACTGGGCGCTGAGTATATTCTTGGGCTTTGGGAGGCTTTGGATAAAAGCTTGAAAGGATCGAGGGCAATATGAGATTGATCGAGAAGGAATTGAATTCGCCATTTTGGGCAGAGAAGGGGTACAAGGGGATAGGATATGACAGGGAAAGGATAGCTGAGAAAACAAGAAAAGAGCCTATTTGGGTTCACTTTGGAGCAGGCAATATCTTTAGAGCCTTTCCTGCCATGCTGCAGCATGATTTGATAGAAAAAGGAAGAGCTGATAAAGGCATAATCGTAGGAGAGGGCTTTGACTATCAGATTATCGACGATATTTATGACAAGCATGACAACCTAAGCTTGCTTGTCACGCTCAAAAGCGATGGTACAGTCGAGAAAAGCATCGTTGCCTCTATTACAGAGGCTTATCCCTTTGATAGGTCGTTTGAAAAAGACTGGGAGAGGTTTAGGGAGATCTTCATAAGCCCCTCTTTGCAGATGGCGACATTCACTATAACGGAGAAGGGGTATGAGCTGAAGAATGAAAACGGTGAGTATAAGGAGCGCTACAGGGAAGACTTCGACAGAGGACCAGGGAAGTGCAGCATGTTCCTCTCTCAGCTATTGGAGCTTCTCTTGGCTAGGTTCAGGGAGAATGCCCGTCCTATTGCACTTGTCTCAATGGACAACTGCTCCCACAACGGTGACAGATTGAAGCTTGCTTTGACTACGATAGCATCAAAATGGGTTGATAAAGCTCTTGTTGAGAGGGAGTTCCTGGAATATCTAGAAAGGAGCGTATCATATCCATGGACGATGATAGACAAGATAACACCTCGCCCAGACGAAGCTGTTCTGGATATCCTCTCCTCAGATGGCGTTGAGGACATGGCCCCTCTTGTGACAGATAAAGGGACATATATCGCTCCCTTTGTGAATGCTGAGGAGACTGGCTATCTTGTGATGGAGGACGACTTTCCAAACGGAAGACCAGAGTTTGAAAGATGTGGAGTTTACATCACTGATCGTGAAACGGTGGATAAAGCTGAGAAGATGAAGGTATGCACATGCCTCAATCCTATCCACACAGCCCTTTCGCTTCTTGGTTGCTTGCTAGGATATGATAGGATCTACAAGGAGATGCGGGATGATGATATCGTCGGTGTTCTTGAGGGACTTGGGTATAAGGAGGCTCTTCCTGTAGCATCAGATCCAAAAATCATAGATCCAAAGGCATTCATAGATCAGGTGTTTTCCTTGAGGCTTCCTAATCCCTTTATTCCAGACTCCCCATGGAGAATCGCACAGGATACCTCTCAAAAGCTTGCAATTAGGTTTGGCGAGACTTTGAAGGCATATAAGGCAAAGGGAATGAAGCTTGAAAATCTTGTCTTCATCCCAATGGTCTATGCCCTTTGGCTTAGATACTGCCTTACAGTTGATGACTTTGGCAAGGCCTTCGTCCCAGCTCCTGACCCTTTGCTAGATTACATCAGGATGCATCTTGAAAAGATCAAGCTTGGTTGTGATGGGAATCTAGACTGCCTTGACGACATCTTGTCCAATGAGAGAATCTTTGGCCTGGATCTGGTAAAGGAGGGTCTTTCAGGGAATGTGAAGGTGCTATTTGGAAAGATGATCTCCAAAATAGGAGGAGTGAGGGCGTTGATTCATGATTTGGCATTCATAGGCCATATATGATAAGAACGCATTTCCTGTTTGACTTGCGCTGTTAATCAGTTAACATATTTCATATATGAAAGCTAAATCACTTTTGATTTTTCATAGACTATCAGACTATTTCTTCCTGCTTGCGGGGCCATTTGTCGCTGCTGTTGGCATTTCGCTGTTTTATACGCCTGCCAAGATAGCCTCAGGTGGCGCTGCGGGCATAGCGACAGTATTCTTTTATCTTTTCGGATGGAACCAAGGTGTCGTCATGATGTTCATAAATGTCCCTTTGATCCTCATAGGGATGAAGGTCTTTGGCTTTAAATATGGAATCAAGACGCTAATTGGCTCCTCCTTGCTGTCTTTATGGGTCTCCTTGATAACATCAAGAACGGGAAATGTTGGCTTCTTGGATGTTTCAATACCTGTGAATGTTCTTCTCTCTGCGATCTTCGGGGGCATTTGCCTAGGAGCAGGCATTGGTCTGACAATGAAGTCCGGATGCAATACAGGCGGCACTGATATTGTATCGCAGGTGATTGCCAAGTACACTCCAATTGGAGTGGGCACCATCCAATTCATATTCAATATCTTTGTAGTCTCCTTGGCAGGTATCTTTTTGGGGCTTCAGGCGCTTTTGTTCTCTGTGATAGCGATGTATTGTTCCTCTCAGATGGTCAACTTCCTTCTAACTGGCTTTGGAACAAAGATGGCAAAGTCTGTCTATATCATCTCTGACTATAGAACTTGGGATATATCCAGGAGGGTGATTGATGAGCTGGGCCACTCCGGAACAGTGTTTGAGGGTACAGGCATGTATTCGCAGAAGCGCAATGAGATGCTTCTTGTCATCGTGCCCAATCATCAGCTGCAGAGATTGGTTAATATCATCTACGATGAGGATCCAACAGCTTTTGTCTTTGTCAATGAAGCTTACAAGGTGCTTGGAAAGGGATTCAAGGAGATAAAAAAAGAGGAGGATTGACTATGCCAGATATGCTTGTGAAGCTATATGAGCTAGAGGATGTCGATTATGAGTCCTTGAAAAAGGAGGGGATAAGGATCCAGAGGGCCTTCGCACCAGACAAGAAGGCTGTATTGAGATTCGCGCGTGACAATTTCTCTCCTTATGGGGAGATGGAGGTTGATAAATCCTTCACAAATACACCCATATCGACATTTATAGCTGTCAAGGATAAGAGGATTGTCGGTTTTGCCTCATATAACGCCACAGCTCCTGACTTCTTTGGGCCAACTGCTGTCCTTGATGAGATGAGGGGAAAAGGAGTTGGCAAGGCGCTTCTCCTTTCCTGCCTTCACGCTCTCAGAAGCGAAGGCTATTACTATGCGATAATAGGTGGAGCGGGGCCTGTTGGCTTCTATGAGAAATGCTGCGGGGCAACTGTCATTCCCTTGTCAGAGCCTGGGCCATATGCGGATTTTCTGATGTCTGATGCTCAATAGATAAGCATTATCACAATTACTGTGATTATCCCCGAAAATGAGAGTGAGATGGAGGAGATTGCTCCCACATCCTCTCCCATCCTCAGCGCTCTTGCTGTCCCAAGAGCATGGGATGATGTTCCAATGGCAATTCCCTTCTCGCCTTCTGTCTTGAAGCCGAAGAGCTTAGAGAGAGCAGGTGCAAGGATGTTGCCCATCAAACCTGCGACCATGACGCCTATTGCCGCGATTCCCTCTATGCCGCCAAGCATATTCGTAAGCGCAAGCGAGATTGGCGTTGTCACTGATTTTGTCACTAGTGATAGCTTTATCGTCTCATCCACTCTAAATACGCTCGATAGCGCAATGACTGATGC
>JAZURW010000045.1:0-2658 GCA_045606405.1 Candidatus Ornithospirochaeta sp. | reverse complement strand
CATGGCTACGATCCGACTTATCCCATATTCAGATCCGCTTCTCATGCCGCTTTTGAAGGAGCATGGAGTGGATGTTGTCGGCGCATTGCAGACGACTCCTATTTGGTATTACATCATCCAGCTTTTGCCATGGATTATCTTCTTCTTCTTGATGATCCAGATGCTAAAGGGACCTGGCATGGGCGGAAAGGTTGGATCCTATGGCAAATCACATGCAAAGGAATACAACAAGAACCAGAATAAGGTCACTTTCAATGATGTGGCGGGGCAGAAGGAAGCCAAGTACGAGCTTGAGGAGGTTGTCGACTTCCTGAAGCATCCAGATAGATTCGTCAAAATCGGCGCTAAAATCCCTAAGGGAGTCCTTCTTGTAGGCCCTCCTGGAACTGGAAAGACCCTTTTGGCTAGGGCTGTGGCTGGAGAGGCTGGGGTATCATTCTTGCACACCTCCGGCTCTGACTTTGTTGAGATGTTCGTCGGTATGGGTGCTGCTCGTGTTAGAGATCTCTTTGAGCAGGGCAGAAAGAGCGCCCCATGCATAATCTTCATCGATGAGCTTGATGCTGTGGGCAGGGCCCGTGGCTCAGGTCTTGGTGGTGGACACGATGAGAGAGAGCAGACTCTCAATCAGATGCTTGTTGAGATGGACGGCTTCTCATCAGATCCCGGCGTCATAGTCATTGCGGCGACAAATAGGCCTGACGTTCTTGACCCAGCCCTATTGAGGCCAGGCAGATTCGATAGGCAGGTCACTGTTGCGCTTCCTGATGTTCAGGAGAGATTGGATATCCTCAGAATACATACAAGGAAGGTCCACCTCACTGAGAATGTGGATCTTGCCCGCATAGCAAGAGCCACACCAGGAACAAGCGGTGCTGATTTGGCAAACCTGGTGAATGAGGCAGCTCTGTTTGCTGCAAGAGCAAACAGGACAGAGGTCTCTATGGATGATTTCGAGAGAGCGAGGGACAAAATCCTTCTTGGTGTCGCAAGGGCTTCTATCTTCATGACAGAGGAAGAGAAGCTTGCAACTGCGTATCATGAGGGTGGTCATACGCTTTTGCACTACTATCTGAAGAATGTCGATCCTCTGCATAAGGTCACAATCGTGCCTCATGGCAGAGCATTAGGTCTCACAATGTCGCTGCCTGAGAAGGACAGCTATACAGTAAGACGCTCTTATTTTGAGGATAGGATAAAGGTATGCATGGGCGGTTATGTTGCGGAGGAGCTTGTTTATGGGGAGAACACAACAGGCGTCTCGAATGACATAAAGCAGGCGACAGACATGGCAAGAAGAATGGTCACAGAGTATGGAATGTCCTCTCTCGGCTTTATTTCGCTTGCAAATGATGATGAGCCACTCTTCCTGGGAAGGGAAATCGCACAGCATAAGGATTATTCAGAGCAGACGGCACAGAGGATAGATAGCGAAGTCAATAGGATTCTTTCTGAGTGCCTTGACCAGACAAGGGAGATTCTCTCAGAGCATAGAGATCAGCTCGATGCTCTTGCTGTCGCTCTTGTTGAGAGGGAGACTCTCGATGATAGGGAGATCAGAGAGATGTTCGGCTTCCCTTTAATTGAACATGTAACGGACCTGAAGTAATGGCTACAGACACTAAACACAAAAGAAACTTTTGCATTATCGCGCACATTGACCACGGCAAATCAACGCTTGCTGACCGATTCATCGAGAAGGCAAGGCTTGTGCAGAGCCGTGGTCCTGCTATGTCGCAGATTCTCGATAACATGGATATCGAGAGAGAGAGGGGAATTACAATCAAGAGCCAGGCTGTGACAATACCATACAAGGCAGCAAATGGCGAGGAATATGAGCTGAATCTTGTCGATACACCCGGACACGTTGACTTTACTTATGAGGTATCCAGAGCCATTTCCTCCTGCGAGGGCGCTCTTCTCTTGATCGATGCAAGCCAGGGAGTTGAGGCTCAGACTCTTGCTAACCTCTATCTTGCAATGGAGCATAACCTTGAGATCATCCCGGTAATCAATAAAATCGACCTTCCAAGCGCCGATATCGATAACTGCCTCAAGCAAATCGACCACGATCTGGGGCTTGACCCTGATATGGCATGCATGGTCTCCGCAAAGACAGGAGAGGGAGTGGACAGCCTTTTTGAGGCGATTGTCGAGTACATCCCTCATCCAGTGGGAAGCGCTGACGACCCATTGAAGGCGCTCATCTTCGACTCCCACTATGATCCATATAGAGGCGTCATAGTGCATGCGAGAATCTTCTCAGGGCGCGTAAAGCCTGGCGATGAGATTGTGTTCATGCACTCAGATGCAGTGTACAAGACAGAGGATGTAGGACGCTTCCAGCTCACTTTGATGAGCAAGGGAGAGCTCTCAGCAGGCGATGTAGGCTACTTCATCGCAGGAATCAAGACTATCTCTGATATAAGGGTAGGTGACACTGTCACACTTAAGTCGAAGCCCGCTGATGAGCCTCTTGGCGGCTTTAAAGAGGTTAAGCCTGTCGTATTCTCCTCAATCTATCCTGTTGACTCCAATGACTATGAAGAGCTTCAGGAGGCTATTGAGCGCTTGAAGCTCAACGATGCTTCCCTCATCTATGAGAAGGATAGCTCGGCTGCCTTAGGCTTTGGATTCAGAAGTCGGATCGTAGCCATG
>JAZURW010000044.1:0-1912 GCA_045606405.1 Candidatus Ornithospirochaeta sp. | reverse complement strand
CATGTTGACCATGGCAAGACAACTCTTGTAGATGCTCTTTTCAAGCAAAGTGGACTGGTTGGAAAGGATATGGACCAGGATAGAATCATGGATAGTGGTGATATTGAGAGAGAACGTGGCATCACTATAAGTGCAAAGAACTGCGCTATCAAATGGAAAGGAACGAAAATCAATATCATAGATACTCCAGGACACGCTGACTTCGGTGGTGAGGTTGAGCGTGGCCTTAGCATGGTTGATGGTGTTGTGCTGCTATGTGACTCTGCTGAAGGGCCTTTGCCTCAAACAAGGTTTGTGCTTGAGAAGGCATTGAAGAAGCATCTTCCTATCATTGTTGTCATAAATAAGATAGATAGACCTGATTCAAGACCTGAGGAGGTCCTTAACGAGGTATATGACCTTCTTTTGGAGCTTTCTGATGACGAAGGTATGCTTGAGGTCCCAGTTTTCTATGCCAATGGAAGGGAAGGAAGATGTGGCTCATCTCTAGATGATATAAAGGACAATATGTTCCTTCTAATGGATTCCATATTGGAGAATATCCCCGCACCGGAATTCGATGATGAGGAACCTTTCCAGATGCTTGTCTCAGATCTTTCTTATTCTGACTTCTTAGGCAGACTTGCAGTTGGAAAAGTCATAAATGGAACAGCGACAACAAATGATAGTCTCATATGCATCAAGGAGAGTTCAGTTGTGCCTTTGAGGGTCACAAGGCTACAGGCCTACGATGGTCCTGTATTCAAGGATTGCTCAAAGGTTGAAAGCGGAGACATCATAGTTCTTTCCGGCGTCAATGACGTTTCAATTGGAGACACAATCTGCACAAAGGATGAGCTAAAGGCGCTGCCTAGGATCAAAGTCGATGAGCCAACTGTCTCAATGCTATTTTCCAAGAACATCTCACCGCTTGCTGGTAAGGAAGGCAAGGCTGTCACAGGCGCCAAGATATGGGAGAGGCTTCAAAAAGAGGCTCTTAGGAATGTATCGATAAGGATTGAGAAGAATCCTGATGACACATTCACTGTCAAGGGAAGAGGTGAGTTCCAGATGGCCATCATAGTTGAGTCCATGAGGAGAGAGGGCTTTGAGCTCTGTGTGGGAAGACCTCAGATTATCTTCAGACAGGATGAGAATGGCAATAAGACAGAGCCAGTAGAGGAGCTGTTGATCGATTGTCCTGAAGAGTATTCAGGCACAGTCATGGAAAAACTGGGAAGAAGAAAGGGCTTGATGAAGGATATACAGTATACTCAAGGCAATAGAGTGAAGATCAAGTTCGATATACCTTCTAGAGGTCTCATTGGATACAGAGATGAGTTCTTGACAGATACAAGAGGCTTTGGAATCATGAACAGCTACTTGAAGGGCTACGAGATATATAAAGGTGATTTCCCTGATCGTTTCACAGGCTCTCTTGTCTCTGATAGAGCAGGTAATGCTGTCGCATATGGCATTTGGGAGCTTGAGGACAGAGGAAGCTTCTTCATTGTGCCTGGTGATCCTATCTATGAAGGACAGGTTGTTGGAGAGAGGAACAAAGAGGGGGATCTCCTTTTGAATCCTACCAGGACAAAGAAGCTGACAAACCTGAGAGCATCAGGAAAGGATGAGGCTGTTTCCCTGACTCCTGTTGTGAAGCCAACTCTTGAGAGGGCTATCCAGTTCATCAAGGATGACGAGCTTGTCGAGGTCACTCCACAGTCAATTAGAATGTGCAAGAAGATACTCGATACACAGCAGAGAAAGATATTCAACCAGCGTGGTGAGATACCTGAATTCCTGCTTAAATGACACAATTAAAGGGGCTGTAACAAAAGTCGGTTTTTTATCCAAAAATGAAAAAAATGATGCCCGGGGAATCGAACCCGGGGCATACATGGTAAAATGCAACTGCCAAGGAACATTTACC
>JAZURW010000043.1:0-4307 GCA_045606405.1 Candidatus Ornithospirochaeta sp. | reverse complement strand
GGCCAGGATAGTAATACCCTTGATCGAGAACGCCATGGTGGTAATATGGTCTTCCATTGAGCATAAGGACTCTGCTTCCCCTCTCATCAAGACCAGTTGAGAACGTTCTCAAGCCGACGTAGGACTCAATTTTGTCGCTTTCTGTCTCTGCGATGAAATAGTAAAGACGAGGGTTTTCTGGAGTCCATGTCTCAGGATTCGGGATATCCACACGGTAGCTTTCAGATGAATTGAATTCATGGTATTTGCCTTCGATATATAGCTTCACAGTTTCTTTCTCGCCATTTGTATGGACTGTGATCGAGAAGCCTTCCAAATCAGGGGCCAGCTCTATTTTCCTTATATATCTCTTTGGAACCTTCTCAAGCCAGACAGTCTTCCAGATGCCTGACTGTGGTGTGTACCATATGCCACCATGCTTAAGCTTCTGCTTTCCTCTTGCTTGCTCCTTTGTGTCTGAAGGGTCTTTGACCTCGACTCTGAGGTCGAACTCATCTTTATCAAGCAGTAGCTCAAATGGCAGATATCCACCTCTATGGGACATTGCTTTCTTTCCATCGATGTATATTTCAGCCTCGTAATCTATTGCGTCAAAGTGGAGAATCAGCAGCTCCTTGCTGCTATCAAAGGGGAACTCCCACTTTATCCTTTTATTATATATAAGGACCTCATCAGGCTGCAGTATGTGCCCGACAGTGCTTGTTGCCGTCTCTGGCGAGTAGGGGACAACAATCTTCCCTGACTTCTCCTCCTTTCCTTTTATCTCATAGTCCCAAAGACCATTAAGGCATTGGTAGCTATCTCTGACCATCTGTGGTCTAGGGTATTCACAAAGAGGTATGCTCATGCTGTTGCTGTCCTTTTCTTAGATTCGTTTCTTTTCAAGATGACTATTGGGATTATGGAGATAAGGACAATGATGCCCGCGACAATGAATAGGTCAGGGGATGGCATTGTCTTTTCAACTCCAAGCTCTATGTAGGTCTCCGCGCTTCCTTTGATGACCATTGAGCCGATATTTGGCCCGAGAACCATAGGGATAAGGACGAGAGCAATCATCCTCACGCCCTGGATCCCTCCCTCATTGCCTTTTGGAGTGAGGTCTCTGAGTATCGCAGATAGCGTTGATGAGGATAGAAGGTAGCCTCCCATCATTATGATGCCGGTTATGATCAGAGCGCTGAAGCTACGAGCGAAGTATAGAAGGAACATTCCCACTGCCATGATCAGGATGGAGGGGCTTGCTGCTTTTAGCTTTCCTATCCTGTCGATCATCCTGCCTCCGATGACGCTGATGATAGAGGCAGCGATCAAAAGGATGCCGAGGATTATCGCATAGTTGTCAAAGCCAAGATATTGCTGGACATATATTATGAGGTAAGGGTAGAAGACTTGCATTCCTATCGAGTTGATGCAGAATGCGGCCAAGACTATATAGAGCTCCTTATTGTTTTTGATGGTTGATGGCTTGAAGCCGAAGGTGAGGTTCTCTTTATAGCTTTTCCCACTCAGCTTTTTACTTGGCTCTTTATCAAGGAGGAAGAAGGATGCGATGCCTGATACGAGCATCAAGCTTGATATGACCATGAAGAACAAGGGCCAATTGCCTTTTTGAGTCATTCCATCCAAGAGCCCGAAGACAAGGAGCATGGAAATGAGCGGGAGAATCTGTATCACACCCTCGCTTTTTGCCCTATCCTTTGATTCAACCTGCTCTGTGACATATGCGTTGAAGCATGCATCGTTGGCTGTTGAGCCAAAGAATGTCATTATCACATCCATGAGGATGACAGCCCAGGCTGCCTTTGCCTCCCCACCCAGCTTCTCTGGCGAGATAAAGGCAAAGAGGGCAACTGAGATCGCCCATAGCACATATCCAAGAGAGATGAAGAGCTTTCTTTTCCCGATCCTGTCAGACAGAGAGCCAATGAGGATCGTGGTCGCTGTTGCTGCCACTGCAGAGAGCGATACCATCCTTGCGATGTAGTCGGGATTGGTTGAGATCGTGTTGTATAGAAACACATTGAAGTACATGTTCTCAACAGTCCAAGCAAGCTGTCCTGCGAGGCCTATTGTGATGATAGCGGTCCAAAGTTTTTTAGTCATATCACTTGATTATATATCCTAACTTGCGGCAGTTGTTAGCGATATTGTCGGATTCGAGTGATTTTTAATCGCACAAAGAGCCTATCTGCTGCATGAAAAAAGAGTCGCTCGGCTACATTAAATAGATAAATTAATATTTATTAGCTTCATTCTGCGTCTTCTGAAAACATCAAAAAAGCAAAAAAGCGTCGTTTTCACCCCTCAAATCAACTTATAATGGCTCTTCTTTATAGCATTTGTTTAAAAAAATCCTTTATACTAGAGTGAATTATTAATCAACGGGAGGTTTATATGAATAAACTCAGAAGAATAACAGTTCTTGCTCTTATCGCAATTATTTCTGTTTCTGCAGCATTCGCACAGGGCGCTCCTGAAGCAGCAGCTCCTGCAGCAACAGGCGCAGTACAGCCAGAGCAGGCAGACAAGACACTTGTTATCGCAGTACCTGCTACTTTCGAAGAAAAGTGGAATCCTTTCCTCGCTGAGTCAGCTTATGACCAGGACGTTCTCGATCAGATCTTTGTTAGCCCAATCAGAATCAACAAGGATAACGAGGTAATTCCATGGGGTGGCAACATCACAACTCAGGAAAATGCAGATGGCACAGTTACATATACAGTAACAGTAAAGCCAGGCATGTACTTCTCTGATGGCGAAGAAGTCACAATCGACGACTATCTCTATTCTGTTTATGTAAGCTCAGACCCATCTTACACAGGTCCTGCAGCTCTCATCACAGAGGATATCGTTGGTATCAAGGAATACTACTACGACGATCCTAACTACTCATCAGTCATCGCTGGATTCGCAACAGAGGCAGCAGAGAAGTATTCACTTGACACAATCAGCAAGGAAGACTACCTTACATACCTCATCGAGACAAACCTCGAAGCATGGTGGGGCGGCCTTGACTCTTATGATTGGAAGGGCTATGCAGAATCAGAAGGCTTCGGCGCTCAGTATGCAGCACTCGACGCAACAGATGCTGACGCAGTTCTTGCTCTCATCGCAGAGATTGAGTACTCAAACTACTACACAAGCTATGACCCACAGACATGGTGGGAAGGCAAGCTTGCTGAGTCTTACATCGCTGGCAACCTCGCTGACGGCGTAGACGTACCAGAGATCTCAGGTGTTAAGAGAATCGACGACTACACAGCTACAGTCACATACGCATCTGTAAACATCAGCGGCGACAGAAACATCTCCTTCGCATTCGCACCAGCTCACTACTATGGCGATTTCGAGAAGGGTGACGTTTCAAAGATTCTCTCAAACATGGTTCCACTTGGCTCAGGTCCATATATCTTCAAGGGCTTTGCTGACAACATCGCAACAGTAACAGCAAACGTAAACTACTTTGAAGGTGTTCCTGTAATTGGCACAGTTAAGTTCCAGTATGTTCCAGAAGCTGACGCTCTCGCATCACTTTCTTCTGGTGTTATCGACATCTGTAACCCATCAGGCTCAAAGGAAAACGTTGAAGAGCTCGAGTCACTCGGCCTTGCATATGACCTCACAGACAATGCTGGCTACGGCTACTCAGGCTACAACTGCAACAACCTCGACATCAACGTAAGAAGAGGCCTCTTCTCACTCATGAACAGAAGAGCTTCTGTTGCTGGCTACTATGGTTCAAAGATCGCTCAGGTAATCGAGAGACCAATGACAACTGTTATCACAGAGTATCCAGACGATGCAGCAGAGTACTATCCATATGATCCTGCTAAGGCTCTTGAGTACTTCAAGGCAGCTGGCTATGAGCAGGTTAATGGCAAGCTCGTTAACGCAAACGGCGAGCAGCTCGTTGTTAACGCTTACATCGGCGGCGACGGCGTTGGTGACCACCCAGCATATGCTATGTACACACAGGCAGCTGAGGATATGAAGAACCTCGGTGGTGAGCTCCAGATCAACGACGTACAGTTCGCAGTTCTCCAGTCAGCAATGAACGATGGCACAGCAGACATCTTCACACTCGCTTGGGGTAACGTAACAAACTGTGACAAGTCTTCTCAGTTCTCATCAAACGGTGGACAGAACAGATACAACATCAAGGACGACAGAATGGATGCTCTTCTTGTTGAGATCATGCAGACAGTTGACCTTGAAGAGAGAAAGGCTCTCGTAGCAGAGATGCTTGATCTCGCTATGGACCTTGCTATTGAGCTTCCTCTCTACCAGAGAAAGAACATCCTCGC
>JAZURW010000042.1:0-7340 GCA_045606405.1 Candidatus Ornithospirochaeta sp. | reverse complement strand
TCGTTGAAGACACCCCTTGTGAAATATAAGAGGGGCGAGAAATCAGCCATTGAGCTTAATATCCCAATGGTATCTGCGATTATGCAATCTGTATCAGGCGATGAGCTTGCAATCGCGCTTGCAAAGTGTGGAGGCGTTTCATTCATCTATGGCTCCCAGTCAATAGAGAGCGAGGCTCAGATGGTTGCCAAGGTCAAGGCTCATAAGGCAGGCTTTGTCATGAGCGACTCAAATGTCAAACCAGATAGCACCCTTCAGGATGTGCTTGACATAAAGAAGGCAACTGGCCATTCAACAGTCGCTGTCACAGATGATGGCACTCCTACAGGCATTCTTCTTGGCATGGTCACAAGCAAGGATTACAGAATTAGCAGAATGGATAGGTCTGAGAAGGTGGAAACCTTCATGACAAAGCTTGAGGATTTGATCACAGCAAAGGACGGAATCACGCTAAGCGAGGCAAATGACATCATCTGGAATAACAGGTTGAATGCTCTTCCAATTGTGACAGAGGATGGAAGAATGAAGGCTTTCGTCTTCAGAAAGGACTATGATAGCCATAAGGAGCATCCAGAGGAGCTTTTGGATAAGCATAAGCGTTATGTGGTTGGAGCAGGAATCAATACAAGGGACTACGAGGAAAGAATACCTGCGCTAATCAAGGCAGGCGCTGATGTTCTTTGCATTGACTCTTCAGAGGGTTTTTCCGAATGGCAGAAGAGAACACTTGACTTCGTTAGGGAAAACTATGGCGACAGCGTCAAGATTGGTGCCGGAAACGTTGTTGATAGAGATGGCTTTTTATTCCTTGCGGAAGCTGGTGCGGACTTTGTCAAGGTTGGAATAGGCGGTGGCTCAATTTGCATAACAAGAGAGACAAAGGGCATCGGCAGAGGGCAGGCAACAGCTTTGATCGAGGTATGCAAGGCAAGAGATGAGTACTATGAGAAGACTGGTATTTACGTTCCTGTTTGCTCTGATGGCGGCATTGTCTACGACCATCATATAACTTTCGCACTTGCAATGGGTGCTGACTTTGTGATGCTCGGTCGTTATTTTGCTCGCTTTGACGAGAGCCCAACTGCGAAGATAATGGTCAAGGGCAGCTACGTCAAGGAGTACTGGGGCGAGGGCTCTAATAGAGCGAGAAACTGGATGAGGTATGACCTTGGAGGAGATAAGAAGCTCTCCTTTGAGGAGGGAGTTGACTCATATGTGCCTTATGCAGGATCATTGAGCGATAACGTAGGAAAGACACTGAGCAAGATAAAGTCCACTATGTGCAACTGCGGCGCGCTGACTATTGCTGAGCTTAAGGAGAAGGCTGTTCTGACACTGGTTTCCTCAACAAGCATCGTGGAAGGTGGAGCGCACGACGTTATTAGAAGGGATACAGCGGCTAACTAGTTTTGGCTTTGCAGCAAAAATGGGTGCATCGTGCACCCATTTTCTTTTAGTATAAGTCTTTATTTGAAATACTTCACTGCAGATTCGAACATCTTGATGTCATATTCACCATAAACATTCTTATAAAGTCCTCTTCCTATGCGCTCGCTATGCCCCATCTTTCCGAAAACCCTTCCATCTGGGGATGTGATGCCTTCAATCGCATCCATTGAGCCATTAGGATTGAAGTGAACATCCATTGTCGCATTTCCCTCAAGGTCTACATACTGAGTTGCGATCTGTCCATTAGCGGCAAGTCTTGCTATCAGAGCCTCATCGGCTAGGAACCGTCCCTCTCCATGTGATATAGGCACATTTACGATATCGCCGACATTCACAAGCTTAAGCCATGGCGAGATGTTTGACGCGACTCTTGTTCTCACAATCCTGCTTTGGTGTCTGCCTATTGTGTTGAATGTGAGCGTTGGGCACTGGTCATCGGTGTCGATGATCTTGCCAAAAGGCACAAGACCAAGCTTTATCAGAGCCTGGAAGCCATTGCATATGCCGCACATTAGGCCATCTCTGTTGTCAAGAAGGTCTTCAACGCCCTCCTTGATTGCGCCATTTCTGAAGAACGCGGTGATGAATTTGCCTGATCCATCTGGCTCATCACCACCTGAGAAGCCTCCTGGGATGAAAACAATCTGGCTTGTCTTGAGTTTTTTCGCAAAGGAGTCGATGCTTCTTGATATTCCATCCTTCGATAGATTGTTGATGACTATGATCTCTGCCTCAGCACCAGCTAAGCTGACAGCCTTCGCGGAATCATATTCACAGTTTGTGCCAGGGAAGGCTGGAATCAGAACCTTGGGCTTTGCAACCTTCAAAGCAGGTGCCTTTCCTTCGCTGGAGCAGAAGCAATAGTTTTCCACCTCAGCGCTTGGTGTTTCGATATTGCATTGGAAAACGCTCTCTAGCTTATCCTCATATGGCTTTAGCACACTATCATGAGAGAGTGAGACACCTTTGTATGAGAAGGCTCCATCTGCTGTTGTCTCTCCCAAGAGAGTTCCAGCCTCTCCCTCTTCAAGCTCGACTATGAAGGAGCCGTAGCGGTATGAGAAGATGTCATCGATAGAAAGAGCGTCATCAAAGGCAAAGCCAAGTCCATTTCCGAAGCCCATCTTCATGATAGCCTCTGCAACGCCTCCGATGCCAGGTGTGTAGCATGCTATAGCCTTTCCTTCTCTTTGCAATCTTGTGACTGTCTTGAATACCTCAAGAAGAGAAGCGGCTACAGGCAGGTTATTGGAGTCATATTCAGGCATTATGATGCAGACCTTGCTGCCTGCTTTCTTGAATTCCGGTGAGACAACCTCATCTGTCTTTCCTGTTGTGACAGCAAAGGAGACTAGAGTAGGTGGCACATCAAGGTTCTCGAAGGAGCCGGACATTGAGTCCTTTCCGCCTATTGCGCCGATTTTAAGGTCCATCTGTGCCTTGAATGCCCCAAGGAGCGCAGAAAGTGGCTTTCCCCATCTCTTAGGATCCTTGTTGAGTCGCTCAAAATACTCCTGGAAGGTTAGATAGGTGTCCTCGAATGATGCTCCAGTGGCAATGAGCTTTGATACTGATTCAACGACAGCTAGGTAAGCGCCATGGAAAGGAGAGGCTTCAAAGATGAATGGGTTGTAGCCGAAGGCCATGAAGGAGCAGGAGTCAGTGTCTTTCTTCTCAACGCTGATCTTCTGAACCATGGCTTGGATAGGAGTCAGCTGCTTTTTGCCTCCAAATGGCATCAAGACAGTGCCTGCGCCGATTGTTGAGTCAAATCTTTCAGATAATCCACGCTTTGAGCAGGTGTTCAGATCTGAAGCAACTCTCAGGAAGTTCTCTTCAAAGGAGCCCTGGATTTTCTTGCTGTAGTCCTTTGATGCCACTGTCTCTGCTGAAATATGCTTCTCTGCGCCATTTGAGTTGAGGAAATCTCTCTTAATGTCGCAGATTCTCTTGCCATTCCAATTCATTATAAGACGTTTTTCCTCTTTGACGACAGCAACTGGGACTGCGTTGAGGTTCTCCTCATTTGCTAGGGCAAGGAAGCGATCGACATCGTCTTTTTCAACGACAACAGCCATTCTCTCCTGCGACTCAGAGATTGCTATCTCGGTGCCATCGAGCCCTTCGTATTTCTTTGGCACTGCGTCAAGATTTATCTCGAGGCCATCTGCGAGCTCTCCGATTGCAACAGATACTCCTCCGGCTCCGAAGTCGTTGCATCTCTTGATGAGAAGAGAGGCTTCCTTGTTCCTGAATAGCCTTTGCAGCTTTCTCTCCTCAGGTGCATTTCCCTTCTGCACTTCTGAGCCACAGGTCTCAACAGATTGGACATTGTGGGCCTTAGAGGAGCCTGTTGCCCCTCCAATGCCATCACGTCCAGTGTTGCCGCCAAGAAGGATGACGACATCCCCGCTTTTTGGTCTTTCTCTTCGCACGTTCTCAGCAGGGGTAGCTGCGATGACAGCTCCTATCTCCATTCTCTTGGCAGCATAGCCAGGGTGGTAGATCTCATCAACGATGCCTGTTGCAAGACCAATCTGGTTTCCGTAAGAGGAGTAGCCTGCTGCTGCAGTTGTGACAATCTTTCTCTGTGGCAGCTTTCCTGGTATCGTCTCAGAGATGCTCTGGAGTGGGTCTGCTGCACCTGTAACTCTCATTGCGCCATACACGTAGCTTCTTCCAGAGAGAGGATCCCTGATTGCACCTCCTATGCATGTTGCTGCGCCTCCGAAGGGTTCTATCTCAGTAGGGTGGTTATGTGTTTCATTTTTAAACAGAAGAAGCCAAGGCTCCTTAACGCCATCGATTGTCACATCCATCTTGACTGTGCAGGCGTTGATCTCCTCTGACTCGTCAAGCTTCTCAAGCATGCCATTTGCCTTGAGATGCTTTGCTGCGATAGTGGCAAGGTCCATAAGGCAGATTGGCTTATGTCCTCTGCCAAGAGATTCTCTTGTATCAAGATATTCCTTGTATGTCTCCTGTATAAGAGGATCTTGGAAATCAACCTCATCTATGACTGTTCCGAAGGTTGTATGCCTGCAATGATCAGACCAATATGTATCGATCATCCTTATTTCTGTGATAGTTGGATCTCTGTGCTCACTCTGGAAATACTCTTGGCAGAACTTGATGTCATCAAGGTCCATTGCAAGCCCATATGATGAGATGAAGGCACTAAGGCCTGCTTCATCGAGGGCCGTGAAGCCATTTAAGGAAGCAACCTCACTGGGAATCTCGTATGTGGTCTCAAGAGTATCTGGAAGCTCAAGACTTGCCTCTCTGCATTCAACAGGGTTTATGACATACTTCTTGAACTCTGCAATCTCCTTCTCTGTCAATCTTCCATATAGGGCATAGACCTTTGCGGTTTTGATCAATGGCCTGTCTTCCTGTGAGATTATCTGGATGCACTGAGATGCGGAATCTGCCCTTTGGTCAAACTGGCCAGGCAGTGACTCAACCGCGAAGATGAAGGCATCCTCAAAGTCGATTTCATCGTATACGACATCAAGCTGAGGCTCTGAGAAAACAGTTTTGACAGAGTAGTCAAAGAGCTCCTTTGAGATATTGTCTGCATCATAGCGATTGAAGAGCCTTAGATCATCAAGGCCCTTTATGCCAAGTATGTTCTTTGCCTCGCTTAGAGTAGCTTTAGCCTCGTTATCGAGTCCTGCTTTCTTTTCAACATATATGCGATATACCATTGACCACTCCTATGATTCATAATGAGCAAGTGCTCTTCTTCCAATGTCGCTTCTTTTGTAAGCGCCTTCGAATCTTACGCCCTCAGAAATCCTATAAGCTTCCTTAACAGCTTCTTCTAGAGTATCTGCGACAGCTGTTGTTCCTGACACTCTTCCACCAGAGGTGACAAGTCTTCCGTTTTCGTTTTTTGCTCCGGCTATATAGGTGTGCTCCAGAGCTTCCTCTGTGAGGGTGATCTCAAAGCCCTTCTCATAGCTTGCAGGATATCCATTTGATGCAAGGATGACGCAGCATGCATGCTTCTTTTCGAATTCAACCTCCACCTTGTCAAGGCGTCCTTCTGTGGTTGCCCTCATTACAGTCAGCAGATCGCTTTTCAAGAGAGGAAGCACGACCTGTGTCTCGGGGTCTCCAAAGCGGCAGTTGTACTCAATCACCTTAGGTCCCTTCTCAGTCAGCATAAGGCCAAAGTAAAGGCAGCCCTTGAAGGTCCTTCCTTCTTTGTTCATCGCATTGATTGTTGGAATGAATATCTCCTCCATGCACTGCTTCTCAATCTCGCCTGTGTAGTATGGGTTAGGGGCGATGGTTCCCATGCCGCCTGTATTGAGTCCAGTATCACCATCCCCAATTCTCTTATGATCCATTGATGAGACCATTGGTTTGATTGTTTTTCCATCTGTGAAGGCCAGAACAGAGACCTCTGGTCCTGTAAGGTATTCCTCGATGACGATCCTTGAGCCGGACTTGCCGAAAATGCCACCCTCTATCATGTCCAAGGCAGCCTTCTTTGCCTCGTCTCTAGTCATTGCGATGATCACACCTTTTCCGAGCGCAAGCCCATCTGCTTTGATAACTGTTGGTATTGGGGCAGTCTCGAGGTATTCAAGCGCCTTATTGATGTCATCGAAAACCTCATAGGCGGCTGTTGCGATGCCATATTTCCTCATAAGGTTCTTGGAAAACACCTTGCTGCCCTCTATTATGGCGGCATTGGCCGTTGGGCCGAAACAAGGCACTCCTATTCTCTCCAGCTCATCCACGCAGCCTAATACCAGTGGATCGTCTGGCGCGACCACAGCGTAATCGATGGACATCGATTTCGCAAACTCCACTATGCCCTTAATATCTGTGGCTGCAATGCTCACGCACTCTGCATCAAGAGCGATGCCTCCGTTTCCAGGCAGAGCATAGATTTTCTCAACCTCAGGGTTTCTTTTGAGTGAGCGGATGATAGCGTGCTCTCTTCCACCGCCGCCTACGACTAATAGCTTCATGTTCACCTCTCTATACTATCAATGATGGAAGAGTCTCATGCCTGTGAATGCCATGAGAATCCCGTTTCTGTCACATTCCTCAATGACTGCGTCATCTCTTATTGAGCCACCTGGCTGGGCGATGTACTTGACGCCGGATGCGAAGGCTCTCTTTATGTTGTCTGAGAATGGGAAGAAGGCATCAGAGCCAAGGGCAACGTCCTTTTTGGAGCTCAGGAACTCCTTTTTCTCTGTCTCAGTCAGCCTTTCCGGCTTCTGTGTGAAATAGTTCTCCCAAATACCATCTGCGCACACATCTTCCTCATTGCCGTTTATATATCCATCGATGACGTTATCGCGATCAGGGCGTCCTAGCTTAGGCAAGAATGGAAGGGAGAGTGTCTTTGGATGCTGGCGCAGAAACCATGTGTCTGCCTTGGATCCTGCAAGACGGGTGCAATGTATTCTTGACTGCTGTCCTGCGCCGACTCCGATTGCCTGACCGTCATATGCAAAGCATACAGAGTTGGATTGAGTGTACTTCAAAGTGATCAGGGCAACGATTAGATCAAGCTTGGCGCTATCTGGGAGGCACTTGTTCTCTGTCACGATATTCGAAAAGAGCTCCTCTGTTATTGCATAGTTGTTTCTTCCCTGCTCAAAGCTTATGCCGAAGACCATCTTGGTTTCCTGTGGCTCTGGAATGTAAGCTGGGTCTATTCTGACGACATTGTAGGTGCCCTTTCTTTTCTTCTTCAATATCTCCAGTGCCTTTTCTGTGTATCCTGGTGCGATGATGCCGTCAGAGACCTCTCTGGAGATGAGCTTTGCTGTAAGCTCATCACAGACATCGCTGATCGCAACCCAGTCTCCAAAGGAGCACATTCTAAGTCGGATCGTAGCCATGTCGTTCTGTGAGCCAAGGAG
>JAZURW010000041.1:0-27512 GCA_045606405.1 Candidatus Ornithospirochaeta sp. | reverse complement strand
AGCCAAGGAGTTGAACTGGTGTATTGTCTTCCTAAGACCGCTTGGCCTCCGACTTATCTGCTGAATGTCAGCCCCGATTCCTCTGCTCTCTTCTTGAGCTCCGCAAGCTCCGACTCCTCAACGCAGATGCTCACATTCTTGTAATGCACGTTGATGCCTTTCGGTCTGCCAGCATTTGGTCTTGTTCCACCTCTCTTCTTAGGCTTATCCTCCATATCGCACCCCCTCAGAAGCAAGCATAGTTTATTATGATAAGGCTGATTGCTGTTGTGCTGGTCACAATCGAGGCTATGATTGAAGCCACTAGCTCGATGATGACCAGTTTTTCTTTACCCAGCTTTCGCATGATAATCTAATTAATAGCTCCATATTGATTATTTCGATATTCAAATGCCTTCGATTTATTTCTATACAAAATAAGGACATTCGTTGCTGGAAGTCCTATCTATCTATTTCTATTCACCTGATCCCCTTTTGCTGATTAGCCTGATAAGCACGATGTTGCTAGAGTCCTCGGTGATGTATTCCCTGCCGCTATATCGCAGGATGGTCAGAATCAGTGTATCCCCCTGAAGATGCCAGCGGGGCATGAGGCTTTATATGAGGTGTAGCTATTCTATATCAATATTGCCTTTAGAGTCTTTCCTCATCGATGAAGCTAGCCTTTCTCTTTGAGGTGCTGAGGCGAGCTTCTACTGTAGGCGGGAATAGATAATACTCGAACTCCGAATGGGGTTCGTTGTTGATTCTCTTCGATAAGACTCTCGCAGCCTTTTCTCCGATTTCGACATTCTTGAACGATACTGAGGAAAGATGTGGAGTCAGCTTATCGCAGATGCTGGTGTTGTTGTAACCAATGATTCCCAGATCATTGGGGATGGACAAACCAAGCTCTTGGACTGCTTTGTAGCAATCCTCAGCTAAAGAGTCGTCAAAGCAGAATATGGAATCGATTCCCTGCTTCATGATCAATTCCTTGATTTTCCCTTGCGCGTTGAAGACGATGGCCTCTCTATTGATTTCGATATCCTCCTCAAGTAGCGCAGACAGGTATCCCTGACATCTGTCATTCGATGTTTTGTATTTCATTTTTGCAATGTAAGCTGGTTTTTTATATCCCTGCCTTAAAAGATGCTTGGTTGCGATATAGCCTCCGTAGAAATCGTTTGATGCGATTACTGGGACATTTATCCCTTCGATAGATCTATTGCAAAATATGAATGGTATATGTGTCTCGACAAGCTGCGAATAAAGCCTATAGACAGAACTCAGCTCTGTGCTGATGATAGGGACAAGAATGATCCCTGATACTCCAGATGCAACTAGTCTTCTAATGTACATCTCCTGTTTCTCGGGATTATTGTCTGAATTGCATAGGATTATGTTTATTCCCTCTTGATGGGCATGGTTCTCAACACCTCTCACAAGGCCAGGATAGATCTCTTCCATTACGTTTGGAACAATCACACCCCATGTCTGAATATGTTGTGCCTCAGCTTTTGTCATTGCAGTGACAAAGGTTCCGCTGCCTAGTTTGGATGTCAGGTATCCTTCTTCCTCAAGCTCTGCAATGGCTTTGTCAAGGGTAGCTCTGGTAGACGAGTATCGTCTCATGAGATTCGGTCTTGACTCCAGTCTTTGGCCAGGTGTCATGGCTATGATATCGTCTAAGATCATTCGCTTGATTTTCTGATATTTAAGCATCCCAGAACTCCCCTCCGAAATATTATTATTTATATACAGTAAAACCGCCATCAACAACAAGATTATGGCCCGAAACATAGTCTGAAGCAGGAGAACATAGAAAGAGTGCGGCTCCTTTTATATCCTGCCCCATTATTCCCATTCTTCCTTTCATTGTTTCATCTGCGTAATCATTGACAAAGCCTTCTGGAAGGTCTCCCTTGTCGAATCCTCCTGGTGAGATTGTGTTGACCTGTATGTTATATGGAGCCAAGTATGCTGCAAGATCTCTTGTCATCCCGATGACTCCTGCTTTTGATGCCGCATAGTCGATCGGTTGCTCCATTTTGTTATTTCTTCTGTACATTCTTCTATCTCGACCGACAATGCCAGCAATAGATCCAATGTTGACTATTTTTCCTGAGTTGTTCTTGACCATATGCTTGGCAATAGCCTGAGTGCAGAACATTGCTCCTATGAGGTTTGTCTTTATAAGGTTTGCCATATCCTCAGGATCCCTAGTTAGAAAGTCTCCTTCGCTTGCGCCAGAACCACCACCTGAATTGTTGATAAGGATATCAATATGACCTTTCCAACCATATGCCTCATCTGCCATTTTTCTGCAGGACTCTGAATCTGTTTGGTCGAAAGTTATGTAGTGGGTGTCTACAGAGTATTTCGATCTGAGTTCCTCTGCAGCTTTTTTGATTTTTGCCAAAGAGCGTGATGCGATTATTATCGAGCATCCATGCTCAGCCAATACCGATGCCATGTCAAAGCCAAGCCAAGAATGACCTCCCGTCACAACTGCGACTTTAGAGGAAAGGTCAAATAAAGCATCCTTCATAAAAGGCCTCCTTGTGGGCTAAAGTTGGGTAGAGTTTATCATTCGAAATACTGCAAGTCAATTAATAATGGTAAAAAATAGGCAGATTTTTGTAATGAAAAACATAATTGACCTAAAAAATTATTAATTTGCCTAAAAACGCAAAATTAAATTGACAACTCAGAAAAATCGCACTTACACTGACTTTGCCTATTGAAAGGTAAGGAGTTTTGAATGGTAAATACACTCAAGGAAAAGATGAAAAGGCGCACTGTCTTTGGAATGACTGTTTGCAGTGGAAGCCCTGCGGTCATTGAGATGATGGCTATGTGTGGCTTGGATTTTGCTTTTATAGATACAGAGCATAACCCAAGATCTGTTGGGGATTGCACAGAGCTTGTTCTTGCAGCAAGGGCTTATGGGATAAGTCCTCTTCTTCGAGTCACTAAGCCTGATGAAGTTGAGATAAGAAAGGCACTTGAGATTGGAGCAGAAGGTGTAATCGTTCCACATATCAAGACTCTTGAGGAGATGGAAATATGTGTTCGTGGTGCAAAATTCCCACCATTAGGAAGAAGAGGCATTGATATTGGTGTTAGAAGCGCTGGGTATGGATTAGCCAAATATGATACTGACTATAGAACGTACTCAAACGACACAGAACTCGTTATCCCAATGGCTGAGGATTTTGAGTTTATTGACAATGGGAAAGAACTCATGGCCGTACCAGGCATTGATGCAATCAACTTTGGTCCAGCAGATTACTCAAATTCTCTCGATAAGTTTGCTGGCTATGATATTAACCAGCCATTCATCAGTGAAGCTTTGGAAGCTATCAGAAGGGAGGCTGCTCCAAGGGGGATTGGGATAATGGCTCCTGCTGCACCTACTGCAGCAAGTGCAAAGAATCTCATAGATAAGGGTGTAACAATGGTCCTTATGTCAAGTGACTACAACATTCTCAGAGAGAATCTGCAGTCAATCCAGAAGGAAATTACCAAGCTTGATGCTTGATTTGAAAAAAGGAGAATAAAATGAAGAAGTTTTTAGTTTTCGCACTCGTTCTTTTATCTGCTTTCTCGGTTTTCGCTGAAGGTGCAAAAGAAGAAAAGGTTGTCTATGAGATGAGCGCTGGTACATCAATTGCAGCGGGCACATCAAAGAGCGCATCAGTTGACATTGCTTATATCGAGACATTCAAGGAATATATCGAGGCTAATTCAGATGGCAGGCTTAAGATGAATATCTTCTACGGCAACTCACTTGGTTCAGATGCAGATGTATGTGCTGGCGTTGCTAATGGTACAATTGAATTCTACATTGGCGATATCACAACAACATCCGGTTATTATAAGCCATCTCTTCTCTTCTCAATTCCTGGTGCAATCGCATCAATGGAAGAAGCATCTGCACTTTTTGCTAGCGAATGGGGTCAGAATTTCTTCGAGGAATGCGCTGAACAGACAAATATCAAGATTCTTGGTGCTGTTTCAAAGGGCTTCAGAAACTTCACAACAGTTGATGATCCAATTGAGAAGCCAGAGGATATCAACGGTTTGACTCTCAGAGTTATCAACAACCCTCTATTCATCCAGATGGTAAACTCTCTTGGCGGTAACCCTGTTCCACTTGATATTTCAGAGCTTTACACAGCATTGCAGAATGGTATCGTAGATGGACATGAGAATGCTGTTCCAAACATCCTTCAGGATAAGACATATGAGCTTGAGAAGTATCTTGTTCTTGATGCACATACAGGCGCTTATCTTTGCGGTATGATTTCAAACTCATTCTTTGAAAGCCTTCCAGCTGACCTCCAGCAGGTAGTTCTCGATGGTGGCGCTGCAGCTACAAAGGCAGCAGAGGAGACAGCTGCTTCAATTATCACAAACGGCCTTCAGACTCTCCGTGACAATGGAGTTAAGATCTATGAGCCAACACCAGAGGAAATCGATGCATGGCATAATGCATACAAGGATGATTGCATGGCACTTGCAAAAGAGCAGATTGGCGCAGATGTTGTTGAGGAATTCGTAAAAGCAATCGAATCACTTTAAACAATTAGGAAAAACACATTCTGGGAGGGCAACCTCCCAGTATATTTTAAGGGAGGCTGATTGTGCAGTTTCTAAATAAATTATACGACGGCATGAAACATGGATCTGACTGGATTGAGAAAATCCTGAAATTCATTACAGCTGTTTTGATGCTTCTATGCTCACTTACCGTGTTTCTGCAGGTTGTCAATAGATATATCCTCGTCAAACAAACATTGTTCCCATGGAAATCCATTTCGTGGACAGATGAGCTCGCAAGACTGCTTATGGTGATGCTGGCTTATTTTGCTATGGGGTTGTGCTATAAGCATGGGCAGTTATCAAGAGCTGATATGGTTTTCTCAAAACTAAAGGGAGTTCCTAAGAAAGTTCTTTATTACATCGAGTTTGTGATGATATGTGTATTTGTAATCAGTTGTATAAAATGGGGCATTAAGTTTGCTCTTGCGAATAAGATTTTCAGAACAGAATCGCTTTTCATACCAGGTAATATCCTTTATTTGATTCCTGTTGTCGGGTTTGTTCTGATGCTTTATCAGGTGCTTACTGAGTTTGTTGGGGTGCTCTCAGGCAATATCGAGCCGTTTGAGAGTGTGGTTATGAACACAGAAGGTAATGAGGAGTGATTGATATGTTGCTAGGATTGGTTATTCTTGTTCTCTTTATAGTGATATGTCTTATTGGTCTTCCTGTTGGCTTCGCAATAGGGTTTACGACTTGGTTCTCCTTCTTGATGCTGGATGGGAAGATGATGGTTCTTGCTCAAAAGCTTTTCACTAGCGTCAATAGCTTCACTTACCTTTGTATTCCTCTCTTTGTTCTTGCCGCTGAGATAATGAGCGAAGGTAAGCTGATTGATAAGATCGTTGATTTCTTCCAGGTATGCATTGGACATATTCGAGGTGGATTGGCTTACGTCAATGTTCTGGATTCAATGGTATTTGCGGGGATATCGGGATCTGCATCTGCGGATATGGCATCCTTGGGTGTTATAACATCCAATGCCATGATTAAGGCTGGCTATTCTAAAAATTATGCCGTTACAGTATCTGCAGCCACTGCGACAATCGCTCCTTTGATCCCTCCATCAACAATCATGATAATCTTTGCTGCCGCTGCTGGTAGAGTATCGGTTGGAAAGCTGTTCGCTGGTGGAACAATTCCAGGCTTGATTTATGGTGTTGCATTCCTAGTGCTTTGTGGCGTATATGCTAAGAAATACAATCAGCCAAAGAATGAGAGAAGGGCGACGTTCAAGGAGATATGGACTGAATTCAAGCTATCTCTTCCAGTGCTTCTTTTACCTATGCTTATTCTTGGATCGATTGTATCAGGAGTTTGTACTGCGACAGAAGCAGGAGGGTTGGCTGTCATATACGCAATAGCTGCTACCTTCCTCAGAAAAGCCATGACTATTAGAAAGCTCTATGATTGTTTATACAATGCTGCGCGTTTGACAGCTTCTGTTCTCTTCATTATCGCAACTGCTGGTGCGATGCAGTGGGTTCTGACTGCTCTTCAGATTCCTCAGAATCTTGCCTCATTCTGCTTGCAGTACATCGATTCAAAATTCGCATTCCTCATATTTGTCAATATTCTCCTATTCTTTGTGGGGTGTCTTTTGGATGGAGCTCCTGCTGTTCTTCTGTTAACTCCGATTCTTTTTCCTGTTGCAATGCAATATGGGATTGATCCTATACATTTTGGCATTGTTATGTGTCTCAATCTGACAATCGGTTTGATCACACCACCGATTGGACTCGTTCTCTTTGTGGCATCAAATGTCACCGGTGTAAAGCTTAGCGTATTGTATAAGACAGTATGGCCATTTGTTTGTGTTGCCTTCGTGGTTCTCATGTTGGTCACATATTGTCCAATACTCACAACTTGGCTTCCAAGCCTCATGGCTTGATTGGAGTTTGTATGAATAAGAAACTGACAGGTATTATTACAGCGTTAGTCACACCATTTGATAACAATGGAAAGATAATGTATGACGCATTGCAGCATCATGTTGATTATCTTGTGAATCAGGGTGTTGAGGGGTTTTATGTAAATGGCAGCACAGGAGAGTCTTTCTTGATGACACCAGATGAGAGGAAGAATACCCTTGAGGCCGTTATCGAAGCTAATGCTGGTAGAGCTACTATAATAAGCCATTGTGGTGCAATTGGAACCGACCTCTCTTTGGATTTGGTAAAGCATTCTGCAAATCTTGCTGTTGATGCGATTTCATCAGTTCCTCCATTTTATTACGGTTTTTCCAAAGATGAGCTTGTATCTTACTATAATGATTTGGCAAATGCTTCAGATAAGCCTTTCATTGTCTATAACATGCCAAAATTCAGTGGGGTGGTGATTACGCCATCTCTTATGGCTGAACTTAGAAAGAACCCTAGAATTCAAGGTTTGAAATTCACCCATAATGATTTCTTTGCTCTTGAGAGAATAAAGACATCTGACCCTGATCTGATTATCTACAATGGATATGACGAGATGGCCATATGTGGCATGTCGCTAGGCTGTGATGGTGCAATTGGCAGCACATACAATGTCCTTGCACCAATGATAATCAAGCTTAGAGATCAATGTGCTGGAAATGACTATCAAGCTGCGCTCAAGACACAGCGTGAAGCCAATGGGCATATCGCATCAATGGTTGCCACAGGAAAGCTATTTGCTGTATTGAAGAAAGTCATATCAATAAAGGAAGGCATTGATTTCGGTATTTGTCGAAGGCCATTTGCTTCTTTGGGAGCAGAGGATATCGCTTATTGTGAGAGGCTCGCAGGAGAATTGCCTTTCTGATTTTTTGTTCCTTCTTTTGCCCCATGTTGAATCTATCAGCATGGGGTTTTAATTATTTTGATCTTATTGGATTTGTTTTAAGGTTCTTATAGTCAGGTGACAATTTAGCGCTATATGATACGCAAGGATTCTTGAGGTCAAATCTGCATTTCATCTAGAAGAAGGTATCTTACGAACTGTTGCATTGAATTAAGGTGCAATTGCAGCATTCAGAGTATAAACTATTATCATATTTTGTGGGGACTATGCGTAATCATCTCATTTTCATGAGTACTATTCCTTTTCATAGAGCTTCTTGATTGTTTTTATGTGCTTTCTTTTTACTGAGGCCTTGACCTTCCTATACTTTCTAAGCTTTTTTGAGAGCAGATTTATATCCTCTTTCCTGAGGCATTCCGGAAGCCTTTGGTCAGCTAAAAGGGTAGGGATATCCTTGTAGTTGACCACAAAGACATCCTTCGATTTCACATCTATGTTTGATAAGTCAGCTGAGTCGGAGAATGCGACGACATTGTAAATTGGCAAGCTATGTGCTCCTAAGAGATTCCTTACGGCCTTAACGTGTCCGCTGTTTTGCATTATTGGATTGTAGAAGGTTCTTTTGTCAACACCATTTCCTGTCATCATTGCCTTAGTCCAGTCATGGTTTCTCTCGCTCCCGTAGATTGTTCCTCTATATGCTTTCGCCTCAATTACGAATACACCTCTTTTGTTTATGAATAAGCCATCAAGCTCTGTGATTGACTCGTCTGAGGTCGGTATGTAGAGATTGCCTATTGCATAGTCCCCTCTGCTCTTACATGAGGTGAGGATTCTAAAAAGCTCCTTCTCTCCTTCTTTGCCAACCCTCTTGGCTTTTGCATTAGATTGTGCAAAGGAAAGAAGCCTTATCACAATGAAGATAGCGATTATCACAGTCAAGCTTTCAAGGTTTTCCATATTCTTAGCCTCTCTATCCATATTACAGCAATTATGATATCTGCGATTCAATGAATAAGGAGAGTTTCACCAAAAAACTTGAAAACAAAGAGCTTAGACTCTATCCTCTAATTATCCAAGGAGGAGCTATGGATCCTATTCAGATTGCGTTGATCATCTTGATCTTCCTGATTGTCGCCATGAATGTGGCAGCATCATCAAGGGGCAAGAGGAAGAGAAAAAGGGATACTGTGAAATATGCCTCAGCATTGACTGTGCTTGTGAAGAATGAGAGCAAGCTAGGAGGCGAGGGAGGCTACGCCTTCTCAAGATTCATTGCAGAGAATGGCGATAATTATCTTGTTTGCAGATCCAGTTCCAATGGCTCCAAGGCAATTGTCAGTGAGAAGGATTTTGTTTATTACAAGGATGGCTCTGCTCTTGAGTGTGAGCTATGCTGTGATGAGGATGGGAAGGGAAAAATCACAAGCATCTTCTGCCGGGTATCATCAAAGGGAAAGGGGAAGAAGACAGTCGTTGCATTCTCATCAAAGCCACACCCAGAGAAAAGCGCAAAGGCAAAGCTCCTTATCCGGATTGCTGAGGACTTCAGGATGGAGATTATGAAATAACAGCAAGGAGGGACTATGAGAATTGTTGATTTCAATGTGGGAAAGCTTGAAGCATCTGTTGTTGGGTATATTCATGATGATCTTACTGCGTTTTGCGAGACATATTCAGAGCGCCCAGCTGTCCTGATTTGCCCTGGCGGCGGATATATGCACGTCTCTCCTAGGGAATCCGATCCGATAGCGCTTCCACTTTTCACTGCAGGCTTTCAGGTATTCATCCTCACTTATACGATTTTCAGGGAGAATATCGCTCTTTCTGAGCCAGAGGAGGAGCTTGCTGAGGCTCTTGCGGAGATCAAGCTAAGGGCTAAGGAGTATGGCGTAATCCCAGAGAAGGTTGCGGTGATGGGATTCTCCGCTGGTGGGCACCTTGCAGCCTCATTATGCTGCCATTGGAAGAGCTATGGAGAGATATCACGCCCGGATTGCGGAGTTCTTTGCTATCCAGTGATCTCGACAGGCAGGTGGGGGCATGATGGCTCGACTGAGGCCTTGACTGGCATGGAAAGGGAAAAGCTTGATTATTATTGTCTTGAGAATCAGGTGACTAAAGACACACCTAGCTTCTTCATTTGGCACACCTTTGAGGATGAGATAGTGAATATCCGCAACTCCCATATGTTCGTATCTGCCTTGATAGAGAACGGGATTCCTTATGAATACCATGTCTATGAGAAGGGTGGGCATGGGCTATCGACAGGGAGAAGAGAGACAGGCTTTGAAGTCAAGGGAATACAAAGCTGGCTTCCTCTCCTTATTGATTGGCTATCTAGAAGATGGGGCTTTGTCCTATAGAGGACACCCCATCATTTACTTTTCAAGTACTTTTTTGCTCTCTTTTTGCCACCTTTGGCATAGTAGCCCTTTTCCTTCCATTCAAGGAGCTCTTTGTACACAGCTTCAAATTGCTTTGCGACGGAGGCCCCATCAAATCTAGAGGTTCCTTCCTTTGCCTTAATGGCCTTTCTGTCTCTCTCTTCCTGATGGGTGAGGGCATATTCCATCTTGGATGCGAAATCATCGATGTTCTTAGCTTCGAATGTCCATCCCATCTCCTCTGTGGCGAGACATGTCATATTAGGAACATCAGCAGTGATCGTTGGAAGCCCTGAGCAAAGGGATTCGATGATTGTCATTGATTGGTTCTCAGATAGAGATGCTGTGACAAAGGCGCAGTTTCTCTCCAACAGCCTTGAGCCAATGATCTGGTCGTTGGGAATCAAGCCTGTGAAATGGATTGCGTCCTCTGCATGGCTCTCTGCGACAATCCTCTTCAGCTCACTCTCTTCTGGGCCCCTGCCGATTATGACAAGCTGCGCCTCTTTGTGCTTCTCCCAGACTTTTATGAATGCCTTGACTGTCTCATCCAGCCTCTTCTCATTGCCAAGTCTTCCAACATAGATGAAGGTGTTCCTTCCAAGATATTCCGGCTTCACTTGCTCAGGGAGCGGCAGCCTAGGCCTATCCTCATCGAATTTTGATATATCGATGCCATTTGAGATGAATCTCGTGTCCATTGTGGGGATTTTTGACCTTATCTGGTTGCAGGTATGCTCGCTTGGCGCTGTTGTCATCCAGGTAAGCTCATAGAAGGGGTCGAACACTATTTTCCATGCAGCGTTCTGCGCTACCTCCGAAAGTCTTTTGCTCTTTAGGATGTACTCGATATTAGTTGGATCATCAAGAAGAGTATGATGCGTTGCCAAAGTCGGTATATGAAGTCTTCTGGCTCCATGGTTCATTGCTCTTCCAACAAGCCATGGTGTTGTGTTATGGACAATGTCAATCTTGTATTTTGCTAGTTTTGGCATCAAGAACCAGCCCCAGACAGGTACTATCTTCAACCCCTTATATATGCCAGATGGGATATTCTTAAGCCTTACGATATGGATCCCATCCTCGATGATGTCCTCTTTGAAGCCTTTGTTCTTGGTGACGAAGAAATACACCTCATGTCCCATTTTTATCAGATTGTTCGCAAGATTTATTGTTGCGGTGATCACTCCATTTGTCTCTGGATAGAAAATCTCAATCCCAAATGCTATCTTCATTTGATGCTCCTATTCTACAAAACACCCCATAACTGTACTATAATATAATAAAAAAGTGGATTTCAAAAAAGACATTATATGGAATTTTGTAAACTAAAACACTTGAGAGGCTGCTTGATTATGCATTATAAGCATATCTGAAGGCGTCTTGAGGAAGCCATCAGGCTTTATTAGGGAAAATGGGTGATGTTGGATAGGTTCCTGAAATACATAGAATCGCACGCAAGGACTATTGTGCTGTTGATTGTTCTTTTGACGTTGTTTTTCGCATATAAGGCACTTGGCCTTACTATAAACGCAGACTATGAGATCTTCATGCCTTGGGGCGATGGAGAGGACTCCTACATTGTCGGAGAGGAGCTGGAGATAGCGAAGAACACCGTGTCGCTTTCTGATGTTGAAGCATCCAGAGCTCTGACTGAGTCGCTAATCAACGATAGAGAGGCTTCTGATGAAAAAGAGAGCACAGCTGTTGGCTCAGGTCTTGCCGGAGGGAGTGTTGAGTATGTCAAAGGAGGTGAGCATGAGAGCGACTATGAACACCCTTCCAACTACATAGTCATGCTTGAGGCTGAGAACCTGTATAGCGTTGACAACCTCAATGCCATAGAGATGTGCATTGATAGGATAGCGTCATTCCCAGAGCTTTCAGAGCCATCCTCTGTTTTGGATTTCGTGACCTTTGAGAAAAAAGGCACAAGGCTTGCCACAGTTCCAATAAAGCCAGCTCTGGAGTCTGAGGGCTGGAGCGAAGAGGCTGCAAAGACCCTGGAAAGAAGGATAAAGAACGACCCTATCATAAAGTACTATCTGGTGGGGGAGGATGGTAACTCCCTGATGTTCCAATTCTCCTCATCAAGCTTCGATGCTGAGACAGAGAGAGCTTTCTGAGGCCCTGGACCCAATAAGGGAAAGAGATATAGATGTATATATAAATGGCGGCTCCGTGATCACAGTCAAGATACTCGACTATCTTGTGCGCGATATCGTGACACTTGTCGGCCTCTGCTTGTTCATGATCCTCATTGTCTACTATCTCTCTTTCAGGTCAAAGAGAAGCGTTCTTGTCCCGATGTCGATGTCCTTGATCGGCTTGGTCTGGACCTTTGGAGTGATGGGCATTCTAGGCTTGGATCTCACTATTCTGAATATCGTGACGCCATGCATGGTGATCACTTTAGGCTCTGCATATTCAATCCATGTCCTTTCTGAGTACTATTCATCCTTCCAGGGAGATAAGGAAAAGGGCGTATTGGGGATAAAGAGGATAATAAGGACAATCATATTCGCCTGTCTTACAACAGTCTGTGGCTTTTTGTGCCTATGCTTTTCAGATGTGGTGGGGCTTGTTGAGTTCGGCTTGGCAGTCTCTATAGGCGTCATCCTCTGCGCTATTCTGTCCTGTGTCTATCTTCCTGCAATCCTAGCGCTTGTATCCATGCCAAAGGAAAGGCAGCTTAAAAGCTACAAAGAGGGCTTCATGGCAAAGCTCATTGCCTTTATCTCAAGGACTGTGACAAGGCATTGGGTTGTTTTCCTACTTCTGCTTTTGGTCTTAGCTGTGGCATTCATATCTGTCAAGGACAAGATTCCAATGGACTCAGATTACATGTCCTATTTCCCTGACTCCGACCCATTTGGCGCAGAGACTAAGTACTTTGCTGAAACAATAGGAGGAATAACTCCTTTCACGATTACAATTGAGGCGCCTTCTGATGAGAAGGGATACTATTTGAAGAAGGAAAACCTTGAGAATGCCTGGGCCTTTGAGGCCGCTTTAAAGCGCAGCCCAGATGTTCTTCAAGTCATCTCCTTCCCACAATATGTCAGCTTCGCGAACAGTGTGATGAATGATGAGGAGGGAATTCCCACATCACAAGGTCTTGTGACTATGCTCTCTCGACTGGTCCAGATCATGCAAAACCAGACAGGCATGTCCCTTTCCTCGATAATGAGCGAGGATGGGAACAAGATGTCGATAATATGCCAGTGCTGGGACTCTAAGGAGGATGCGCTCAACACAACAGCAAGCATCGCACGCTTCTATGCCCTTGTCCTGGATAATCTGGATATCCTTCCAGATGGCACAAGAGTCACGATATCTGGATCTCCTATCGTTTCCCTGAAGTTCTCGAACATGCTATTTGCCGACCAAGAGAGAAGCACGGTCCTCTCTGTATTGGTTGTATTCGTTCTTTGTGCCTTATCCTTCAGATCAATCTCAAAGGGGCTTTTGACAATCGTTCCTGTCCTAGCAGGAATCATGATCAACTATGTATTCATGTATCTTGCATCAATCCCATTTGACTTGATCACTGTCACCTTCACATCCATTGCGATAGGCTGCGGCGTTGATGACGCGATCCACTTCATGCTCAGATTCAGACAGCATGGGGACATGGAGTATGTCGAGGCTATAAAAAAGACGCTCATTGAGACTGGAAGGCCAATCATACTATCGACTGTATCGATTGTCTCAGGCATGATGATGCTCACCTTCGCATCGTTCATGCCAATCAAGTACTTTGGGCTTCTTATGAGCATATCGCTCTTTGGGTGCATGGCATCAACCTTGATCTTCATGCCGCCTGTTATGATTCTGCACCATAAAATCAAGCTCATGCTTGGAAAGAAGAAATAAGGCAAGCAAGACCTTCCTTGGCCTTCTTGCCTCAAGGGAATATAGACTATTTCAAATATTCATCAATGCCTTCGGAGGCTCTTATGCCAGAGGCCCAGGCTCCTGTTATGCCCCTGCTTGTTCCTGCGCCATCGCCTGCGAAGAAAACACCTTCTGCAACTTGGAAGTGCTCATCCTTGTATTGAGGCTTGTTTGCATAGAGCTTGATCTCTGGATAGTACATTATAGTGGAAGGATGAAGGATTCCTGGGACTATGGTGTCGAGCTTCTTCATTCCCGCCCAGATGTACCTGAGTATCTTTGATGGCATTGCAAGGGAGATATCTGAAGGGCAGCAATCCTTCAAGGATGGCTCAAAGTCATATAGATCCTTGCAGAATGTCGTCTCCTTGGACCTTGAGCCCATTCTGAAGTCGCCGACTCTCTGCATCAATGGCTTCCCGCCTCCGAGCATTGCAGCCATGACGCCTAGGTGCTCAGCGAAATCCTGGCCGGATGCAAGAGGATCTGTGAGACGAACTGTCTTGAGTATCGCGAAGTTCACAAGCCCATTGTTCTTGTTCTCGTCAGCTGCATACGCATGTCCATTCACTGAGTACCAAACATCTCCTCTTTTCGTGACATATCGCTCCTTAACAACATGCGCATTGCCACTGTTTGTGCAGAATGTCCTTACCTTCTCAGGGAAGTAGAACTTAGGATCATAGTAGTCCTTGACAATAGGGTAGTGCTCTAGCCTTGTCTCAACACGGATTCCTATATCAACGATGTTATCCATGTATTTGATGCCAAGCGAGTGCATCACATCCTGCAGGAACTTGAAGCCTTGCCTGCCAGGTGCGACCAGAACAGCCTTGTATCCAATCTCCCTGAGATTCGTTCTCACAAGCTTTCGCTTATTGTCTATGCTTATGACCTCTTCCTTCAAAGCCAGGGTGACGCCTCTCTTTTCGAGCTTTGCCAAAAGCTCCTTGATGAGTCTTAAGCCACCATCAGTGCCAAGGTGGGTCTGCCTGATCTCCAGAAGAGAGGAGCTTAGCTTCTTCGCTCTCTCTTGGTATACCTCGATATTCGTCTTTGGGAGTATGCTAGGTTGCAGGAACTCTGTGACCTTCTCCAAATATCGATTTGCTGTGCTTTTGTCCCAATATTCCTCTGGAAAACCAATTGGGAAGGTGAAATTCATCTTGCAGTCATTTCTCATGCCACCTGTTGATACAGATGCCTTATCAATCATGAGAATTGAAATATCGTCATGCCTCTCTAAAAGCGAGAATGCGGCACCCATGCCTGCAGGGCCTGTTCCGACTATGATAACATCATACTTTTCCACGCTTTCCCTCCTTACGCTATATTAATAATGCAAAATAGCAAAATTGAAAAGTCCACATAAAGAGGTTATCAGCACGTTCGGAATGAAAAGGTGAAATTGGCAAGATTTCATTCCGAGGCCTATTGCCTTTCAGCAAAAGGTGATGGAAAATCTGATTATGAGATACATGGATGTTAAGGAAGCAAGCCAGAAATGGGGCATTTCAGATAGAAGGATAAGAGTCTTATGCAACGATGGCAGGATTGATGGAGCTATCAAGCTAAACTGGTCTTGGACGATACCAGAGAATGCTCCAAAGCCAAGGGATGGGAGGGTCTTGAGGAAATTCAGGAACCTCGATATAAGGCCAGGCAGCGTTGATGTTGCTGCAATCAAGGCTTTGTCAGAGAAATATCCCGTTGACGAGAGTCTCAAGGGCAAGGATGCGTTTCTATCAATCATCGCAGAGTCTCTTTGCTTTCTTCTTAAAGAGGAGGAGCATCCAATTGAGAAGAATGCAATAGAGGATGTCCTGGCGGGAAGGATCGTTCAATCCCTTTCACTTGAGGACCATCTTCTGATAATCAATTTCAAGTCGATACTTTTCTCACTGATCGACAGGAAGGAGAGGTGGTTTGAAAAGGATCTGAAGGAAATATACATCCGCTTGATGCAGGGAATTGATGATATTGGCTCATCAAGGTATAGAGAGGGCTTTGCAAGGTCGACGCCAAGAAGCGACGATGAGGTCAGGGTGGATGTTCAGATGGAGACTCTCCTCAATCAATATGAGATGTCATGGAAGAACCTTCATAGCATGATAAGCGGCACCTTGATGTATGGCGAGATTTCCAGGATCAAGCCATATTCAAGATACTCCTCCTTGCTTAGCTACCTTATTCTCTCGGGTGAGTTCATGAGGGGGAATATCCTGCCACCTGCTTTATCAGAGGAGCTCCTTGCTGAATCGAAGGCAGCGCTCTCTCTTGCGATAAGACGTGGCAACTTCACGGATTTCACGCATTTTATTGAGCGTGCTGTCTATTCTTCCTATGGGGTGATCGCTGATGTATGATTATATTTTCAAGAATGCTTTGGTGGTGGATGGCACGGGAGGCCCTGCCTATAAAGCGAATGTGGCAACTTTTGCGGGCTCAATCGCATTCATCGGAAGTGAGGATATAACAAGGGCGAAGAATGTCATAAACGCAGAAGGCATGATCCTCGCGCCTGGCTTTATCGATATGCACACTCACATGGACCTGGAGATACTAAAGAACAGAGTCTCCTTAGCTCGCCTCGGACAGGGGATAACCACAGATTGCCTTGGCCAGTGCGGCATTGGCATATTCCCATACTCAAAGAGTCTGCCAGCAGTAGGGGCTGATGTCATTGGCTTGTATGAAGAATGGGATTGGGAGGATTACATATCTCTTAGAAAGAAGGTTGAGTCTGAGGGGATAGGGCACAATGTCATTTACTTCGTCCCCCATAGCGCTATACGCTTGAAGGCCATGGGGCCTGATTGCTCAAGGCCTGCGACAGCTCAGGAAGTGGAGAGGATGTGCATCCTTTTGTCCCATGAGCTGGAAAGCGGGGCTCTTGGTTTCTCAACAGGGTTGTACTATGCTCCCTGCGCATATGCAGATGAAAATGAGCTGGAGGCGCTTTTGAGGACTGTCAAGAAGCATGATAGGCTTTTCTCTGTCCATCATAGGTGCGAAGGCGATGATGTTGTTCAGTCCCTCTCCGAGATATTGGATATCGCATCAAGAGTGAAGGTAAGGCTTGAGATATCGCACTTGAAGGCAATTGGCAAGGAGAACCAATGCAAGGTTGATAAGATGCTCAGCTTGATCGACGAGCACAAATCAAGGGGGCTAGAGGTCTACTTTGACCAATATCCATATATCTATGGCTCAACTAGCATGTACTCTCTTCTTCCGCCATCGATTCTGGCATATTCGAAGCTAGAGCAGAGGCTTGCGCTATCAATGGATAACTCAAGAAATGAGATCAAGGATGAGATCATGAACCCAGAGGGGTGGGATAGTGTGTACCGCATGGTCGGTCCTGAGAACATCAGGGCGTTACACCTTTCTTCTTTTCCTCAGTTTTGCGGCATGAGCCTTGAGGAGATTGGCTTGAAGGAGGGCAAGGATCCTCTGGATGCGCTCTTTGATATTCTTTCTGAGGAGATGGGGCTTGCCATCATGACAGATGTGACAACAACAGAGGAGAATGTCGAGAAGATCATGAGGCATCCTCTGATGTGCTATGGCTCAGATTCTCTTTTCTCATCACCTATTCCCCATCCACGATCATCACATGGGACTGTGGAGTTCCTCGCGAAGTATGTCCGAGATAGAAAGGTCATGAAAATCGAGGAGGCTGTGCGAAAGCTCACTGGAGCTGCTGCTGATAGGCTTGGGATCGGAGCTGAAAGAGGGTATATAAAGGAAGGCCTTGCTGCGGATATCACTCTCTTTGATCTTGATAAGCTGCAGGTTGATGTTGAGGGTGGCAGGAATCATGGTATTGAATATGTTCTGGTGGGAGGTGAGCCTGCTCTTATTAAAGGCGCACTGACCTTCTCAAGAAAGGGAAGGATGATTGGCGTCTAGCTCATTCCTTCACCTTGTAATATGTTCCCCTTCCTTTTCCGAGCATGACTATTATGTCCTTTGCCACAAGCTCGGATAAAGCCTTCTTTATCGTGGGCATCTTGTATTGTGGCAACTGCTTCACTAAAGCTGATGTGTAAATCTTGCCATTTTGCCTTATTGTGCTTATCGCATCAAGCTCAAGAGGTGAAAGCTCATCCTTGTTGGCTTTTGTCTTTTCCAGCTTCGACATTCTGACTTCAAGCCTAAGGCAGGTCTTTAGAAGTGTCTTTGTGAAGAAGCCCAGCCATGATGCGTAGTCTATTGATCCGGAGAATGTCTGCTGCGTTCTTTTAAGGGCATATAGGTATGTCTTTCTTGACTCCTCTATCACAGCCTCAACCGATTGGTATCTGATGAAGGAATACCCTGCTTTCTGCAGAAGCATGATCAATAGCAGCCTTGATACGCGGCCATTGCCTTCCTCGAATGGGTTGATCGCAAGGAAGTGGACAATGAAAAGGGCGATGACGAGGATTGGGTGGTGTGACTTTGACTTTAAGAGCATGTCTGTCTCATCAAGAAGCTCGATTGTGAGTGATGGTATCTCGTGATCCTCCGCATTCGATACATAAGGCTCGTCAACCTGGATATTCTGATGAGGCTTCACGCCTTTTCTGTATTCGCCACCCCCGTTTTGCACTATCATCTTGTGGATCTTCTTTAGGTTGAGCTCGTTAATCTCCATTATCTCAAAGTAGTCATTTATATAATCCAGGGCCTCTGCATAGCCTCTGGCCTCTGCTGCGTCCTTCTCTTTGTGCAGGGTGGACATCATTCCTCCAAGAAGCCTCTCTGCCTCATAATCCTTTATGGCTATGCCCTCTATTCTCAATGATGATGCGGTGCCTATTGTTCTTGCTTGGGCCTTTAGAAGATTCGTCCAGTAGCTGTTTTTGTGGATATAAGGAAGACGAGAGTTGAAAACCTCGAGCTGGCATATATCCATTAGCAGCTCCTCTGTTATCCTTATTTTATCCAACGCAATCATTTTTGTCCTCCATAATCGAATATTATCGAATATTATAATCTATTAAAAACTATCATAAAACAGCTTTTGCAAACAATATTGACATTGTTTGAAATAAGTATCATCATTGCGGTAAATCTACCGCTAGGAGGGTGAGGCTGCATGTTTCCTGATTGTCATCGCATAGTTGCTTTATCTCTTCTAGTGAACCTAGTCATCAATGCTTGACCACGAGTCGAGGATCTAGGCGTGGACCCGTGGAATGCAGAGCCATGGGTTGTTTTTTTATCGGAGGAACTATGGATTATCGCGGCAACGACAACAGCTATACGCTCGCAATTCTCGTAAATAACACATCGGGTGTATTGATGCGTGTAGTCTCCCTTTTCTCAAGAAGAGGGTATAACATCGATTCTCTCTCTGTCGGTGAGACGGAGACTCCTGAAAGAAGCCGAATCACCATTGTGGTCAGAGGTGACAGGAAGATTGTCGAGCAGATAATCAGGCAGGTTGAGAAGCTTGTTGATGTGATCTGTGTTTATGAGATGAGACCATCAGAGTCTGTCAGCTCAGAGCTTTTGATGGTTAAGATCAAGGCAGATGGTGGCTCTAGGTCCGACCTTATTGGGCTTGGTGACATCTTCAAGGCAAGAATCGTTGATGTGACTCCAGAGACTGTGACGTTCATGATCACAGGCAATTGGAGCAAGATAGAGTCCTTTTTGGATATGATCTCCCAATATGGGATTGTGGAGCTATCGAGGACAGGAATGACCGCAATAGGACGCGGAGCTAAATCATTGGCAGAAATCTCCACTGGAGACGAGAAATAAAGGAAGGTACATATGAGCAAGATGTATTATGAGAGCGATGCGAACATGTCGCTTTTGAAGGACAAGACAGTTGCAATCATCGGATATGGCAGCCAGGGCCATGCACACGCACTTAATCTGCATGAATCAGGTGTTGATGTCATCGTAGGTCTCTACAATGGATCAAAGAGCTGGGCAAAGGCAGAGGAAGCAGGTCTTAAGGTTATGACAACTGAGGAAGCTGTCAGGAATTCTGATGTCATCATGATTCTCGTAAATGACGAGAAGCAGGCAAAGCTCTACAAGGAGTCGATTGAGCCAAACCTCAAGAAGGGTGCATATCTTGCATTCGCACATGGCTTCAATATCCACTTTGGCCAGATTAAGCCTTCCCAGGATACAAATGTCATCATGATCGCTCCAAAGGGACCAGGACACACAGTTAGAAGCCAGTACCAGGAAGGAAAGGGCGTTCCATCGCTTATTGCCGTAGCTCAGGACCCATCAGGCGATTCAGAGCAGATCGCTTTAGCATATGCAGCTGGAATCGGAGCTGGCAGAGCAGGCATCTTCGTAACATCATTCAAGGAAGAGACAGAGACAGACCTCTTTGGTGAGCAGGCTGTTCTTTGCGGCGGTGTCACAGCTTTGATCAAGGCTGGATTCGATACTCTTGTTGAAGCTGGATATCAGCCAGAGATGGCATATTTTGAGTGCTGCCACGAGATGAAGCTCATTGTTGACCTGATCAACCAGGGCGGATTCGCATACATGAGATACTCAATCTCAGACACAGCCGAATATGGTGATTACATCACAGGTCCAAAGATCATCACAGATGAGACAAAGAAGGCCATGAAGGAGGTCCTCAAGGACATCCAGGAAGGCACATTCGCACGTAACTGGCTCTTGGAGAACCAGGTCAACAGACCTTACTTCAACGCAAAGAAGAGAATTGAGTCTGAGACACTTATCGAGGAGACAGGCGCAAAGCTTAGATCCTTGATGAGCTGGCTTAAGAAGTAATAAGCATTTCTTTACGATTCATAGGAGGAATGAGATGGCAGAAAGGGTTTATATTTTCGATACAACACTGCGTGACGGAGAGCAGGCTCCTGGTTACTCAATGAACCTAGATGAGAAGATCAGGATGGCTCGCCAGCTAGAGAGCTTGGGTGTCGATATCATAGAGGCTGGATTTGCCATCTCCTCCCCAGGGGATTTCGAAAGCGTGGAGGCTATTGCATCAAGCGTGAAGGACGCTACAGTGGCCTCCCTCGCTCGTGCCCTCAAAAAGGACATCGATGCTGCATGGAATGCAGTGAAGAAAGCAACAAGCCCAAGAATCCATGTCTTTCTGGCAACTAGTGATCTTCATCTGGAATATAAGCTCAGGATGGATAGAGAGACAGCCTTGGAGAGAATCATCGATAATGTGAGGTATGCGAGAAATCTCTGCGACAATATCGAGTTCTCCCTTGAGGATGCCACAAGGACAGACAGGGATTACATGTGCCGTGTTGTTGAATCTGCGATAAAGAGCGGTGCGACAACCATCAACCTTCCTGACACTGTTGGATATGCAACACCAGTTGAGATTGCAGACATGGTAAGGTACGTCAGGAATAATGTCCCTAATATCGATAAGGCAATCATATCAATGCACAACCACAATGACCTTGGTCTTGCTGTTGCAAACACCATCTCAGGAATCGAGGCAGGCGCAAGGCAGATTGAGTGCACTCTTTGCGGCATTGGCGAGAGAGCGGGCAACGCTGCGATGGAAGAGGTTGTGATGGCAATGAGGACAAGAAGCGATAAATACGACTTCGTCACTAATATCAACACAACCGAGATCGCAAGAAGCGCACGTCTTCTTTCCTCAACCACAGGCGTCAAGATCAATCCTTCCAAGGCGATTGTCGGAGACAATGCCTTTGCCCATGAGTCAGGCATCCACCAGCATGGAATGCTTGCCAACTCAAAGACATATGAGATCATGACACCAGAGTCTGTTGGCGTGGTCAAGACGAACCTTGTTTTGGGAAAGCATTCAGGTCAGCATGCCTTTGAGAAGAAGCTAGAGGAGCTTGGATACTCCCTTTCAAAGGAGGATTCGTCAAAGCTCTTTGCGGAGTTCAAGAAGCTCTGCGATAGAAAGAAGAAGGTCTCTGATAGGGATATCATCGCCCTTGTCGAGTCCACTGAGGCTGAGGCTAAGCAGCTATGGTCACTTGAGGGCTTTGTGATCAACAGCGGCAACCATATGACCTCCTCAGCAGTCATCACCCTTAAAAAGGGCGAGAAGATATATCAAGATGTATCAACAGGCACAGGACCTGTGTATGCATCCTTGAGAACAATTGAGAAAATCATACGTCACCCATTCAGCCTTGAGGATTATCAGCTCAATGCGGTCACAGAAGATAGAGATGCGCTCGGAGAGGCCTTGGTCAAGATATCTGACCAAAGAGGCGTCTTCAGAGGCAGAGGTGTCTCGACTGATGTTATCGAGGCATCTATCCTTGCTTGTCTTGCAGCTGTCAATAGGATGCTTGACGAGTCATCTACATCAATCGCAGGCGGAGTTCCTGCTCAGGCCATGAGCTTTGAGAATGATATGCTCATGGGTCATACAGACAAGAGTGAGGAGTAGCTTATGACTATTACTGAGAAGATCCTTGCCAATGCAGCAGGCCTTGAAAGCGTTCACTCTGGACAGCTTATCATGGCAAAGCTTGACATGGTGCTTGGAAATGACATCACAGCCCCTGTCGCCATCAAGGAGTTCCCAAAGTTCGGAAAGGAAAAGGTTTTCGATAAGGAGAGAATATCCTTGGTCCCAGACCATTTTGCTCCAAATAAGGATATAAAGGCCGCAGAGCAGTGCGCATGTATGCGTTCATTTGCAAAAAGCGAGGAGATAAAGAACTACTTTGAAGTGGGAGAGGCAGGCATTGAGCATGCCTTACTGCCAGAGAAAGGTCTTGTCACAGCTGGGGATGTTGTCATCGGCGCTGATTCGCACACCTGCACCTATGGAGCTCTCGGAGCATTCTCAACAGGTGTCGGCTCCACTGACATGGCTGCGGGAATGGCTATTGGAATGGCTTGGTTCAAAGTTCCTTCCTCAATCAAATTCAACCTCCATGGCTCATTTAGGAAGAATGTCTCAGGAAAGGACCTCATTCTCCATATAATCGGAATGATCGGAGTTGATGGCGCGCTTTATAAGGCTATGGAGTTCGCAGGCGATGGAGTATCATCCCTTTCCATGGATGATAGATTCACTATCGCCAACATGGCAATCGAGGCCGGAGCAAAGAGCGGGATATTCCCAGTTGACGAAAAGACCCTCGCTTACCTCAAGGAGTCTGGCGCAAAAGAGCCAAGGATTTTCTCTTCTGATGAGGATGCTGAGTACGATGCAGTATATGATATCGACTTATCCGAGATTGAATGCACTGTCTCATATCCACATCTTCCAGAGAACACACATCTTGCAAAGGACAGCTCATCAATAAAAATCGATCAGGTTGTGATCGGAAGCTGCACAAATGGCAGAATCTCTGACATGAGGGAAGCTGCTAGAATCCTCAAGGGCAGAAAGGTTGCCGATGGCGTGAGGTGCATAGTGATTCCAGCAACACAGAAGATCTGGAAGGAGGCAATGCACGAAGGTCTCTTTGATATCTTCCTTGACTCTGGCTGTGTGGTATCTCCTCCAACTTGTGGGCCATGCCTTGGTGGCTATATGGGCATTCTCGCTTCTGGCGAAAGATGCGTATCAACAACAAATAGGAATTTCGTAGGCAGAATGGGCCATGTGAAGAGTGAGGTATATCTTGCATCTCCTGCAGTTGCGGCAGCTTCCGCAGTTACGGGATATATCACAGATCCGGAGGTGTTCAATGAAGGCTAAAGGCAGTGTTTTCAGGTATAAGGACAATGTGGATACAGATGTCATCATCCCTGCAAGATATTTGAATACCTCTGATCACAAGGAGCTTGCGTCCCATTGCATGGAGGATATTGACAGTGAATTCACAAAGAAGGTCAAAGCTGGCGATATCATCGTTGCAGACAAGAACTTTGGCTGCGGATCTTCACGTGAGCATGCTCCAATCGCAATCAAGGCATCGGGCATAAGCTGCGTAATCGCAAAGACATTCGCCCGCATCTTCTTCAGGAATTCAATCAACATTGGACTTCCAATTCTTGAGTGTCCGGAGGCTGTGGATGGCATTTCAGCAGGAGATGAGGTTGAGGTTGACTTTGCTACTGGCGATATTTTCAATCTCACAACTGGAAAGAGCTACAAGGCAGAGCCATTCCCTCCATTCATGCAAAGTCTTATTGAGGCTGGTGGACTGGCTGAGTTTATCAAGGAGAACTACTGATGAAGATGAATATTGCACTTGTCCCAGGGGACGGAATCGGTCCAGAGATCATCGCCGAGGCAGTCAAGGTGCTTGATAAGGTTGGTGAGGTTTATGGTCATGAGTTCTTTTTTGACCATCTTATTGCCGGCGGCGCATCAATTGATGCAAACGGCGTTCCTCTCACTGAGGAGACTATCTCTAGAGCAAAGGCCGCTGATGCTGTGATGTTCGGTGCGGTAGGTGGACCTAAGTGGGACAATGAGCCTGGTCCAAACAGGCCGGAGCGTGCGCTTTTGGGATTGAGAAGCAGCCTTGGTCTCTTCTGCAACCTTAGACCAGCTATCATCTATCCAGAGCTCTCTGAGGCATCACCTCTTAAGAGCGAGGTGGTTGCAAACGGTATTGATATCATGGTTGTGAGAGAACTCACTGGTGGCATCTATTTTGGCGAGAAAGGCAGAAAGGATAATGCCGCCTACGATGTCATGTACTACTCAAGGCCAGAGATTGAAAGAATCTCAAAGAAGGCTTTTGATGCGGCAATGCTCAGAGGCAAGCATGTCACAGTTGTTGACAAGGCAAATGTCCTCGAGTCATCAAGACTCTGGAGAGAGGTTACTAAAGCAGTCGCTGCATCATATCCAGAAGTTAAGCTTGATTATATGTATGTCGATAATGCTGCGATGCAGCTGGTCAGGAATCCTGCCCAGTTTGATGTTATCCTTACAGAGAACATGTTCGGCGATATCCTCTCAGATGAGGCAAGCATGATCACAGGTTCAATTGGAATGCTTCCTTCTGCATCCTTGAGAGAAGATAAGTTTGGAATGTATGAGCCAATCCATGGCTCTGCGCCAGATATTGCTGGAAAGGGCATCTCAAATCCTATCGCAACAATCCTCTCAGCAGCTATGATGCTCAGATATTCATTCTCACTTGGAAAAGAGGCAGACAGCATTGAAAGAGCTGTGAAGGAAGCTCTCGCAGATGGTATGAGAACTATGGATATCAAGGGAAATGATGAAAAGGCTTTCTCAACAGAGGAAGCAGGACTAGAGATAGTCAGGAGAATTAGATAATGAGATCAGATATGATGAAAAAGGGAGCAGATAAGGCTCCACATAGATCACTGATGAAGGCGCTAGGATGGACAGATAGAGAGATTGCAATGCCAACTATCGCGGTTGTTTGCGCTCAGAACGATATCATTCCAGGGCATAAGGAGCTTACTAGAATCGCAGAGGCAGTTAAGGCTGGTGTAAGGGAAGCTGGTGGAAACCCTGTTGTATTCCCAGTAATCGGTGTTTGTGATGGAATAGCGATGGGGCACACTGGCATGAAATACTCACTTGCATCTCGTGAGCTTATCGCAGACTCAATCGAGGTCATGGCAACCGCTCATCCATTTGATGGCATTGTATTCATCCCTAATTGCGACAAGATTGTTCCTGGCATGCTCATGGCAGCAAGCCGCCTAAACCTTCCATCAATCTTCGTCTCAGGAGGCCCAATGCTCGCAGGCCATGTAAAGGGCGGGGATAAGAGAGGCTTCTCCCTCTCATCAATGTTTGAGGCGGTTGGAAAGCACGCTGCAGGCACAATGGATGACGCTGAGTTCCTGGAATGGGAGAACTCTGCATGTCCAACCTGTGGTTCATGCTCAGGAATGTACACTGCAAACTCAATGAACTGCCTTTGTGAGGCAATTGGAATCGCGCTTCCTGGAAACGGAACTATTCCTGCTGTCTATGCAGAGAGAGAGCGACTTGCTAAAGAGACAGGATATAAGATCATGGAGCTTGTTGAGAAGGACATCAAGGCAAAGGATATCATCAATGCACGCTCAATTGAGAATGCACTGAAGATCGATATGGCACTAGGATGCTCAACAAATACAATGCTCCACCTTCCTGCAATCGCTCATGAGGCGGGCGTTAAGGTTGACATCTTCAGCGCAAACGAGCACTCTGCGATTGTTCCAAACCTCTGCCACCTTGCTCCAGCTGGTCCTCACCACATGGAGGATCTCAATCTTGCAGGTGGAGTGATGGCAGTAATCAAGGAGCTCGATAAGAAGGGCCTTATCGACAAGGATGTGCTCACTGTCACAGGTGAAAGCCTCGGAGAGTCCATCAAGAAGGCTAGAAACTATGACCAGGATGTAATCAGGCCTATCGATAATCCATATTCACCAACTGGTGGAATTGCAGTTCTTCAGGGAACTCTCGCACCAATGGGTGCAGTTGTCAAGAGAAGCGCAGTAGCTCCAGAGATGTTCGTTCACGAAGGCCCAGCCAGAGTCTTTGACAGCGAGGAGGAGGCTATTGCCGCTATCTTTGGCAAGAAGATCAATCCTGGTGATGTCATCATAATCAGATACGAGGGTCCTAAGGGTGGACCAGGAATGAGGGAGATGCTTTCTCCTACATCTGCTATTGCAGGAATGGGACTCGATAAGGAGGTTGCGCTCATCACCGACGGCAGATTCTCAGGTGCTACAAGAGGCGCATCAATTGGACACGTGTCCCCAGAAGCCGCAGATGGTGGCCCAATTGGTCTTGTTGAAGAGGGCGATATCATCTCAATCAATATCCCAGAGGGAAAGCTTGATCTTGTGGTTGATGCTGCTGTTCTTGAAGAGAGGAGAAAGAGATTCGTTCCAAAGGAATGCCCAATAAAGACAGGTTATCTTGCTCGCTATGCAAAGCATGTTTCATCTGCTGCAGAGGGCGCAATTAATAAGGAGAACACATGATGCTTACAGGTGCTCAGATTATATTGGAATGCCTTATTGAACAGGGTGTTGACCGTGTATTTGGCTATCCAGGTGGTCAGGTCATCCCGCTTTACGATGCGCTTTATGAATACAGGGACAGAATCAAGCATATTCTCACAGCCCATGAGCAGGGTGCAAGCCATGCAGCTGACGGCTATGCAAGATCAACTGGCAAGGTCGGTGTCTGTATTGCAACATCAGGCCCTGGAGCCACAAATCTGGTAACAGGTCTTGCAACAGCTTACATGGACTCAGTTCCGGTAGTTGCAATCACTGGAAACGTACCAGTCAACCTTCTTGGTAAGGACTCCTTCCAGGAGGTTGATATCACAGGCGTGACACTTCCTATCACAAAGCACAATTTCATCGTGAAGGACATCGAGGATCTTGCATCCACAATGCGTTATGCGTTTGAGATCGCAAGAAGCGGCAGGCCAGGCCCTGTTCTTATTGATATTCCAAAGAATGTGCAGACTGAGTCTATTGTTTTTGACAATAAGGAATATGTATCCTCTCTCAGAAAGCCAAATCTTCGCCAGAAGGATATTGATGATGCTGTAAAGCTTATCAAGAAGGCTGAAAAGCCAATGATCTATGTCGGTGGTGGTGTGATCAGAAGCGATGCATCAGAGCTTCTTCAGCTCTTTGCTGAGCTTATTGATGCACCTGTTGGCGCATCGTTGATGGGACTTGGGGCAATGCCTGCGACAAGTCCAAGGTTCACTGGCATGATCGGAATGCATGGCACAAAGCTGTCCAATATGACCGTCAATGCCTGCGATCTGCTGATAGTGGTTGGAGCAAGATTCTCAGACAGAGTCACATCAAAGGCATCAACTTTTGCAAAGAATGCCAAGATCATCCATATTGATGTGGACCCAGCTGAGTTCAACAAGAATATCGATAGCAAGATCAGGATCAATGGTGATGTGAAGGAAGCTCTTCAGATGCTTGTGAGCGCTATAGGAGAGCCGCTTGAGC
>JAZURW010000040.1:0-7849 GCA_045606405.1 Candidatus Ornithospirochaeta sp. | reverse complement strand
TTGAACTGGTGTTTGTCTCCTAAGACCGCTTGGCCTCCGACTTCCAACTCTCCGAGAGAGGCCAGCTTCTCCACGCTCTGCCTGAAGATATCTTCAATTTGTTCCTGATTGCGTGAAATGAATCTGCTGATTGTCCTGCTATTCATTGCTCCATGAATCAGTAGAAGCATCATTCTGAAAGGCTCAATCTTTTCCTTCCTGCCCAGCCTTGTTCCGAAACCTGAATAATCAAGATTCTCGAAAAGCGTGAGCAGTGCGACCTATTGGGTGTGAGTTCCACGGTAAAATCGAGCATGAAATCTAATGTCAGTTGTTTTCTAACGCTATTCAGTGTATTATTGGACATGGGTTGATTGATGAAAGCTCCTTGGTTAATTGTTTGTGCTTAAACAAATTACATCATAGAAGTATTCGTCGAGCAACCTTTTTGTTTGCCTATTTGCTTGTATTGTAATGAATTGATATAGAAAAGGGACTATCGCTATTTTGCGACAGCCCCATCCTGGATGATTACTTCTCAAGCACAGCCTTGATTCTTCTCACTCCTGCTGAGGATGACTGCTCTTTCTGGATCTTGAAGCGCCCCATTGATCCTGTGTGCTCAACATGTGGGCCACCGCAAACTTCCTTAGAGAAGTCGCCGATTGTATATACTGTTACCTTCTCGCCATACTTAGAGTCAAAGAATGCGACAGCACCTTGCTCTCTTGCTTCCTCTAATGTGAGTGTCTCAACTGTGACAGGCAGATCCCTATTAATTGCGTCATTCACAAGGTCCTCGACAATCTTAAGCTGCTCTTTAGTTACAGGCTCTGGATGTGTGAAGTCGAACCTAAGGCGCTCTGCTGTGATGTTGGAGCCCTTCTGCCCAACGTGTGTTCCCAGAGTCTTCCTAAGCGCTGCGTGCAGCAAATGGGTTGCTGTATGAAGTGCAGTTGTAAGCTCTGAATGATCTGCAAGACCACCCTTGAACTGCTGCTCAGCACCTGCGCGGCTCTTCTCCTGATGCTTCTGGAATGCGGCATTAAAGCCTTCCTCATCAATTGTGAAGCCATGCTCCTCAGCAAGTTCCTTGGTAAGCTCAATTGGGAAGCCGTAGGTATCATATAGCTTGAACACTGTGCCACCCTTGATGACTCTTGTATCCTGCTTGATCAGGAAAGGAAGCATCTTCTCGAACTCCCTCTCGCCCTTTGTAAGCGTGAGAGAGAACTTCTCCTCTTCCTTTGCAAGCTCATCAAAGATGAAATCCTTGTGCTCTAGAAGCTCTGGGTATGGCTTTCCATAGAGCTCAAGCACTGTCTCAGCAAGTCCTGAGAGGAAAGCACCCTCAACACCGAGCTTCTTCCCATGCCTTACAGCTCTTCTGATGAGCCTTCTGAGGATATATCCCTGGCCTACATTAGATGGAGCGACGCCCTTCTGGTCGCCGAGGATGAATACAGATGTCCTAACATGGTCAGAGATAATTCTGATTGACATATCGTCATCCTCATTCTCCCCATACTTCTTTGAGCTCAATGCCTCGATAGCCTTGATGATTGGCTGGAATACCTCTGTCTCATAGACAGACTTCTTGCCCTGCAGAACTGCAACAGTCCTCTCGATTCCCATGCCTGTATCGATGCACTTTCTGTCCATCTCAACATAGGAGCCATCCTTTTCCTTCTTGTATCCCATGAATACGTCATTCCAGATCTCAAAGTACTTGCCGCAATGACAACCTGGCTTGCAATCTGGCCCACATGGCTCACGGCCAGTATCATAGAACATCTCAGAGTCTGGTCCACATGGACCTGTCTCACCTGCAGGACCCCACCAGTTATCCTCCTTAGGCATGAAGTAGATATGGTCCTTTGCGATTCCGAGAGACTCCCATTTTCTTGCGGAGACATCATCCCTTGGAACAAGATCGTTGCCTTCAAATACAGTGACAGAGAGCTTATCAACAGGGATGCCAAGCACCTTTGTTAGGAATTCAAAAGAGAACTCAATCATCTCCTCCTTGAAATAATCGCCAAGAGACCAGTTTCCAAGCATCTCGAAGAATGTGAGGTGGTGTGGATCTCCAACAGAGTCAATATCGCCTGTTCTGATGCACTTCTGATAGTCAGTGAGCCTCTTGCCCGCTGGATGCTCTGCACCGAGGATATATGGCACAAGTGGATGCATGCCTGCTGTTGTGAAAAGAACAGTAGGATCGTTTTCAGGGATAAGTGATGCGCAAGAGATCTGCTTATGGCCCTTTGATACAAAGAAATCGATGTAAAGCTGTCTTAGCTGATTTGCTGTGATATCTTTCATATTATCTCCGTCATATTTCGAATGAACATTATGCTTTTATTTGTCTTTTAAGAAGATAGCATAAATAAAAAATAAAGTGTATTGCCTAGCTCTCATAATAAAGAATTACTTATATGCCATCGAAAAGGTCGGGCGTCAGATCGACTATCTCCTCACGCTTCCTTTTTCCCTTCTTGATGATGAGCTTCTTTATATCAGAGCCCTTCTTTGCAACAAGAGCCCCCCTCTCCACTCTGCTTCTTGCCCATGTGTAGTTAGGGTTTTCAACCAAGGATGAAGAGATCATTGTTGGGATGCCGTAGCTCAAAGCAGGATCGAAGATTGCCCACGATGGACCTCCGTCCTTCTCCTCTGCAAGGTATATTGCCTTTGATATCCCGGATAAATACCTGTTTCTGAAGACCACATGGTATCTCTCAATCTTCACAGAAGGTGCGAAGATAGAGAGAAGAAGACCTCTTTGATATAAATCCATCTGCAGTTGCATCAGACCCTCAGATGGGCACTTTGAAAGACCTCCAGATAAAAGTGCGATGGCCTTTCCATTCTCCTTCAAAGCGACAGAGAGAGCGAATGCGCCAAGCCCTGTATCTAAAGGCGCCATGATCGCAATTCCCCTCTTGACAGCTTCAGAGACAGCTTCAAGGATATCGCTCTTGCCTTGGATTGAGGGATGCGGCATCCCTAGAAAGGTTATCCTCTCCTCCTTAAGAAGCTCAGCATTGCCTGCCAAGTATAGGTAATGCACGTTCTGGGTGCCAACATTGACAGGGAAAAGCGGATCATCATGCTTCAGTATTGCATAATCGAGCCTCTCTCTTTCAAAAGCCATCCTCACCTTTTGCCATGCGCTCTCAATATCCTCCTTGCTGGCATTGAGCAGCTCGCCAAGCTGTAGGGAATATGAAGGCAAGGGGCTTTCATCGTTAATCCTGAGACTCCTCATCAAAGACCAGGCTTGATCGCCATCGGCTGTCAGCAAGCATAGAGCCTCATAGCAGCTTGCCTCAACTAGATTAGCTATTGAGAACATGCCTCTTTGCCTCTAAAAGAAGGTTTATGAAGTCGCAATATGGAGTCGCAATGCCATGCTCCTTCCCGATTTTCGATACTGAGCCTGCAAAGTACTTGTTCTCAGTGTCTCTCCTTGCAAGCACATCCTGAAGCATGGAGGTCTGACCGTGATCGGTGAGCTTGCCCACTCTCTTGATCATTGATTCAACATCCTCTGCAGAGAGCTTGACACCCTCAGCGTTCGCAACAAGCTGCACCTCTCTTGCAATCAATCTGACGCATCTAATGAAATGGCTATTGTCATAGATCGCAGCATAGTCAGCGAGCAAAATGGCTGAGAGCGTGTTGTAGCAGGTATTCAGCATGAACTTCCACCACTTCCTCAGCTTTATATCCTCTGGGATCTGGTACTTCTGCCCCGCCATATCAAAGAGAGAAGCTATTTCCTTGACTCTCTCCGAGACACTGTTGTCCTTCTCTCCGAAGATGATCGTTCCTTCTGAGAAGCAGGTGGTCTCAATGCCGCTATGATTCGATGAAAGATCAGTTATGAAGCCATAAAGCACCTTCTCCTCTCCAAACTCATCAGAGAGCCTTCGCTCTGCCTCAATGCCGTTCAAAATAGGCAAAAGGATAGTCTCAGGCCCCACAAAGGGCCTTATCTCCTCAATGGCGTCATCGAGATGGAAGTTCTTAGTCGATAGTATGATCAGATCTGCCTTCTTATCTGCCTCATCAGGCGTCCTTACATCGACAAAGAGCCTTTCACCATTATAGATGATCCCATTCTTGTATCTTTCCTTGCGGCTCTCGTCGACTATGAGAGTGAACTCCGAAACATCCTTGATCCTGTATAAGACAGAGCAGCCAACTGCCCCTGCACCAACTAGCATTACTTTCATGAGGTTAATTCTACTTATATAACTTTCACTTATCAAGCAAACTCTGATATCCTCTAGGCATGAAAGTCTGGAACGAAAAAGAAATCGAACACACAATTAGCCTCCTGAGCAGCAATGCTCCAGAGCTTGACTATGAATTCGCTCTATATATGAAGAATGACAAGGGCTTCTCCAATGGATACCTCTATAAGGAGGGAGAGCTCTATATCATAAAAGATGGCACAGAGCTAGATGGGGATTTCTGCCGCATCGAAAGGGCAAGAAAGCTTGAAACACTTTTCGAAGGAAGCCTAGAGGAGCTTATTGACTCAAATTGGGTTGTTGATTGAAAAAGATGTCGCTAAAGACCAATTAAATGGACGCGGTCTCTGATTCATATAACATTGAGTTATATATCTATTTCTCTTGTCATATAAAATTACATCCAAATCATCATATCTTGGATTGTCTCTCATAACAAATTGCTTGCACTATGAAGCACTTGGACAAGTCTTGACTTCGATGAATAAGATAAAGACTTTTTATCCTCTCATTGAATTTCAGTTGAATGTAGGCGGGAAACCAGTTAGTCTCTGCCCTCTGGAATTGAAACAGCAAATGAGATATTCAGCATATTTTGCGTTCGTAGGCAGATTTATATTCTCTCAAAAAAATAACTCCCTGCATTGCAAGGAGTTAGTTTTTTCATTTTAGTGCCGTCTCCAGGAATCGAACCAGGGACACAAGGATTTTCAGTCCTTTGCTCTACCAACTGAGCTAAAACGGCAATCGTTATAAGCAACACAAAACATTAAACAAGAAGATTCAAAAGATGTCAACAGAAAATAGCGAAATATTTAATTTTCTCAATCAGATACCTACCACACACTCCTAGTCAGTGTAAAATAGTGCCATGGAAGACAGAGAACGATTTCTAGAATTGTACAAAGAGCTTGAGCAAAGAGCGATCCTCGCTTTCGGATACAAGGATGACGGCAGAGCTGTATCGCATTTGATCAAAAGACCAGAGATGAAAGACCTTCAGATCGCGCTTAAGGCTGCAAGGGAGATAAGAAACATACTCTCTCACTACAGCGGAGAGGTGGCAACTCCTTCAAGAAAGCTGATCCTGGCGCTTGAGATTGCCCTTGAGCGGGTTTCGAAGAGAAGGAAGGCAAAGGATATAATGACTCCATACTCAAATCTACTCTCTGCATCTAAGTCCGATAAAGTACTGGAAGCTCTGACGGCTATGAATGAAAAGGGGTATTCCTACCTTCCTATTCTAGAAGATCGCATGCTAATTGGCCTTGTCTCCCCCAAAAGCATCCTATCCTTGGTCACCAAGCCCCACTTGATTGAGAGTGAGACAACCTTTGGAGCGCTTCTTAGCCATTTCGCCATCACACCTCTGACGCAGCACGTGGGCTTTGCAAGGCTTGATGATGATAGGGAGACCATCTACCGCAGATTCAGAAGCAAAAGCGTTTCATCCCGCCTTGACATCCTTCTTGTCACAGATAGCGGGGATTATAGAGGAAGGCTAAGAGGCATCATAGTCCCGAACGACCTATAACATAAACTATCTGAACTCCTCTTCAGATATGCCACCCCTTAGAAGCTCATACCATTTATCATCATAGTCGATATCTGGTTCATCTCCGTATCTTCGTCTCTCCCTTTCCTTGCATTCCTCATCATGCATGGGAGTCTCCCTTGAGATGTCGCTCGTCTCCTCTTCGACTCTAGCTTGCTGCAAGGTGAGCCTTCTGAACTCCTTCCACTCCTCAAACTCCTTGAGAATCCTCTCATCTTCTTTCTTATCATGGCATATGACAGGCTCTTCCTCTGCTTTTTCAGGCTCATCCCAGCACTCAAGGCTTTGGCTCTCATCCTCAGTCTTCAATTCTTCATGGTCCCCCAGATAGCTTTTGCCAGCGAGGGCATCGATTGCAAAGATCGAGGAGAGCGTGAGATAGAATAGATAGCTTTCTGTAATGGACCTTGAGAAATACAAGACTAAGGTTCGAAGCAAGTTCTGGGTAGATAAGCTGGAAAGAGCATTCTGGATCACTTTGAAGTCCCCATAAAGGAACAATGAGAGAACCAGGGCAAGACAAAGAAGGATCAAAAGAGATGGAGGGATGCCCCTTGTCCTGCCTCTTGTGAAAAAGACCGAAAGAGAGACCAAGAGCATAATAAGCGGATAAAGCGAATACAGCGCTAGAAGAAAAGAAGTCTCTTTGATGCTGGAATAGAGCCCATAGAGAATCAAAAGAGAGAGACTTGATGCAAATATATTTGCGATATTCCCCCCGCCAAGACGCTTTCTTCTTCTGTAGAAGGCATATGTAAGAAGAAAGAGCAATGAAGGTGAAAGAGCTGTGAGAAGAGGGATGCCCAGGGCAAGCTCCTGCCTTCCCATATACCTGTTGTATGCCCATTCAGATAGTGTGATCAAGGACCAAAGTGCGCCAAGAATCAAATAAGAGCTCGATCCTTCCCCGCTTCTAACCACCCTTGCAGTCGATAGCATATACAAAGAGAGGACGATAGCGCTTGGAACATTCCAAAGAACGAGGACAGAATCAACTTCGCCTGAGCGAATGCTTGGCAGCATGTTCTTCAATAGAGGTATTAAAGGTATCGCGATTGCCAAAAGAACATAGGGCCAGATTCTCCTCTCCGGCTCATAATCCTCATAATTTTTGTATCTCATCAATGAATACGCTTGTTGATCACCTTCTCCGCATCACCATATCCGACATATAGTGAGACCTTATCCTCTGAATTAAGGCTATCCCAGACTTCCGTGCAAAGGGCGGAAAGCCTTCCCTTGAACCTGACAAGCACAGGATCCTGAGTCTCGCCCTCATCAAATGAGGCGATCACATGGCCAAAGCCAGGGTGTGGCTTATAGTGATACACGACCCTATCTATCTTGCCAGAATCACTAAGCAAAACAGCGATGCTATAGGAGCCATCCTCTTTTGTGACAAGCGCAAGCTTGGCATTTCTCTCAGACTCGGAAAGCTCAAGCTGATCAAGAGTCTCAAGAAGAGACAGCCCTGAATCCAGTCCCTTCAGGATCACGCCACCATGCTCGCCATTTGCATATACCTTCCAAGCCCCACTCTTATAAGAGACATCGTAAAGGCGGCTCTTATCAAGGCTGTTGACAGAGAGAACAGAGCCAGCTGAGACAAGAGCTCTGTTTCTGCATTCATCGCATTTGCCAGTCATGGCATACATCATCACAGGAGAGCCTGTATCGAGATTACCCGCAATCAGGATTGTCCCAGAAAAGCTTGCTTTTGATAAATATTCGCCAATTCTCATAGTACCACCTACTCTCTATTCTCCACTAAAATCGCCCTATATGAAAGACCTTTAAGCAGAAAGCAGCTTCTTCTTTCCTGGCGATGGGACAGTCAGAGCGAATAGTGAGTTGCAAAGTCCTAAAAGCGCGGAGATGATGAACAGAAGCTCTATGCCGACGCTTTGCCAAATGTAGCCGCCAAAGAATGCGATGATGATCGATATGAGGTGATTGACAGAGATTCCTGTCGTGAGTGTTGCTGTAAGCTCCTCCTGGCTCTCTGAGATGTTCCTCACATAGACATTAGTCGCCATAGAGGCCAAAGAGATCA
>JAZURW010000039.1:0-15584 GCA_045606405.1 Candidatus Ornithospirochaeta sp. | reverse complement strand
AATGCTATTTAATGTGAATGAAGTAATATTATTTCAAGTGTTAATCACTTAAATATCCTCATCCTCAAATTCATTCCCATCAAAGGATGCGTATTTCTTCCTAAGCTTCACAGAAAGCACAGCAAAAGAGGTCGCAAGATCTGTCCTCTGCATCACAACCTCAGGAGGCAGCTTCAGATTTTTTGGGGCGAAATTCCAAATTCCTCTTATGCCGCATTTGACTAAAAGGTCTGCAACTGCCTGCGCACTCACAGCAGGGACTGCGATGACAGCGATAGATACCCTATGAGTCTTTATGTATTGATTGATCGACTCCAGAGGAAGAATTGTCAGAGAGCCGCATCTTTTTCCGATCTTATCCGGATCCTTGTCAAAGATGGCAACCATCTTAAGGCCATAGCTCTCAAATCCACCGTACTGAGCCAAAGCCTTGCCTAGATTGCCAGCGCCAACAATAAGCGCATCGGTGGAGTTGTCCCAACCAAGGGCATGCATGATTGAAAAAATCAGCTCATCAATCACGAAGCCAACTTTGGGCTTTCCTTCAATGCCAGTGCACGATATGTCCTTTCTGACCTGAATTGGCTTTAAGTCCAGCTCCTCAGCCAAAGTCGTCGCACTGATATTCTTAAAGCCCTTCTCCTTCTTCTGCTTTAGGATCCTTAAATAAAGAGGGAATCTCTTCACTGTTGGAATAGGGACAATCTGAGGGATTTCTTGTTCCATTTTGCGCTATCTGCTCCTTAAATACTCTACAACTTCCTCGTATAAGAAAGAGGGAGTTGATGCGCCAGCTGTGACACCTACGCTCTTGTAGTTTAACACATCAATTGGGATATCCTCAGCTTTTTCTATCAGAAAACCCTGACAGCCGCTCTCTCTGGCAAGAGTCACGAGCTCATTCGAGTTTGAGCTCTTTCTATCTCCAACAACAAGAATGCATCCAACCTTTCTTGCAAGCTCCCTGATGGCATCGCGTCTTTTCTGAGAAGCATTGCAAATGGTATTTCTCAAATTAAGTCTCAGGCCAATCTCAGCAGCTCTCGCCATTATTGCGTCTATGGAAGATTCTGAGAATGTTGTCTGGACAACTGCGTCATATTCAATCGAGGGATCCAGCTTATCAAGCTCCGCAGGATGTGACACCGAGAGCACTCCCCTTTTAGAGCTTCCCATCAGGGCAGAGACCTCTGCGTGGTGGGAATGGCCTAAAACCACCACTTCTCTCTCTGAGCACCTCACGATGCTCTGGTTCTTGAGGACGACAGGACATGTAGCATCAATCAAAATGAAGCCATCTGCGATGAAAGATTCTCGAGCTTCGTCCGTTATGCCATGCGCTCTGATGACGACAACGCCAGGAGCATGCCCCTCAGAGGAGCTGATGCTGACAATGCCATGAGAGAATATCTCCCTCATCACTTGGCTATTATGGACAATGTCACCGTAGATATAGCAAGGAAGACCTTCCTTAATGGAAAGGGCATAAGCCTCCCTCACTTTATCTAGAGAAAGACTCACGCCCTTGCAAAAGCCCATATTCGATGATAATACAACTTCCATCAGTCAACGAGGAGAGGATCCTCTTCCTCCTCTGTCTTGAAGACATTGATTGGGAATCTCTTATTCAATATCGATAGCATAGCAGGTGCTATGAAGTTGGAAGAATAAGCGCCAACAAGGATGCCCCATGTCAAATTGATCGCGAAGAGCTTTATGTCGCCGGAGCTGAAGACAGCAAGCGGAACGATGGCGAAAAGCGTCGTTATGCTTGTGATCACTGTCCTTGTCAGGGACTGATTGACTGAGGCTGTGATGATCTGATCGACATCCCCATCCTTGTCCTTCTTCACATTCTCTCTGACTCTGTCAAAGATGACTATCGTGTTATTCAGCGAGTAGCCGATGATCGTCAGGATAGCAGCGATTGTCGTTGAAGAGACCTCCAGCCTGAAAATCAATATCAGAGAAATCATTGCAAGAACATCATGGAAAAGCGCAACGATTGATGAGATTGCATAGCTCATCCTGAATCTGACCGCAACATAGATAAGTATGCAAACAAGAGCAATCAAGACCGCAATCAGAGACGCCCTCAAAAGGTCAGCTGAAAACTTAGGCCCCACGAAATCTGTCTGCATGACAACGACATTATCATCTCCGAAGGTTGCCTTAAGAGCGTTGTTGACCTCTCTCTCGAGACTCTCCTGAGTATCGTCTTCTCCCACATTGAGCCTTACCTGGAAAACACCCTCGTAAGAAGATCCCAAAGTCTGCACCTTAGCATTGCCCACGCCAGATAGAGCCTGCCTCATATCCTCGATATCAACATCCTTTCCAGAGGTTGCGAAGTTTATTGCCCTGACACTCTCTCCCAAGGAATATGGGTATCCAAAGCCAGAGACGAGATTCTCTGTTCTCAAAGCACCATCGACCACCTCAACTGAAAGACCATCCTTCTCCATTTGCGCAGCAAGCGATTCCACCTCAGGGTAAGACGATGCTGGATATGAGAAGGAAGACACGCCCTCTGCGCTCTTCAGCTGAAGCTCAAGTGAGTTAGAGTTGACAGAAAGAACAGCACTACCCTCACCTTCATATGAAACATACATGCCAACAGGAGCAATCTGCACGCGCTCAGAATAGCCTGAGCCGAAATCGATGCCTAGATTGAAGCCCCCAAACACCAACATGGCGACAAGACCGAGGAGAATGAACAAGGAGGATGCCAGCATGGAGATTTTCCTGTATTTGAGAATATCTATTCTTTTCATTTCCTTTTCCTCCATGAAAGCTTCACTCTCTTAAAGCTATCTTGTGGCACAAAGAGGTCGAAGACCAAATGCGATACGAACAAGGATGTGAAAAGAGAGCATGCAATGCCTATTGCAAGCGTATTGGCAAAGCCCTTGACTGTGCTTGAACCAAAGAATGAAAGCACTAAAGCCGCGATTATCGTTGTCACATTGGAGTCCATGATGGACCAGAATGCTCCCTTATAGCCTTCCCTCACTATCTGATATCCAAGAGCTCCCTTTCTCTCTTCCTCCTTCATCCTCTCGTAGATGATGACATTAGCGTCGATAGCCATGCCCAGAGTAAGCACTATGCCAGCGATGGAGGAAAGAGTGAGGGTGAAGTTCAATGCCGATAGAAGCGAAATCATCATCAGGAAGTTCATCAGAAGAGCTGCATCTGACACTAAGCCAGAAGGCCCGTAATAAATAGCCATGAAGACAAAGACGAGAGCGCAGCCGACTATTATGGCAAGAAGAGCGACCTTGACTGCATCATCGCCCAAGGTTGCGCCGATTGCCTGCTGCGAGACAACCTCAAGCTCTATTGGAAGCGAAGCCGTCTTCAGCGTGATGGCCAAGCTCTGAGCCTCCTCGTCTGTGAACCCGCCGGAAAGCTGCACGGAATCCCTTATTGCCTCATTGATCTTCGCAACGCTCTTGGCCTTGCCATCCATTACAACAGCAAGATACTTTCCCTTGTTCCTTGAGGTAAGCTCATAGAATATCTCCCCACCCTCGCTGTCGAGCGTGAAGTTGACAACAGGAGCTCTTGTCTCTGAAGCCTGTGAGACTGCCGCTGACTTCAGATGGGAACCATCAAGAGCAATAGCAGCGTCAAGAACAACCAGGCTGTCCAGGACTTCAATGCCATACTCATCCTCGATGTAGTAACCCACAAGAATCTTATCGTTAGGAATATAGGAAGGAGTGATCATTGAGCCATCCTCTGCGAAAATCAAGCTATGGCTTCTCTGATAGTCCTGATTGACCTTATCTGTGAGAGCAGAATCCACAAGCTGGAAGGCAAGAGAGCCCTTGCCCCTTAAAAAGGAGTTGATTCTCTCAGGGTCCGCTTCTCCTGGAACCTCAATGAGAATCTGGCTTGTGCCTTGAAGCCTGATGTCTGGCTCAGAGACGCCGAATTGGTCAATTCTAGCATTGAGAATCTCAATATCCTCATTCAAAAGCGCAAGAAGCTCCGACTCAGATAGCGCTATGCCAGTCTTTTCCTGATAAGAGTCCACATCAGCTTCAAGAAGAACTGACATGCCACCTCTTAAATCAAGTCCCAGCTGCAAGACATAGTTTGAAAGCTCCTTGACAGACAATAGCTCATCTCTGTACTTTCTCTCCACTGCCTCAAAGAACTCTGATTCTGTCTTGAAGGAAGAGAGGAGAGTGAAGCATGTCCACTCCTCTGGTGCCTTCTTGCCATTCTTTCTAAGGGATGCCTTCGCATCATCTATCAAATACCTGTATTGCTCGGGAATATCCCCCTCTGGCTCAGTCTGAGCCATAGAAAGAAGAATGCGGACATCCTTGTTGGCCTGTCCGCGAGCATATTCCCTGATCTCCATATTTGTTCCAGCAGCAAGCTCTTTTGTGTCCTCTGGTATCAGAAAATGCCACTTTATCGAGGGATAAAGCAGCATTCCACTTACTATGAACACAAGAAGAACCAGCATTATTCGACCAGTCTTCTTCATTATCTTTTACTTTTCTTCTGTATTCTCAGCTTCTACAGCCGCAGTCTCTTCCTCAACCTTCTTTTCCTTTGGTGCAACCTTGACTGCATCGCGGGCTGTTACTGTTGAGATGGCATTCTTAGAGAACTCAATCCTAGCTGAATCATCAACCTTGATTACAACAGTGTTGTCCTTGACTGTGACGATTGTGCCATGGATTCCACCGATTGTGACAACTCTGTCACCCTTCTTCATCGCAGCAAGCATTGCCTTTGCTTCCTTATCTCTCTTCTTCTGAGGACGAATGATAAGAAAATAGAAGATGAGGATAACCAAGCCAAAAGTGACGAGGGATGTCATCATTGATGCGGATCCGGATTCTGCACTTGGTGCAGCCATTAATGCTAATACGTTCATTAAATCACCTCTTTATAAGCAATAACAAAGCTATCATGTAATTGCGCTATGGTCAACCTTGATAGCAAAAGAACAAGCCCTCCGCTCAGAAGGGCTTATCTTGAAAAAAATGCCTTACATCATTCCCATGCCAGGATTTGGCTGTGCCATTGGTGGCTCTGGAGCTGGGATATCTGTGATAGCGCACTCTGTTGTGAGAATCAAAGCTGCGATTGAAGCTGCGTTCTGGAGTGCAGATCTTGTGACCTTGACTGGATCAATGATGCCTGCCTCAACCATCTTCACCCACTTCATTGAGTTAGCATCGAAGCCTACGCCCTTCTCTGAGTTCTTGCATCTATCTGCGACAATGCAGCCATCGATGCCGGCGTTCTCAGCAATCTGCCTGATTGGCTCCTCAAGCGCTCTTACGACGATTCTGTAGCCAACCTTCTCCTCCTCAGTGAGACCGGAGAGGTCCTTATCCTCGAGAACCTTGCAAGCCTGTGCAAGAGCAACGCCACCGCCAGGGATGACACCTTCCTCGATTGCGGCTCTTGTTGCTGAAAGAGCATCCTCGACTCTGAGCTTCTTTTCCTTGAGCTCAACCTCTGTAGCTGCACCCACATTGACAACAGCAACGCCGCCTGCGAGCTTAGCAAGTCTTTCCTGAAGCTTCTCCTTGTCGTAGTCTGATGTGCTGTCTGCGATCTGGACCTTGATCTGTGCGATTCTGTCCCTGATCATCTTAACATCGCCTGCGCCATTGATGATTGTGGTATTGTCCTTGTCAACGCTTACTCTCTTAGCTCTGCCAAGCATTGGAAGATCCGCATTCTCAAGCTTCATGCCAAGCTCCTCTGTAATCACCTGGCCACCTGTGAGCACTGCGATATCCTCAAGCATTGCCTTTCTTCTGTCGCCAAAGCCTGGTGCCTTGACAGCAACTACATTAAGAGTTCCTCGAACTGCATTGAGAACGAGAGTTGCAAGAGCCTCGCCATCAACATCCTCTGCGATCATCAAGAGAGGTCTTCCTGACTGTGCAACCTTCTCAAGAAGAGGAAGAAGATCCTTCATGTTTGAGATCTTCTTGTCATAGATGAGGATGTAAGGGTTATCAAGAAGAGCTGTCATTGTGTCTCTGTTGTTGCAGAAGTAAGCAGAGAGATATCCTCTGTCAAACTGCATGCCCTCAACAAAGTCAACTGTTGTCTCGATTGTCTTGGACTCCTCAACTGTTATGACGCCATCCTTTCCAACCTTATCCATTGCATTAGCAATCTCATCGCCGATTGTTCTATCGTTGTTAGCTGAGATTGAAGCAACCTGTGCGATCTCTTCCTTATCCTGAATCACCTTAGCATCGTTCTTAATAACCTCGATTGCATCCTGGACAGCCTTGTCAATGCCCCTTCTGATTCCCATTGGGTTGACACCTGCCGCAACAGACTTCATGCCTTCCTTTGTGATTGACCAAGCAAGGACTGTGGCTGTTGTTGTTCCATCACCTGCGACATCATTGGTCTTTGAGGCAACTTCCTTCAAAAGCTGTGCTCCCATGTTCTCGAATGGATCCTCAAGCTCAATATCCCTTGCTACTGAGACGCCGTCCTTTGTGACTGTAGGTGCGCCATACTTCTTATCAAGAAGAACCAAGCGACCCTTTGGGCCAAGTGTTGTCATGACTGCTCTTGAGATCTTCTCAACGCCATTAACGAGGGACTTTCTTGCTTCCTCGTTGAACTGAAGCTGTTTTGCCATATTTTTTATATCTCCTTAGTGCATATACATTCAAAAAGCATTTCTGCCAAAAGTAAAAATATACATAAAGAGGGAAATCGGCAAGTACCTAGCCTTACTTCCCTGTCCCTAAACCCTCTTTAAGAGCTTTTTCATCCCTTTCCAATGCACTATAGAACCCATATCCACCCCTGAAGTTAAAGGCGTCATACCCATTTTGGGTGAGTATCCTCGTCGCAAGATAGCTTCTAAGGCCGCTTTGGCACATGACGTAGACCTTCTTATCCTTGTCAATTCTTTCCAGGTTGTCCCTTAACTCGTCAAGCGGGATGTTGATAAAGCCCTCTGCGATGCCACCCTCAACCTCTTTTCTCGTCCTTGTATCAAGAAGTATGACATCCTCACGCTTCCTAAGCTCTGGGATATCCTTATAGGAGAACTGCTTCACAAGACCCTCAAGAACATTTGAGATAACAAAGCCTGCCATGTTCACTGGATCCTTTGCTGATGAGAATGGAGGGGCATAGCTCAGCTCAAGCTCTGCCAGCTTATCTGCCTTCAAGCCGCACTTAAGGGCAGTTGCGAGCACATCTATTCTTTTATCGACGCCGTCATAGCCGACAATCTGCGCACCTAGAAGACGCCCTGTCCTCTTCTCGAAAAGAACCTTCATCGTCATTATCTTCCCACCTGGGTAGTACGATGCATGAGAGGCAGGGGAAATGATGATGTAGTCATAGTCCACACCTGTGCTTCTCGCCACGCTCTCATTGATTCCCACAGAAGCCGCAGTCAGCTTGAACACCTTGAGAATGGATGCTCCAAGGCTTCCCTTGTATCTGCTGTCGCGGGATGCGATGTTATCCGCAACGATGCGCCCCATCTTGTTTGCTGGCCCCGCAAGAGGCATGACACTTCGTCTCCCACTCACAATCTCGCAAACCTCAACAGCATCCCCGACTGCATAGATGCTTTCGTCTGACGTCTGCAGCCTATCGTTGACCCTGATGCTGTCCTTGACCCCAAGATCAAGGCCTGCCCTCTTAGCAAGCTCAGTCTCAGGTCTTACCCCAATCGAAAGCACGACCAAGTCCACATTGAGCCTCTCTCCGCTATCTAAAGAGAGAACAGACCCATCAAAGGATTCTGCGCCCTTATCAAGCAACAGCCTAATGCCATTACCTCTGATCTCCTGATGCACAAAGACAGCCATATCCTCATCGAAGTTCGGAAGGACATGCTGGCTTCTCTCGACGATCACGACGTCAATGCCCCTGGCAGCCAGGTTCTCTGCGATCTCAAGCCCGATGAAACCACCTCCGATCACCGCAGCCCTAGAGATGCCTCCCTTGTCGATTCGCTTCCTGATATGCACCGCATCCTCAGATGTCTTCAACGTGAAAACATTATCGCGATCAAAGCCAGGCGGGATAATCGCCCTTGCTCCTGTTGCGAGGATCAAGCGATCATAACCCTCTTCAAAGACAGTGCCGTCTGAAAGCCTTTTCACGCTGACAACCTTTCTCTCCCTATCAATGGATAGGACCTCATGGCTTACCTTGACACTCACCCTGAAGCGGTTGTAAAAGCTCTCAGGAGTCTGAAGATAGAGGCTATCCTCACTTTCAATCACACCACCAACATAATATGGAAGACCGCAGTTTGCATAAGAAATATGCCCTGTCTTCTCAAAGATGACTATCTCAGCCTTCTCATCTAGCCTTCTAAGCCTTGCCGCAGCGCTAGCGCCTCCTGCAACACCACCAACAATGACTACCTTCATGCGCCAACCTCCATCTGCCCCTTATAGGAGCTGATCCCGCCAATATTCCGAACATCCTCAAACCCTATTCTGCATAGCTCATGCTTCGCGCGAGTGCTTCTTGCCCCGCTCAGGCAATACACATAGACAGGAGTCTTTTTGTCTGCAAGCTCTCCTAGCTGCGAAACCCTAGGAAGAGGGACATTCAAGGAACCTGGTATATGACCTCTCGCATACTCATCCTCTCCCCTTACATCCACAAGAAGAGCATCCCCTCTTTCCAAGTACTCACTATACCCTTTGTTTATATCTTCTGTCTTAAACCCAAATAATGCCATATATTTTCTCCTTACCCTAAGGATAACCACCAGTGGCATAATCATCTGTAACAATATCACAAAGACTACCCCTGCTGAGTGGCCGATCAGCTCATCAAGCCCCTAGAGAAAATAAAAACGAGTCCCAGGACTCGCTTATATCAGTGGCAATTGCACTTATGGCCATCTCCATCATGGTGTGAGCAACCATGGCCTTCCCCATGGTGATGGGAACAGGAATGCCCCTCCTCATGATGTGAGCATCTAACATCAGGGTTGTACTTCAGAACTCCTCCAAGAAGCGCCTTAACAGCCTCATCCGCATCTCCGGAGACACCGCCGAAAAGCTGAATGCCAGCACTTCGAAGCGCCATCTGAGCACCGCCTCCAATGCCACCACAGACTAGAACATCGACACCATTCTCCAACAGGAAACCTGCAAGCGCACCATGTCCATTGCCATTTGTCGATACAACCTGGCTCTGAACAACATCCTCGTTCTCAACATCGTAAATCTTGAAGTACTCTGTGTGTCCAAAGTGCTGGAAGATCTTTCCATCCTCATAAGTTGCGGCTATTCTCATCGCACTCTCTCCTTTAGCTTTCTCAATTTGGCCGAAAAGGGGTCTATCTTGGCTCATTTGGTAGTGCCCGCCCTCTATTCTAAGCCGCCTTCCATTCACAATGGCCTCAGCAAGCCTATAGCGGGCTCTCTCATAGATCTCCGTCACCGTTGTTCTGGAGATAGCCATTCTCCGGCCGCACTCTTCATGTGTCATCCTCTCGTAATCCACAAGGCGTATGACCTCATATTCATCCACAGAAAGCACCACATCGGAGCCTGATGAGATGCCATCAGGATTGAATGTGGCATATTCCGGCTCTCCTAGAACTCTTCTCTTCTTTTGAGGGCGTGCCATAAAAGCTCCTTTTCCGACATATGTCGATAATAACCCATTCACCCTCAGATTACAATAGAAGCAATGAAAAATGAAATAGAAAATGAGAAAAGCGAAGATAGGAAGTTGACCATGTCGTTATCGATGAAGGGCACTCCTCTTGCCCTTTCAAATGGCCCATTCTCATCATGATCCTTTTCTGTCAAAAGCCCATCACGATCGCGATAATGGACTTGCAGCACAGCCCCAAGCAAGGAATCCAGAACAGAACCAAGAAAGCCTGAGATAGTTATCAAAAAGAGGGAGAAGAAGGATGGCTGGTATGTCCCTTCATACAATAATGCAATCAGGAAAGAACCCAAAAGGCCTCCCATGAAGCCTAGCATAGTCACTCCACCAGATATTCCCTTTGGCACCTTCGTGAAAGTCACAATCGATACAGGATCCCTATCTGAAAGCATCCCGAAATCACCGGAGAAGGTATCTGACAAAGCCTCTGCGAGGGAAGAAGCATATGCAATCAGCGCAGCTTCTTTATAGGGTGTGAGCTTATAGAGGAAAAGCGCGAAAAGAGAGGCTATGCAATTAGCAAGCACCTGAGTGGCATCTCTCTCGCATCCTTTCTTCTCGCTTTTTATTTCCCTTTTCATCGCTTTTGAGAGAACAGAGCCTGCAAGGAAGAAGAACAAAAGGATGACAAAGGAGGAGAAGCCTCCTATATAGAGATTCATGAAGCCGCAAATGGCTGCCGCAATCAGACCAGACGTTGTCAGAAAGCGCTTCCTTTTCGATATCAATATCATCACAAGAATCAGGAATGCGTAGACCAAATACCTCAAAGGACCGAGCGCATCAACCTGCCTATCAAGAAGAGCAACTAAAGAAGACATAGCACCTCCGTGAGAAGCGAAGTGAGAAGAGGCACTGTGATATTATCAAAGCCAAGAGGAGTGAGACTCTCAAGAGCTGTGGCGACAAGCGCTAAAAAGAGAGCGGAAAGAGGAGATAGCCCGCCGAAGATGATTGCTATCATGAAAGACACAATAACCATGGCAAGAGAGCCCTCAGCGCTCTTTTCCCACCTGTGATACACCTTATATCTATGCCTGCCCCATTTTGAGCCGACCAAGGCCGCAAGCCCATCACCCCAGCCCATAACAAGCACGCCAGTCACAACCGCACCTGAGGAGATTACGGACTGCCAATATAGGATGACCAGAATCAGAAGCGATATTGGATAATAAACAAGGCCATTATCCCTCTTTCTGTTCCCCATCCCAAGGAGAACACCATATCCACCATATACAAAGAAGCCATTGATGAAGATGAACAGCACCGGTCCAAGCATCATGCAAAAAGGGCTTTCCATCGCGTAAATGAGGATGAACACCCAGCATGAGGTGAGAATATGTATGAGCTTTCTAACGCTCTCGCCCTTCCATTTGAGACGCCAATATGCAAAAAACGCGAAAAGCACTATCGCAGCGACATATAAAAAGGAAAGCATCAACGCAAAAAGATCGCCTTTTGTCATCATCCCCTCCTTTTGACCTCCTTCGCCTCACAAACCCTAAGAGCTCTTGCGATGCAGCGGATAAAGAATCCCCTGATTCTTTTATTGTATCGCTTTGCAATAGTGTTGTAGCTATCTAGGCACACCTCTATGTTCTTATCATAAGATTCGGCATCTTTTCCACTGAAAGAGTGCTTATCGAGCAAATCCAATGCTTTTTGCACATTCTTTTCGCATAATATCCTCTCAGTATCCCCTAAAGGAGATGAAATAAGCCTCGCCTTTCTTAAAATGGCCTTCCGAAGCTCAAGCTCTGCGCCTTCAAGAGCGCTTCTCCACTTGAGGATTGAACTTAGGGAAAATGCAAGCGCGAGGATGAGAGCAAGGACTAAAGTCAATGTCAAAGCAACATAAAGCATCTCTATTAGCTTACCCTTAAGAGCCCGATTTTCAAAGTATTCTCTTGCGCTCTGCACTTTGCCATGCTATTGTATACAAAATGCATAAATATGCGTTTGATATTTAATATAGCAGGTATATCGTGAAAGAAAGACACAATAGACTCTCCACCGTCAAGGAACTGATCAAGAACAACAGAATCGACAATCAGGATACACTTCTTGATATGCTCTCAAAGGAAGGATACAACGTAACGCAGGCAACGCTTTCAAGGGATTTGAAGATGCTCAAAGTAGGAAAGATCTCCGATGGCTGGTCCGGTTATTACTATGCTCTTCCAGAGAAGGATCTGGTATCAGAATCAGAGAAAAGCTACATACAGGATGTCAGAAGAGGAATTCTATCTATTGAATTCTCTGGCAACTTCGGCGTCATCAAGACACGCCCAGGACATGCTAACAGCGTAGGATTTGCGCTTGATGTGCTTGCCCTCCCTGAGATTCTAGGATCCCTTGCAGGAGATGATACAATATTCATAATCCTACGCGAAGGCATGACCAAGGAAGATCTTCTAGAATCTTTCAATGCACGCATCCCAGAGATAAAGGACTAACAAGATGAACTATGTGAATTTAGACAAGACAAACAGCTTCAAGGCACTCAAGGACTCCAAGAGCGCAAGCATCAAGATTCTCCTCACCGCAAAAAGAGTGAAGGAGGCAAACATCGCCTTAGGCGGCTCACTTCTTTACAACTGGGCTGCAATGCCAATTGATGAGGAGTGCGTCGCAAAGCTCCAGAGCCTCTCTGACGAGATGGAACTCGTTGGAAAGTACAAGGCCTTGCTATCTGGAGAGATGATGAACCCAGGCGAGAAGCGCCTCGTCCTTCACCAGCTGACAAGGGGAAATGTCCTTGGCTCTGAGGTGATTGCAGACGGCGAGAACAAAGACGACTTCTACAAAGGAGAGCTTCAGAAGATCAAGGAGTTCTCAGAAAAAGTCAGAAGCGGCGAAATAGTGGGCTCAACAGGAAAGAAGCTCACAACAGTCTGCCAGATTGGAATCGGTGGCTCAGATTTGGGCCCAAGGGCAATGTACTTAGCACTCAAGGGCTGGGCAGAGGGCAAAGAAGTTGAGGCCCTCAGAGGCGAATTCATCTCCAATGTTGACCCAGATGACGCAGCTGATGTCATCGGAAAGCTCGATCTTGAGACGACTCTCTTCATCCTCGTCTCCAAATCAGGCACAACACAGGAAACCCTCACAAATAGAGACTTGGTTCTCGAGACTCTCAAGAACACGCCAATTGAGGGCTTCGATGCATCAAAGCACATGGTCGCAGTAACCTCAAAGACAAGTCCGCTTGCAAGCGACAAGTCAATGCTTGCATCCTTCTTCATTGATGATTACATCGGTGGAAGATATTCCTCAACAAGCGCAGTCGGAGGAGTGGTGCTTTCTCTTGCTTTCGGCTTCGATGTATTCCAGAGATTCCTAAACGGTGCTCATGAGGAAGATGTGCTGGCAACAAATGAGGATATAACAAAAAACGGCGCACTCATGGATGCACTAATCGGATTCTACCTTAGGAACGTAGCAGGCTATCCTGCCACAGCGATCCTCCCATACTCACAGGCTCTCTCAAGGTTCCCAGCCCACCTCCAGCAGCTTGATATGGAATCAAATGGCAAGCATGTGAATAGATTCGGCGAAAAGGTTGAATACCCAACAGGGCCAGTTATCTTCGGTGAGCCAGGAACAAATGGACAGCATAGCTTCTACCAGCTCCTGCATCAGGGAACAGATATAATCCCTCTCCAGTTCATTGGCTTCAAGAGCTGCCAGTACAAGAAGGATATCATCACAGCTGGTTCCTTCAGCCAGACAAAGCTCAATGCGAACCTCGCGGCTCAGATTGTCGCCTTCGCACTCGGAAAGAGCGATGAGAATCCAAATAAGGAGTTCGACGGCGAAAGACCTAGCTCCCTCATCTATGGTGACGAGCTGACCCCAGAGGCTCTTGGTGCTCTTCTTGCTCACTATGAGAACAAGGTTATGTTCCAAGGCTTCATATGGAACCTCAACTCATTCGACCAGGAAGGTGTTCAGCTCGGAAAGGTTCTCGCAAAGAAGGTCCTCGCTGGCTGCGAAGGAGATGAGGTGCTAAAGGCTTATTCAGACCTGTTGATTTAACATAAAAGGGCTTCGGCCCTTTTATTTATGCGCATATGAGAAGAAAAGACAGAGAAATCACAAGTATTGAGGATATCAGGGCTATCGTTGATAAAGGGACTTTTTTAACTGTTGCCCTACAGGATGAGGAAGGACCTTACTCTCTTCCTCTCAATTATGGCTACGAAGAGAAAGATGGTGCCTTCACCTTTTATATCCATTCAGCAATGGAAGGAAGAAAGGTGTCTGCCTTCCGAAAGGGTGTTTCCATATCGATATCGATCACATCGTTCGATGGCTACCATGGCTCAGAAGATGGATGCAGCTGGACTTGCTATTTTGAGTCCTTCATAGGCTTTGGAAAGGTAAGGGAGATAACAGAGCATGATGATAAGGCGAGAGCGATGAACACCCTAATGAGGAGAGTCGCAGGACGGGAATTCGACTTTCCCGAACAGGCATTGAAATCGACCTCTGTATTTGCTTTTGATATCAAAAATTATAGTGCAAAAAGAAAAATAAGCTAGACTTGCCGATTCCTTCTTTTTCAATTATCTTCATTGTAGGAGGAACTTTTGAAAAAAGGAATCGTCATCTTTGATCTGACAGACACACTAGTTAATACAACGGCAGTTTGGATTGAGGCATACAAATCCCTCATTAAGGAACTGAATATCGAGATCAACAGGATTGAGTCAGACATCCTGAGAAGTGGAGGACCTGAGAAGGCTCTGGAAGCTCTCATGGATTTCCACCGTGTGCCCTATACCCACACAGAGCTTGCCATCAAGCTAGGCAGCTATGCCATTGCAGACTTCGATAACGATGCCATTCTCATGCCTGGCGCAGTGGAAGGCGTCATGGCAATGCATGATCAAGGCTATTCTGTTGCCACAATCGCGAACACAAACCCCGCTCTGACAGAAATGGCAAGGAAGAAGTTCGGCAAGCTTCTCCAAATTGACAAATGGTACAACACAAGAAACCTGAGGCTATCGAAGGACAACAACAGGCTTTATGAGATAATCGCGGAGGACTTCTCGATGGATAAGTCAAAGTGCGTGCTTATCGACAATTCAGAGCCAGTGATCAAGGCAGTGTCAAAGATGGGCATAAAAACCATATTTCTCTCCGATTATCCGATAAAGGAAGCAGACAGGACCATCAAATCACTTCACGATCTTTGCCTGTCAAAAGAAAGCAAACGTCCAACCAGCTCTTTCATATTCACCGAGAGCCTGCTGTTTTAACGCACACTATCACATGCACTTAAAGCCAGCGGATTCCTCTGGTTATGATTCTGACATCAAGAGCAATTATCGTAGATAGAAAAGAAGCTGGATTTGGACGGGGCTTCGTAAAACAGTTATTTTGAATCATAACCACCGACTGATGAACTAACCCCCTTACGTTGGAGCCGGTGGTTTGCCTAAGGGGGTAATAACCCCTAATTACCGGCAAGCGCTTATGCGCCACTGAAATAACCGCCACTTGCACCTAATTTACCGCCTGCTGCTAAAGCAGCTGACGTTCTCTTTTGTTATTTCTTTCTTGCTGGCTCCCCTGTAAATGGGTCGAAAAGTTCCTTCATCTCCAGCTCTTTGACATTCTGTCCTCCACTAGCTGGTTCTGAATGTGCTTTTCTATTGCCTCCTTGTTTCTCCCAACCGTGTCTACGAAGTAGCCACGGCACCAAAACTGCCTGTTTCCGTAGCGGTGCTTGAGGTTTGCGAACCTGTCGAATATGATCAGGCTGCTCTTGCCCTTCAGACACCCCATGAAATATGAGACGCTGAGCTTCGGTGGTATGGAAACACAGCATATGGATGTGGTCAGGGCATCTCTCAGCCTCTATTATCTCTACTTCCTTTCTCGTGCTTAGATCATGCAATATCTTG